>JALWNT010000101.1 GCA_027080995.1 Campylobacteraceae bacterium | reverse complement strand
ATGCGTAAGATCGAAGCGCAGCGGACCATGGCGCAGTACGAAACCCTGGGCAACGTAGGTCTCTGATGGCCATCCCTCTACGCAAACCGGCCGAAATCGACAAGCTGCGCCGTGCCGGCGCGGTCGTCGGCCAGACTCTCGAATATCTTCGCGGTGTCGTCAAGCCCGGAATGAGCCTCATCGAAATCGACGCATTGGGCGAAGAGTTTCTTCGCAAGCGTGGAGCCGAACCCTCGTTCAAAGGGCTCTACGGTTTCCCCGCCGCTGTTTGTACCTCCGTCAACGAAGTGGTCATCCACGGCGTACCGACCGACTATCGGGTCCAGGAGGGAGACATCCTCGGCCTGGACATCGGAACGAAAATCGACGGCTATTACGGCGATGCGGCGATCACGATGCCCGTCGGCGAAATCTCCGAAGAGGATCAACGTTTGATCGACTGCTCCAAAGAGGCGCTCTACGAAGCGATCGATGCGATCCGTCCGGGGATGCGTTTCAAGGAGCTCAGCGCGATTCTGGAAGAGAGCATCACCTCCCGGGGATACGTCCCCCTGCGCAACTACTGCGGTCACGGCATCGGGACCAAACCGCATGACGAACCGAACATTTTGAACTACCTTGAAGGGAAGCCCAAGCAGGGCCCCAAGATCAAAAACGGTATGGTCTTTTGTCTCGAACCGATGGTTTGCCAAAAGAGCGGCGAACCGGTGGTGCTGGAAGACGAGTGGTCGGTCGTCAGTGAGGACGGCCTACGGGCCAGCCATTACGAACATCAGGTGGCGGTCGTCGACGGCAAAGCCGTCATACTGACGCTGCCCTGACTCCGGTCAGATTCGGCTCCACTCCGGTGGAGGCGGATGTGCCCGCTGCGGCAGGAAACCCCAAGCAAAAAAGGATAAAAACTTGGCAAAAGACGATGTGATCGAAATCGACGGCAAAGTGATCGAAGCGCTGCCCAACGCCACCTTCCGTGTCGAACTGGACAATGGCCATGTGGTGCTCTGCCACATCGCCGGTAAGATGCGGATGCACTACATCAAAATCCTCCCCGGCGACCGGGTCAAAGTCGAACTGACCCCCTACAGTCTCGATAAGGGACGGATCACTTTCCGTTATAAATAGAGAAACATCTCCGAAGGGTTCGTTGATTTCGGGTGAGCACAATTCCCCCCCGATCGGATACGAAACTTCACTCGTAAGAGTGGCCTTCCGATAAGAGAGCAAAGACTTCAGCGATTTTTAATCGACAATCCGGTAAAATCACCACCCCCGAAAATCCAGCGTGACCAGTAGGGACACTGCGCGAAGAACCTTTATGGGAGAGGCACCGCTTCCCTAAGGGTTGGTTCGAAGAGACTCTCATCGATCCACGCAAAACGAAGGTGCAATCAGATACAGGAGAACCCTATGAAGGTTAGACCCTCGGTCAAAAAGATGTGCGATGATTGCAAAATCATCAAGCGCAAAGGTGTTATCAGAGTGATTTGCAAAAATCCCAAGCATAAACAGAGACAAGGATAAGCATGGCACGTATCGCAGGGGTAGATTTGCCCAAGAACAAGCGGATGGAATACGCCTTGACCTATATCTACGGAATCGGCCTGACCAGTTCCCGCAAGATTCTGGATGCGACCGGAATCAGCTACGACAAGCGGGTCTATGAGCTCAGCGATGCCGAAGCGGCGACGATCCGTAAAGAGATCCAGGAGCACTATATGGTGGAAGGGGATCTTCGCAAAAAGGTCATGATGGACATCAAAACCCTGATGGACCTCGGAAACTATCGCGGGCTTCGCCATCGTAGAGGACTGCCCGTCCGCGGACAGAAGACCAAGACCAACGCGCGGACCCGTAAGGGCAAGCGCAAAACCGTCGGCGCAGCATAAGGAGTGACGAAGCATGGCTAAGAAAAAGATCAAAAAGAGCGTCGCACGCGGCGTTGTCTACGTAGCGGCAACTTTCAACAACACCGTTATCACCGTGACGGATGAGATGGGCAACGTGCTTGCTTGGAGCAGTGCCGGTGCCCTCGGCTTTAAAGGGAGCAAAAAGTCCACTCCCTACGCCGCTCAGCAGGCGGTCGAAGATGCGATGAACAAAGCCAAAGAGTACGGAATCAAAGAGGTCGGCATCAAAGTCCAAGGCCCCGGTTCCGGACGCGACACCGCTGTCAAATCCGTGGGGGCCACCGAAGGCATTCGGGTCATCTGGTTCAAGGACATCACCCCTCTGCCCCACAACGGCTGCCGCCCTCCGAAGAAACGCCGCGTCTAATCGCGACGGTTTTTCGGTTTTGCATAGCGTTTAAACAATAGAGAATAGAGACAAAAGGTAAAAAGATGGCAAGATATAGAGGTCCCAGAGAAAAACTCGAACGACGCCTCGGTGTCGATCTCGGCTTGAAGGGCGAGCGCCGTCTCGCGGGCAAAAGCGCCCTTGAGAAGCGTCCCTATCCCCCGGGGCAGCACGGACAGCGCCGCACGAAGATCAGTGAATACGGTCTGCAGCTGCGTGAGAAGCAGAAGGCGAAATTTATGTACGGTGTGAGCGAGAAGCAGTTCCGCTCCATCTTCAAAGAGGCCAACCGCCTCGAAGGCAACACCGGAGAGCTGCTCGTTCAGCTCCTCGAGCAGCGCCTGGACAATGTGGTTTACCGGAT
Organism: Campylobacteraceae bacterium; assembly: GCA_027080995.1. Taxonomy (GTDB): domain Bacteria; phylum Campylobacterota; class Campylobacteria; order Campylobacterales; family Sulfurovaceae; genus Nitratifractor. The sequence continues at coordinate 82,112 of JALWNT010000101.1, read as the reverse complement.
GGGTTTCGCGACGACCCGTGCTTTTGCACGACAGCTGGTCAACCACGGCCATATCCTGGTTGACGGTCGCCGGGTGGACATCCCCTCTTATCGCGTTCAGCCCGGGCAGAAGGTCGAAGTCCGCGAGAAGAGCAAAAACAATCCCCAGATTCAGCGGGCGATGGAATTGACCAATCAGACCGGAATCGTCGAGTGGGTCGATGTCGACAAAGACAAACTCTTCGGAATCTTTACTCGCATTCCCGAGAGAGAAGAGATCTCCATCCCGGTTGAAGAGCGTCTGATCGTCGAGCTGTACTCCAAGTAAGCGTAAATAGCAAAGGCTAGTATATGAGAAAAATCAAGACAGCGCCTTTCCTGCCCAGCGAGGTGGAAGTCGAAGAGATCGGCGACACTCGCGCGTTGGTCAGCGCCTACCCCTTCGAGAGCGGATATGCGGTCACGCTGGCGCACCCTCTGCGACGTCTGTTGCTGGGAAGCTCCATCGGTTACGCACCCATCTCCGTCAAGATCGAAGGAGCGGCTCACGAGTTCGACTCGATTCGGGGAATGCATGAGGACATCGCCGTCTTCATCATCAACCTCAAAAGCATTCGCTTCAAGATCCGCGAAGAGCTCGACCGTGCCGTCGTCAGCTACAGCTTCAAAGGTCCCAAAGAGATTCTCGCCGCCGATCTCGTCAACGATGATGTCGACGTCGTCAATCCCGAGACGCCGCTGGCGACTCTGAATGAGGACGGCGAGTTGACTTTCACCGTCGAAATCGCCAAGGGGATCGGTTACGTTCCCAGCGAAGATCTGCGCGATGAAGTCGACAGCGAAGCGATCGCCTTGGATGCTTTCTTTACCCCGGTACGCAAGGCGAACTACAGCATTGAGAACGTCCTCGTCGAAGACAATCCCGACTACGAGAAGATCGTCTTCGAGATCGAGACCGACGGACAGATCACGCCGGTTGAGGCACTCTCCAATGCTCTTGAGACGATGAACAGTCAGCTTTCGGTCTTCAGCACGGTTCTGGACATCGACCTCGAAAGCGGACGTCGCGCGCAAGGAGGGGCCGGTAGCGAACTGAAGTCCTTCTTGGTTCCCGTCGATACTCTGGGGCTCAGTGCCCGGAGTTTCAACTCCCTCGATCGGGCCGGGATCAAGTATCTCGGCGAGCTGGTCCTGATGGATGAGAACGAGCTTAAAGCGATCAAAAACCTCGGCAAGAAATCCCTGGATGAAATCCAGGAGGTTTTGGCCGAGCACGGTTTCGGCGCCGAGTTCGAACTTGACGAGAAAACGCGCGCCGCGTTGGAAAGCAAACTAGCACAACTCAAAGAATAAGAGAAAAGGATCCCCATGAGACATAGACATGGATACCGCAAACTCGGCCGAAAATCTCAGCACCGTGCCGCGCTGCTGAAGAACCTGGCCATCGCCCTGACCGAGCATGAGCGGATCGAAACCACCCTGCCCAAGGCGAAAGAGCTGCGGAAGTATTACGAGAAGCTGATCAGCAAAGCCGCCGCCGGGGATTTCAACGCCCACCGTGCGGTCTTTTCCCAGCTCCAGGACAAGGGCAGTACCAAGCGCCTCGTCGAAGAGATCGCTCCTCGCTACAACGAGCGCAAAGGCGGATATACCCGGATCATCAAGACCCGCACCCGCCGGGGCGATGCCGCCGAAATGGCCATCATCGAACTGGTATAATTCGCTATAATCCCTTTCGGGTTTCGGCCCGAAATTCTTCTTTGCGCCCATAGCTCAGCTGGATAGAGCGTCGGATTCCGGTTCCGAAGGTCGGGGGTTCAAATCCTCCTGGGCGTACCACTCTTTCTCCTTTATTCTTTCAATTTACAAACATTTATCCCTTCAAAGTCCTTGAGGAAAATTTTAGAGAGCTTTTACGTTGGACGCAGTGATCCCCATCATTTTTCTTCTCCCCTTTTTCCGTATAATATTCCTATGATCAAAGAACAACACAGAGCGGAAAAAAAGGCCAAAAGGCGTGGTGAGATCGTACGTACGGCATTGAAACTCTTTGCCGAGAAGGGATTTTATGCGACGACGATTCCTGAGATGGCCAGAGATTTGAAGATGAGCGTCGGGAATCTCTACAACTACTTCTCTTCCAAAGAGATTCTCGCCCAGGAGATCATCCGGGAGATTTCGGCCTATCTGGGAGCCAGAATCCGGGAAGTGAACGAAGCGGAACTCTCCGTGCGGGAGAAGATCCGGCGGATCGTGACGATCTATTTCGAGACGGCACGCGACGAACCCGAGATGATCGACTTTTTTCTGCGGGTCTATCTCTCCAACCGTGAAGTCTTTCACGAGGGGTGTGAGGGGATGATCTGCGTCAACGAATTCGTGACCGAAATTATGATTTTCTTCGACGACGGGGTGGCGAGCGGTGCGTTGAAAAACCAGGACTTTTTCAGCGCTTTCGGGCTCTTTATGGGGTATCTGGGGGGAATGGTCTTTCTCAACGGGGAGAATATTTTGCCCAGGGCTCTCGAAGAGTACGTCGACGATATTTCGGAAAACATCTACAACGCGCTCAAGGTTTCCTGATGCGTCTGCTTTGGTTGTCGGCCCTGGCGTGTAACGGAAACGCCCACGCGTTGTTGAACTATCCGCACTTCGAAGAGTGGCAGGAGGATTTCGAGTGGCTCTACCATCCTCTACTCCCCTCGACGCATGCGTTCGTCGAGGTGGAAGAGGGGATCGAGGGGGTCGAGATTCTGATCGTCGACGGTACGCTGGAAGAGGGGTTGGTGAAGAACCGTCTTGTGTACAACGAACTCCTTGCGCGTTATGCCGCGGAGGCCAAATGCATCGTGACGGTGGGAACCTGCGCGACTTTCGGCGGGATCTTCGCCCAAGGAGGAGAAGGGCGCAGCGGTTTGCATTTCTCCAAAGAGCGGCGGCACGGACGTTTCGACGACTTTTGGGAGAAAACCGTCAGCCTGCCCGGCTGTCCGGTGCAGCCGGAGGTTTTGGCGGGGACCCTTTCGATGCTGCGTCTGGGCGAGCCTCTCCCTCTGGACGCTCTACACCGTCCCAAATACTTCTACGCCTACACGGTCCACGACGGCTGTACCCGCAACGAATATTTCGAATACAAGATCGATGAGCATCGTTTCGGCGCCTTGGAGGGGTGTATGTTTTACGAGCACGGCTGTCAGGGGACTTTCACCCACGGCAGCTGCAACAAAATCCTCTGGAACGGTGTCCACTCCAAAACCCGGGCGGGGACGCCCTGTATGGGATGCACCGAACCCGATTTTCCCCGAGAAACTCTCTGGCGCACCTCCAAACATATGGGGATCCCCGCTCGGATGCCTCTGGGGGTTCCCCGGCGGGCCTATTTGAGCCTGGCCGGTATCGCCAAAGCCTTTCGCATCGAACGCTTCGAGCGGCCGATGATGGAGGATGAGCGTGGCTGAAGTGCGGCTGGAGTTGATCGAAAAGATCGAGGGGGAGGCGCAGGTACGCTACTTTTATGAGGAAGAGCGTGTGGATTTTGCCGAAATTCTCTTTGTGACGGGACGGGGGATCGAAAAAATTCTGGAGGGGCGGGACCCCTGGGACGCCTTGACGATCAATCCTCGCGTTTGCGGTATTTGCGGCCATGCCCATTTGATCGCTACGGTACGTGCTTTGGAGGATTGTTACACGGATCTGAAGCTTAGCCCAAAGGCACGGAAAGTCCGCGAGTTGACCCTGGCTTTCGAACTTTTGCAAAACCATTTCAAATGGTTTTATTTGACGATTCTGCCTCTGTTGGACCTGGAGGCGCCGAGGCGGAGCGTCCTGGAGCCGTCACGGATTTTGGGAGAGATGATCGCCCTGCTGGCGGGGCAATATCCTCACAACAGTTACGCGATCCCCGGAGGGATCACCTGCGAAATCACGCCAGTGGATCTCCATGGGGTGCGCCAGAGGCATCGGCACCTTCAAAAACTCTTTCGTCGGGGAGTGATCGATGTGGACCTGGAGGCTTTTGTGCGTTGCGATCGGATCGAAGCGATGCTGAAGCGGGAGGGGGATCTTCCCCGTGCGATGCAGCGGATTCTCGATCGGGGGTGGGAGCGGTTGGGGCGGAGTTGTGATCGTTTCATCGTTTTCGGGCACAACGATCTGTTCGTCGCGGGAAAATCCATCGGGACACGGCTGCAAAAGCATCTGGATTTGCGCTATCTTCGTGAATCATCCATCGAGGGGTCCCGGGCGCGTCGTGTCCTCTATCGGGAGAAAAGTTACGAGACCGGCCCGTTGGCTCGGGCGATGCTGCTGAAGACTCCGCTGACTAAAGAAGCGCATCGCCGCTACGGCGACTCGCTCTTCAGCCGTATCCTGGCGCGGGTCTGTGAAATCCCGCGTCTGCTGCGCTATACGGAAGCGTTGATCGCGAGCATCGATCTGTCGGAGTCCGCCTGGATCGATCCGGGGCCTCTTCCTGAGGAGGCGGAGGGCACGGGAATCGTCGAAGCGGCCCGAGGATCGCTGATTCATCGGCTGCAGATCAAAGAGGGGAAAATCGCCCGCTATCGGATCGTCACTCCGACACAGTGGAATCTGGGCAACGGGAGCCGGGAGGAGCCGGGGGTCGCCCAATCGGCTTTGATCGGCTTGCATCGGGAGGATCCGGCGGAGTTGGTCTTCAAAGCCTTCGATGTCTGCAGTGTCTGTACGACGAAATGAATTTGAAGCAAAAGCCGAGGAAGAGGTGGGAATAGATTTTTATGGAATCAGTCCGAAACCTGTATAAGAAATTATAAATTTTACAAATTTTTAAAGGGAATTCCCCTTTTTTAATATCTGTATAAGGGCCCCGCCCTTATGATAGTGAATGACTATTCACTGGGAGGTATGTTATGGATAGACGTGACGCATTGGCGAAGATGTTTAGCGCCAAGGGAGTGCGGGTCAACACCAATCGGGGGGAGGCCTATTACGAGAAGCTTCGCCGCACGATGGAGAAGCGGCTCAATGAACTGCGGCAGACGCCGGCGGCGACGAAAATGGATATCCAAAAGGCTTTGGATGCCGAAGGACTGAGCCGACGGGACTTTATGAAGTGGGCCAGTGCGATCACGGCGATGCTGATGCTGCCGGCCTCCTTCACTCCGCTGGTGGCCGAAGCGGCCGAACTGATGAATCGGGTCCCCGTGATCTGGATTGAGCTGCAAGATTGTGCCGGAAACTCCGAGGCGATTCTGCGGTCCGACTCGCCCACCATCGACGAGCTGATTCTGGAGACCATCGACCTGGAGTTCAACGAAACGCTGATGGCGGCGGCAGGGTATCAAGCCGAAGCGCATCTGGATGAAGCGATGAAGACTTTCAAGGGGAAATACCTCTGTGTCGTGGAAGGCTCTGTGCCTGTGGGAGTAGGGAAGGAGTGGTGTACCATCGGAGCCAAGGCCGAAACCTTCGAAGAGCATCTGCTTCGTGTCGCCGGCAACAGCGCTGCGGTGGTGGCAGTGGGGACTTGCGCCACCTTCGGCGGGGTGCCCGCCGCGGCTCCCAATCCCACCGGAGCGGTCGGGGTCCAGGACATCGTCAAGGGCAAGCCGATCATCAATATCCCCGCCTGCCCGGCCAACCCGGCCAACATCACCGGAACGATCATCCACTTCGTTCTGACCGGACAGATTCCGGAGCTGGACCATCTCAACCGGCCCAAGTTCGCCTTCGGCTATCGGATCCACGACAACTGCGAACGTCGGGCGCACTTCGACGCCGGTGAATTCGTCGAAGAGTGGGGCGACGAGGGGGCGCAGAACAACTGGTGCCTCTACAAGATGGGCTGCAAGGGCCCGATGACTTTCAACAACTGCTCCATCGTCCGCTACAACAGCGGGACCAACTGGCCCATCGGCGCCGGGCACGGCTGCATCGGCTGCTCCGAGCCGCAGTTTTGGGACAAATACGCGTATGAGCGTCCGATGGCCGACGCCGACATCAAGGCACCGACCGGCGGCGTGGAGAAAAGTGTGGATCAGTTCGGTTTGGGATTGTTGACGGCGGCGGGTGTGGGCATCGCCATCCACGCGGCGGTCAGCGCGACAGCAGGTAAAAAAGACGAGGAGTAATTATGAGCAGCAAACATATTATCGTAGACCCCATCACCCGGATCGAGGGACACCTCCGTATCGAAGCGGTGATCGACGAGAACAATGTGATCAAGGATGCCTACGCCAGCTCCACGATGTTCCGCGGGATCGAGACGATCCTCAAAGGGCGGGATCCCCGGGATGCCGGGCTGCTGGCGATGCGGATCTGCGGTGTTTGTACCGGGACCCATTATCAGCGCTCCATCGAGGCGGTGGAGAATGCGTTCAAGGTGAAAATCCCCAAAAACGCCCGGATCGTCCGAAACCTGATGCAAGGCGCCCTCTATCTGCACGACCACACGGTGCACTTCTATCATCTCCACGGCTTGGACTGGATCGACATCACCCAGGCTCTCAAAGCCGATCCTGTCAAAGCATCCCAAGAGGCGCTCAAGTGGTGTGATACTCCCTACGGGACCGGAGTCGGAGAGTTGCGGGCGGTGCAGGAGCGCTTGCAAAAGTTTGTCAAGCAGGGGCGCCTGGGACTCTTCGCCAACGGCTACTGGGGCAACAAGCACTACAAGCTGACCCCCGAGCAGAACCTGATCGGGGTGGCCCACTATCTGGAGGCCCTGGATCTGCAGCGGGATATGTCCAAACTGATGGCGATCTACGGGGGCAAGATGCCCCATCCCCAGAGCATCGTCGTCGGCGGGGTCACCTGCGTCCAGGACATCATCAATCCCGCCCGCAACGCCGAGTTCAAATCGATCCTGATCAAAGCCCGTAATTTCATCAAAAATGCCTATTTGGCCGACATCGCGATGGCGGGGACCGTCTATGCCGACGAAGCCCTCGACGGCACCGGAGCCGGGCTGAAGAACTATATGACCTACGGCGGTTTCCGTCTGGACGACAATGACTTCTACAAAGCGTCGTTGCTCTTCCCCTCGGGTGTGGTTCTAGGCGGCGATTTGAGTAAGGTCATCCCCTTCGATCAGGCCAAAGTGACCGAAGACGTCACCCACAGCTGGTACAAGGCCCCCGCACCCCAGCACCCTTTCAACGGAACGACGATCCCCGAATATACGGGATTGAAAAAAGAGGCGGACGGTTTGGCATATCTCAAGACCGACGAGAAATACAGCTGGATCAAAGCCCCGATCTATGGAGATACCCGGGTCGAAGTGGGACCACTGGCCAGAATGGTCGTGGGCGTCGCTTCCAAAGACGAACGGATCACCAAATACGTCACAGGTTTCCTCGATCGACTGGGACACCTGCTGGGGCTGGACAAGTCTGCACCGGCAAGCGTCCTCTTCTCTACCGTGGGCCGCACGGCCGCTCGGGCCATCGAGACCGAGATGATGGCCGATGTGATGATGGAGTGGATCGACGAGTTGGCTGCCAACGTCGCTGCCGGCGATCACAGTACCTGGACGGAGTTCGATTTCGACAAAGTGAGCAAGGACGCCAAAGGGTACGGCCTCGAAGAGGCGCCCCGGGGCGCTTTGGGCCATTGGGTGAAGATCAAAGACGGCAAGATCGAAAACTACCAGGCCGTCGTCCCCTCCACCTGGAATGCATCGCCCAGAGACGGCAAAGGGCGGATGGGAGCTTATGAAGCGGCGCTCATCGGTACCAAAGTTGCCGATCCCGAGCAGCCGTTGGAGATTCTGCGCACCGTGCACAGCTTCGACCCCTGCATCGCCTGTGCGGTGCACATCGTCGATACCAAAGGCAAAGAGCTGGGCAGCTTCAAAGTCAGCACCAGCTGCAGTGTCTAAAGGAGGCATTCCATGAAAGCCGGATACAAAAACGTCAAGAGGATGACGACTTTTATGCGGATCAACCACTGGGTGGTGGCGATCTGTATGGTGGCGGCGGTGATCACCGGCCTCTACATCGGGCATCCTTATTACCAGACCCTCATCGCCGAACCTGCGGTGGATAAGTACGTGATGGCTTGGAATCGCTGGGTGCATCTGATGGCGGCGATCATCTTCGATGTCAGCTCCATCGTCATCGCCTACCTCTACTTCTTCAGTCGCTTCGAAAAGCCGATCCTGAAACTCCTTCCGACACCGAAGAATATCGTCGAATTTTTCGCGGTTTTTTTCAACTTGATCACCTTCAACCGGGTCAAGAAGTTCGACTCCAGCCACGCCGACAGTTTCAATGCGGTCTATTTCCTGATCTTCCATCTGCTGTTGGTCTGGATGCTCTTTACGGGATTGCAACTCTATGTTCAGGGCTTGGAGAGCGGGCACAGCAGTATCGGGGATTGGTGGCCGGCTCTGTTGCACTGGGCGACCGACTGGACCGTCGCTTTCACCGGCGGCACCAATATGGATGTACGCTACTGGCACCATATGAGTATGTACTTCATCATCGTTTGGGTGATGTTCCACATCTATTATGAGGTGTGGCGCACGATCTTCTGGCAAGAGGGCGATATCGCCATCGTCTTCGGCGGAAGCAAGTTTGCGAAAGAGAAATGAAAAGAGGATCTCGAAAAGGAACGGTTTGCGACTAGCGGTTGTCGGTGCGGGGACGGTGATCTTCCGCGATGAAGGGGTGGGCGTCTATGCCCAGCGATATTTGGCGGAAAATTACGACTTTGACGGCGATGTGACGCTGGTCGACGGCGGGGTGCTGGGCTTTCAGTTGATGACCTACTACACCGACTACGACAAAGTGATCATCCTCGATACGATCACGATGAAAAACGACGTTCCGGGTTCCATCTACAATATCCCCGGTGAAGAACTGCTGGGTCTCGGTAGCTACAAACAGACCGCTCACGAGGTGGAGATCGTGGAGATGCTCGAAATCGCGGCCCTCAACGGCAAGCTCAGCGATGTCAACATCATCGGCATCGTCCCTGAAGATATTCTGAGCGTCAAAGCGGGGTTGAGCGATACACTCAAAAGGGCTTTTCCCGCCTTTGTCGATACCGCTCTGGATGAGCTGGAGCGAAGCGGAGTGACGGCCAAGCCGAAACCGAAACCGCTCAGCCTGGATGAGGTGATAGACTTCTATGCCAACCCTACCGCCCCGCGAGGGAGAATTGAAAATTGAAACCTCTCTTGAACATTATTCAGAGGGTTCAATTAAAAATTAAGAATGAAAAATTTTGGATATCCGCTTTGCGGTCCCCAATAACCAATACACCAATATACCAATATACCAAGGCAAACAATGTCCATCGTCCAAAACATCCGATTCAAGATCGAACACCGATATTTCGCCGGTTTTCTGCAAGCCGCCATCGAGGAGAGCGGTGTCCGAGGTAGTGTCGAGCAAAACGACAAAACGATCACGATGATCCTCTCCGAGGAGGACCCCGCCGCCCTGGAGCGTTTCAGCGCCTATACGCAGAAGTATCTGCCCCATTCGATCTTCCTAGGGGAGATCACGACGCAGAGGATCGAGATCGAGCCCAAAGCCGAGCGCTTCCACTCCCCCGCCTATGCGTTGGCTCCCTGTCCCCGCTGCCTGGAAGAGATCACCGATCCCGCCAGCGAGCGCTATTTGGACGATACGGTTGTTTGCACCCACTACGCCAACGATGAAGTCTACGAGGATCAAGACGCCACCTACTTCTCTCCCCACTACAACGGCAACGATACGGTCCTGCTCTGCGACGCGTCGAAAGTGCGGGAGCTCTTTCTCGTCACCGATGAAGAGATCAAGGCGCTTTTTTCCATCGAAAAGCCGACGCTCAAAGTGACGGTAAAAGACGAGGAACTCAAGTCGCTCACCGGCAAAAAGTTTCTGCGCCTCAAAGCTCCCTACAATGTCAAAAGCGTTTTGGCTGCCCTCAACGCCAAAGAGAGTGGAATTGCGACCCTCTTTTTCGACGAAAGGGAGGGGGAGCCCGATGCGGTTTTGGTGCAGGAGCATCTGCATATGATCTACGACAACCGGATCAGCGCACCGCTTGAACCGTTGCACGAGGATGCCGTACTCAACCGTTTCCTGAATATCCGAAAAGAGGCCGGAGTCTCGGAAGCGATCGGAGCGTATCTGAGCCGCGGGCACGGGGTGAGCTTTCCCGTGGTCAATGAATTTGGGGTCAAAAAAGCGATTGCTTTTCAGGAATTTTCGCTGCGTCAAACCCTTGAGCAGATGGAGGCGGATTCCCGCCGCAAACGCCTATTGGAAAATTTCGCTGAGCGTTTTCCCGAAACCGCTCAGAAGTTGAACGAATCGCTGAATGAGTCGATCGATCTCTTTACGACGATTGCATTGATTCTCGGCTTGGAGGAGCCGGGATTTGAGGTGCTGAGCGACAAGTCCTTGGAGTTTCACGGCAACGGCGGGCTCAAGATCGATATGCAGTTCAATGAGGGTGATTTCGATTACGCCGCGATGATCGGCTCGATTATGAGCTTTCGCCTCGCGGGCACGGATGCGCACTACCTCGCCTACAGCATTTTCGAAGCCTACGGGGATATGGTCGTCTCCGTGCTGGGGCAGCTGAAGCGTCAATTCAAGATCGACTCTTTCCTCCTGATGGGTGACCTTTTCGCCAATTCGGTCCTTTTCAGCCGGATTTTGAGCAAATTCCAAATCTCCAAACCCTATTTTTCCGATCGGATCGCGTTGGACGGAAGAGTGAAAAACTAAAAGATGAAAAAAAGCATTGAGTTTCGATGAAGATGCGATGATCACTCCGAAAGAGTCTGCGTTAGGGGCTTCGCGAAATATTCGGGCGTGCACCATTTCGATCAGCGGCCTGGTGCAGGGGGTCGGTTTCCGCCCTTTTGTCTACCGACTGGCTGAGGAAGAGGGGGTGCGCGGCTGGGTGCGCAACGATGCGGAAGGAGTGACGCTGCACATCGAAGGGGCTCACAAGGCGCTGAATCGCTTTGTGAAGCGCCTGCGTAACGAAACGCCTCCGCTGGCGCGTATCGATTCGTTGCTTGTCAAAGAGTGTCAAGCCCAAGCTTTACAAAAATTTCAAATCGTTGACTCCGAACGTCGGGAGGAGAAAAGCGTCGCGGTGCTTCCCGATATGAGTCTTTGCGACGCGTGCAAAGCGGAGATGGACGATCCCGCAAACCGCCGCCATCGCTACCCTTTCATCACCTGCACCGACTGCGGACCGAGGTATTCCATCCTCCGTAGCGTCCCCTACGATCGCCCCAACACCTCGATGTCCGCGTTTGAAATGTGCGCCGCCTGCCGCCGCGAATACGAAGATCCGCGCAATCGCCGCTACCACGCCCAGCCCATCGGCTGCTGGGAGTGCGGGCCGAGATTGAGCTTTTGGCACAAGGTTGACAAGCGTTGGCAAGAGCTTGACGGAGCTGACAACCCTCGAGAGGCGAGCGAAGCTTTTCTCGAAGAGACGGCCCGGCGGATCGAAGCGGGCCAGATCGTGGCGATCAAAGGGTTGGGCGGCTTCCATCTGATTTGCGACGCTTTGAGTGAAGCGGCCGTGCAACGCCTAAGAGAGCGCAAACGCCGCCCGGCCAAACCTTTTGCCGTAATGAGCGCCTCCCTCGAAGCGGCCAAGGAGTTGGCCAAAATCGACAAGGCCGAAGAGAGTTTGCTTGCTTCCAAAGAGCGGCCCATCGTGCTGCTGGAAAAAAAAGCCTCCGCTTTGATTGCCGAAGCCGTCGCACCCGGCATCGGCCGTATCGGGGTGATGCTGCCCTACACGCCGCTGCATCATCTGCTGCTCGATCGACTGCATCGCCCGATCGTCGCCACCAGCGCGAATCTCTCGGATGAGCCGATCATCCGTGACGGCGAGACGCTGCGCCGAAAGTTGGGCCATATCGTCGATGCCGTACTCGATCACGACCGCGAAATCGTCAACGCCTGCGACGACAGTGTGGCGCAGGTCATCAGCGATCGAGTGCAGTGGCTGCGCGTCGCCAGAGGTATCGCGCCGCTGAGCCTGCCCGCGCATCGGAAAGATTTGCCCCCGATCCTGGCGGTGGGCGCCAACCAGAAAAACACCGTCGCTCTTTCGCTACACGACAAGATCATCCTCTCTCCCCACATCGGCGATCTAAACGGCATCGAGGCGATGGAGTATTTCACCCGTACCGTTCAAACCTTCCGCCGATTTTACGACTTTGCCCCCGAAACGATCGTCTGCGACCTTCATCCGGGGTATGAGACGACAAAATGGGCAAAGGCATTCAAAATCCAAAACCAAAAATCCGAAATTCATCAGGTGCAGCACCATTACGCCCACGTTCTGGCGGTGATGGCGGAATACGGCTATCGGGACAAGGTCTTGGCTTTCGCTTTCGACGGCACGGGCTACGGCACCGACGGGACGATCTGGGGCGGGGAGGTGCTGCTGGCCGATGTGCGGGGATTCGAACGCATCGCCCATCTGCGTCCCTTTCGGCTCCTTGGCGGCGAAAGAGCGGTCAAAGAGCCGCGTCGCGTCGCGTTGGCGATGCTTTTTGAGCTTTATGATTTGGAAGAGATTCTTGCGATGAAGATTCCGACGGTGCAGGCTTTCCGGCCGGCCGAAATCCGTCTATTGCATCAGTCGTGGCAAAAGGGGCTCAACGCACCTGTTAGCACATCGATGGGACGGCTTTTTGACGCCGTCGCCTCCTTGGCCGGCCTCTGCCAATTTCAAAGCTACGAAGGCGAAAGCGGCCTGCGGTTGGAGGCGCAAGGCTGCACTGGCGTGTCTGTTTGCGAGCCGCTCTTTGAGATCCAAGGGAATCTCATCGACTGGCAGCCGCTGATTCGTACCTTAAGTCGCGGCAACAAAGAGGCCGTCCGCGCGTTTATCCCGGCGACGGTTCAAACGATGGCGCATTTTGCCGCGCAGTATCCTGAGCTGCCGATCGTGCTTGGCGGCGGCGTCTTCCAAAACCGCAGATTGATGGAGCGTTGCCTCGAAAGCCCCTTCTCTGATCGATTGATGCTCTCGAAAACACTGCCCCCCAACGATGCGGCGATCTCCCTGGGAGAGCTCTATCGGGCTTTGAACCCCCAAAGCAATTCTCTCAAGACCGCTTCCCGGCGAGGCATCGGATAATTGAAGAGAAACTCCGCCTCTTTGAGATAGTAAAAGAAATTTTCCGGGTTTACGCCCCGATAGTGCTTCATATGCTCGTCGAGAAAGCGCCAAAAGCGCACGATGGTGTTGTCACGGCTTTTGAGTCGGGCGATGCGGTGGATGGTGAGAAACCGTGAAAACTCCCGATAGTAAACCTCCTCCAACCCGTCCTCCAAAAAGGCCACTTTGAAGCGATCCAGCGGCGGCATCAGGATCGAATAGGTTCGTCCTCCGTAGTCGAAGGTAAGCAGATTGTGCGCCTCGAAGATCCGGCGTTTGTCTTTGCGTTTGGAGTGGTCAAGGTAGAGATACTCGTCGTACTCCGTGATCCGGTCGCGGTTTTGCTCGTAGTCGGCCTCGAGTAGCGCAGGCAGCAATCGGCGGATGCGGTCGAAAAAGTTTTTGGCCGTTACGTAGGTGATGCCTAACGTTTCGGCTGCCTGCAAGGCGCTTTGATTGCGACAAAAACATTCGATGAGATCAAACTCTCTTTGCAGCTTTTTGGGAGCGTGGCGCCGTTTGCATATCGCGCATTTGCGTCGTCCGTCCGATAGCTCATAGAGTCTGTCCGCTCCGCAAAAAGGGCAGCGATGCGTTTCGATCGGTCCGATTTTTATCGAAGAATCAGGATCTTTCATTATGCTTTTATGATAACGCGTTAAAATTCAGAATAAACTGAATGGGCATTCAGTGTGTGGAGGAGAGGAGATCGCATGCACATTCCCGACGGGTACCTCTCACCGGCGACGGTCGCGACAAGTTACGCGGTGATGATCCCGCTGTGGGCGTATGGCTTTCGCAAACTCAAATCGTTTTTGGATGAAAAGACGATCCCGTTACTCGGATCGCTGAGTGCGCTCAGTTTTTTGGTGATGATGTTCAATATTCCCGTTCCCGGGGGAACGAGCGGGCATGCCATAGGGACGGCTCTTTTGGCGATACTCTTCGGGCCCTGGGTGGCGTTTATCGCCGTCTCTTTCGTTTTGTTGATCCAAGCACTCGTCTTTGGGGACGGCGGCATCTCCACCTGGGCCGTCAATGCCTTTGATATGGCTTTTATCGCGGCGTTTGCCGGTTACTATGCTTACAACGCTTTGAAGGAAAAGACGAAATACGCCCCCTTTATAGCGGGGTGGTTTTCCATCAATGTCGCCGCCTTGAGCGATGCCGTGGTCTTGGGCATACAGCCTTGGCTCTTTAGCGACGCGACGGGCAAGCCCCTCTATTTTCCCTTCGGTCCGGAGGTGACGATCCCGGCGATGATGACGGCGCATCTGCTGATATTCGGAGTGATCGAGGGGGTATTTACGCAAATTGTCTACACATATTTGAAAAAAAGAGAGGTGCAAGCGTGAACGTCAAGAAAATATGGCCTATCGTCGTTGTGATGCTTGTGTGCGTTCCGTTGGGGCTTTTGACCGATGCGGAGGCCTGGGGGGAATGGGATGTGCACTATTATGCTGAAAAACTGGGTTTCATCCCCGAAGGGATGAAGCATTTTCGCTCTACACTTCACCCGTTGCTTCCGGATTATTCCGCCCCGGGAACCGGAAGTGTGACGGGATACTACATCAGTGCCGTCGTCGGGGTGGTTTTGATCTATTTTCTTTGGATGATGATAGGAAAAATCCTTGCAAAAAAATAAGATCGTCCTCGCCAGGGCCTTTTTTGTCGTCGCTTTTTTTGCGCTGTTGAGTCTGCATCAGCTGAGCTACCTGTTTGCGGCGCTGATAGCGCTTTGGGTCGTGAGCCTTCAAAAGATCGCACCCTTGACGATTCGGGTGCTGCGCTCTATTGTGATCTTCAATCTGGGCGTCAGCTTGGGATATGAGGCGATGGCGCTGTGGCGACACGAGACCCCCTGGGAGTATCTGCTCTACATCAACCTCAAAGTCTATGTGTTGACCTATTTCGTCTTTTGGTTTTTCGGCCGCTACTCCATCATCCGAATCGTCGGTTTCTCCAAAGACTTGAGCTACCTGACGACGATCGCTCTGTCGCAAATCTTTTCCTACAAAAAAAGTTTCGAGGATTTTCGGCTGGCTTATCTTTCGCGGGGCCTTCGGCTTAAAGACAAAAACCCCGCCTTTATCGCGCGATCGTTTGAGTATTTTTTGGAAAAGTCTTTGTACGATGCGAATGAGCGCACCCTTGCGATGAAAGCGAGAGGATTTTTCCGTGATTGAAGTGCGCAAGCTCTCCTATCGATACGAAGATGTCGTCGCGCTGAAGGGGGTGAGCCTGGATATTAAAAAGGGTGAAAAGGTCGCACTGCTAGGCAGCAACGGAAGCGGCAAATCGACCCTGCTTCGCATTCTGGCGGCACTCTATTTCCCGACGGAGGGCGAGTATCTGTTTTACCAGGCAAAAGTCGACAAAAAATACGCCAAGAAGCTGCGGCCTGATGTGGGAATCTTGTTTCAAAACCCCGATGCGATGATTTTCAACCCCACGGTCTATGACGAAATGGCGTTTAGCTTACGAGAGTTTGGGTATGAGAATATCGAAGAGCGCGTCAGCAAGATCGCCGAAACGTTCGGGTTGGAAAATCTCTTGGACAAATCCCCGTTGAAACTCAGCGGAGGAGAGAAGCAGAAGGTGATACTCGCTTCGATTTTGGCCTATGAGCCGAAACTCTTGCTGTTGGATGAGCCCACGACCGCCATGGATCCCAAAACGACGGGATGGCTGATCGATCTGCTATTGGATCTGCAGACCACGATCGTCCTTGCGACGCACGATTTGAGCGTGGCTTACGAGACGTGCCAAAGGGCCGTCGTCCTGGATGAGGGGCATCGCATCGTCTATGACGGGGATATGGAGAGTCTGATGAAAAATGTCGATCTGCTCATTCAGGCCAATCTGATTCACAAGCACAAACATCGGCATAAAAAATTTATCCATTCGCACTATCATCTACATTTTTGAGAAGGAGAAAATATGTGTAAAGATTGCGGGTGTTCTATCACCGATCACCACCACGACCATCATCACGAGCATCACAGCCACACCCACCAAGCCGCCCACGAGACGCTGCACCACAACCCGCAGCTAAACGACGGCAAGACGATCGAAGTGATCAGCAAGATTTTGGAGAAAAACGACCACGAAGCGCAGCACAACCGGGAGCATTTCGACCGCCACGGGGTGCTGGCGATCAATCTGATGAGCTCGCCCGGCAGCGGCAAGACGACGCTATTGGAGAAGATGGCCGAGATGGCCCCTTTTCGCTTTGGGGTCATCGAGGGGGATCTGGAGACCAACCGCGACGCCGATCGGATTCGGGAAAAGGGAATCCCCGCCTATCAGATCACCACGGGAAGTGCCTGCCATCTGGATGCCTTTATGGTCCACAAAGGGCTGCACGAGATGCCGCTGGATAAGATCGACGTCTGCTTCGTCGAAAACGTAGGCAACCTGGTCTGCCCCGCCAGCTACGATGTGGGCACGCATCTGAATATCGTGCTAGTCAGCGTGCCCGAAGGGGGCGACAAGATCGAAAAATACCCCGTGATGTTTCGTCAGGCCGATCTGGTGCTGATCACCAAAACCGATCTGTTGCCCTATTTCGACTACGACATCGAGCATGAAAAGGCCCAGGCCAGGCGCATCAAGCCCGGAGTGGACATTCTGGAGGTCAATATCAAAGAGCCCGAGACGATCCAAAAGGTGATCGACTGGATCGAATTCAAACGAAAAATGAGATGATAAGTGGAGTCGGCAGTGCCAGGTCGGCAGTTTTTTATTGAAAAGGAAGAGCTATGTGTCTATCCATTCCCAGTAAAGTGGTGAAGATCGACAAAGAAAAAGCCACCGCCGTCGTCGATACGATGGGGGTGCAGCGGGAAGTGGGGATCGATTTTGTCGAGGATGAGGTGAAAGTGGGCGATTATGTGCTCATTCACATCGGTTTTGCGATGAACATCATCAGCGAAGAGGATGCCCTGGCTTCGATCGAGACCTACAAGGAGATCTTGGCTCTGATGGATGAAGAGGAGCGGCGGCAGGCGATACTGGATGGGGACAACTGTGCGGGATAGAAGCGGTGATGCCGCTTTTTGTCGTTTGTCGTTGGAACGGGGCTACGCCCCTCTTTGTCGTTTGAAAGGTTTATCATAAAGGGTTATGGTGAAGAAGCTGGAATTGAAGAATTTGTATGACGATTTTCGAGATCCGGCGACGATCAAGGCCCTCTCTGCGCTGATTCACGAGGAGGCGGCGAAGCTGGATCGCGATATTCGCATTATGGAAGTGTGCGGCGGGCATACCCATACCATTATGAAGTATGGCCTCAAACAGCTGATGCCCCCCAACATCCGTTTCATCCACGGCCCCGGATGTCCCGTTTGTATCATGCCCAAGGAGCGGATCGATCACGCCTACATCCTGGCGATGCAAGAGGATGTGATCCTGGTGACCTTGGGGGATATGATCAAGGTACCGGGCTCAAAAGGCAGCCTCCAGGATGCCAGAAGTCGCGGGGCCGATGTGCGCTTCGTCTACAGTCCACTCGATACGATCAAGATCGCTCAGGAAAATCCCGACAAACGGATCGTTTTCTTTGCCATCGGGTTCGAGACCACCACCCCGATGAGCGCGGCGATGATCGCCAGAGCCGAGAAGCTGGGTCTGGACAATCTGCTGGTGCACGTCAACCACGTCACGGTCCCCGAAGTGATGCGCGAGCTCATCGACAGCCGCGACGAGCATATCGACAGCTACAACAACCGCATCGACGCCTTCATCGGCCCCAGCCACGTCAGCGTCATCGCCGGGGCCAAAATCTACAAGGAATTCCCCGAAAAATACGGTCGCCCCGTGGTGGTGAGCGGTTTCGAGCCGGTGGATGTGATGGAAGGGGTGCTGATGTTGGTGCGACAATTTACTCAAGATCGCTGCGAGCTGGAGATCCAGTACCGCCGCAGCGTGACGATGGAGGGCAACGTCGCGGCCCAAAAGCAGATCGAGCGATATTTCGAAAAGCGCCCCCTTTTCAAATGGCGAGGCCTTGGCAATATTCCCGATAGCGCCCTGAAATTGCGCGATGAGTATGCGTCCATCGACGCGGAGGCGATCTACCGAGACATCCTCCCCATCGAAGAGATCGAAGATCACAAACTCTGCATCTGCGGTGATATACTGCGCGGTATGGCCGAACCGACCGAATGCCAGGTCTTCGGCACCGCCTGCACCCCCCAAAAGCCCCTGGGCAGCTGTATGGTCAGCAGCGAAGGGGCCTGCGCGGCTTACTACAAATACGGAGATTTGCTCAAATGACCAAAACCATCACCCTGGCCCACGGCAACGGCGGCGCGGAGAACCAAGCGCTGATCCACGACATTTTCTGGAAGCATCTGGGCAACGAGATACTGGACCGCGGCGAAGATGCCGCCTTGCTGCCGACACTGAAAAATCCCGCCATGACCACCGACAGCTTTACCGTCTCGCCCCTCTTTTTCCCCGGTGGTGACATCGGCAAGCTCAGCATCTGCGGCACCTGCAACGATCTGGCGATGATGGGGGCGGCCCCCAAATACCTTACGCTTTCGGTCATCATCGAAGAGGGTTTTGAAGCCAGAAAATTGGAGCGGATCGTACGGAGCATGAAAAAGGAGCTGGCCACCAACGACGCCCTGATTGTCTCGGGCGATACCAAGGTGGTCCCCAAAGGGACGGTGGACGGGCTTTTTGTCAACACCACTGGCATCGGCGAAGTGCGGGCACCGGGCATCGGCGTACACAACATCCAAGAGGGCGACGCCATCGTCGTCAGCCGCGACATCGGCCGCCACGGGGCGACGATCTTCGTCTCACGTGAAGGGCTGGAGATGCAAAGCGCCTTGCAAAGCGACTGCGCTTCGCTCTGGCCTCAAGTGGCAAGTCTGCTGGATAGCGGCATCCGCCCCCACGCCCTGCGCGACGCCACCCGCGGCGGCCTGGCGGCGGTGCTGAACGAATGGGCCGCGGCCAACGAACTTTGCATCGAGGTGGAAGAGGGAGCGATTCCCGTGAGCGAAGAGGTGCGGGGAATCTGTGAAATGCTGGGCTTCGAGCCCACGGCCCTGGCCAACGAAGGGACCTTCGTGATGGCGTTGGATCCTGCCGAGGTGCCGATGGCTTTGGAGATTTTGGAAGGCTTCCCCGGTTGCGAGAGCGCCGCGCTGATCGGTACGGTGACGACATCTCATCCCGGCCGCGTCGTTTTAGAGAGCGCGTGGGGGACGCGGCGCTTCTTGGAGCTGCCGACGGGGGAGCTGCTGCCTAGGATTTGTTGATGGTATTTCGTCGTTTGTCGTTTGAACGGGGCTTCGCCCCTCTTTGTCGTTTGAAGGGAGGCGGCAGTGCTAAGTCGGCAGTCGGCAGTTTAAAAAAAATTTTGGGCATTGGGGCGGGGCTTTGCCCCGTGTTATTGGTGTATTGGTGTATTGGTTATTGGGAGAGCCGCTTTGCGGCTCTTCTTACGGTCCCACGGTCTTACGGTCCTACAGTCTTAGAGTCCCACGGCCTCACCTTCCTGCTTCCCACTTCTTGCTTCAAAAGAGTCTGAAATGCGTATCGCCTTGCTGGTTTCGGCTTTCAACTCTCTTTCGCAAGCCGTCTTTTGCCGCCTTACGGAACTAGGGCACGAAGTGTGCGTCGTCTATGCCGTCAGTCCTGAGCAGATGGCCCGCGAGATCGAAGCCCACAACCCGGAAATCGTCCTGTGCCCCTATTTGCGCCGTTACATTCCCCCCGAGGTCTACACCCTTCGGCCCACCTATATCTTTCATCCCGGCCCAAGGGGCGATCGGGGGCCCGATTCGCTGGAGCACGCTTTGCGCCTAGATACTGAAAAATGGGGGGCGGTCTGGCTGGAGGCCGCCGAGGAGCTCGATAGCGGGGATATTCTGGCCGAAGCGGCTTTTGCGATGCGAAAAGAAGCCACCAAAGCGTCCCTCTATCGGCAAGAAGTGACCCAAGCCGCCGTCTCTTTGTTGCCTGATCTGCTCGAGGCCCACAAAAGCGGCCAAAGAACCCCACAGCTTGACGTGCCGATGCATAAGCGCTTCACCCAAAAAGAGCGCGCCGTCGACTGGGAAGCGGACGATACCGAGACGATCATCAGAAAGATCCATCTCAGCGATTCTCTGCCCGGCGTCCTGGATGAAATCGCCGGCGTACCTTGCCATCTCTTCGGCGCGCATAAAGAGGATCGTCTAGGCGCGGAGTTTGCCGATGCACCGATCAAAACGGTGCTGGCCAAGCGAAACGGGGCGATCTGCCTCAAAACCCGCGACAAGGCGGTATGGATCAGCCATCTCAAAGAGCCGGGTCGCTTCAAACTGCCCGCTACCTATGTGCTCAAAGAGCGCATCCAGGGGGTCAAAGAGCGGCGCATTCCGCTTATTTTCGACCGCGGTTACGAGACTTTCTACGAGATTTGGGCTGAAGAGGAAGAGGGCATCGCCTATTTGCACTTCGACTTTCACAACGGCGCGATGAGCGCCGATCAGTGCATCCGCCTCAAATACGCCGTCGAATACCTCAAAGAGCGCTGCGAGGTGCTGGTGCTGATGGGCGGAAGCGAGTTTTTTGGCAACGGGATTCATCTGAATATCCTCGAAGATAGCAAAAAACAGGGAGAAGACGGCTGGAGCAACATCAACGCCATGAACGATCTCGTTGCCTCGATTCTCTACGCCGAAGAGGTGCTTACCGTCGCATCGTTCGGACGCAACGCAGGGGCGGGAGGCGTTTTTCTGGGCTTGGCCTGCGACAAAGTGGTCGCTCGAGAAGGGGTCGTGTTCAATCCCCACTACAAGACTCTGGGGCTTAGCGGCAGCGAATACCACACCTATACACTTCCCCGACGCATCGGCGAAGAGCTTTCAAAAAAGCTGCTTGATGCCTGCTTACCCGTCAGTGCCAAAAAAGCGCAAGAAATTGGGATGATCGATGGTGTGCTGCCTGCCGAAGAGTATGACGAGGCCCTCAAATCCTACTGCCGATCTTTGCGTGAGGATGAGGATCGTTACTACGATCTGCTCGATGCCAAAGCCGACCGCCTGATCGAAGAGAAGCCGGCAATGGAGGCGGCCAAGCGAAAGGAGCTTGAGATCATGCACCCTCAGTTTTGGGATCCAAAGAGTCCTTTTCATATGCTGCGGCGGGAATTTGTCTACAAGCTCTGCCCCGCCAAAACCCCCGAAAGGTTTGCAAAATGCACGAATACTCCATAGTCCAAGCCCTGCTTGATCAGTGCGAAAGCCACGCCGCCAAGCACGGCGCAACGAAAATCACCAAGGTAGTCACCAAGATCGGAGTGCTCAGCGGCGTGGAGCCCGATCTGCTGCAAACGGCTTTCGATACCTTCAAAGAGGGGACCGTTTGCGACGGCGCGGAGTTTGTGATGGAGATCCAGCCGGTGGTGATCCGCTGCCCTGACTGCGGCCAAGAGACGACGCTGGAAGAGTTGAACCTCGTCTGTCCCAAATGCGAAAGCATCCAAACCGAGATTATCGACGGCGAAGAGATGTATCTGATGCGCCTGGAGATGGAATGAAATCGTACGGAGGGATCTTTGCGCTTTTGCTCGCTTTGACGTTGCCGATTTTCGCGTCGGGATCGCAGGAGCGGCAACTGGAGCGGCTTGCCGGGGGGATGCTGATGGTGGGGTTTTTCGGCACCGAAGCGGGGCCCAAGAGCGAGATTTGTCGGCAGATACGCCGCTACGGGTTGGGGGGTGTGATCCTCTTCGATCGCAATCCGGTCGATCCGAAACGGCCGAAAAACATCGTCGATCCCGTGCAGCTGAGGCGCCTGACGCGGCAGTTGAGGGCTTGCAGCCCGGACGGCAAACTGCTGATCGCCGTCGATCAGGAGGGGGGCGTGGTGCAGCGCCTCAAGAGAAAATACGGCTTTTACGGCCGTTTTCCCCGCGCCGCCGAGATCGCCGAAGCGGGGGAGAGTGCGGCGAAGAGGAGCTTCGCGAAAATGGCGAGAGAGTTGGCGCAAGAGGGGATCGACTACGATCTGGCTCCGGTCGTCGATCTGGCGCTCAATCCCCGCAATCGGGTCATCGTCGGATGGGGCCGCTCCTACGGCAAGAGTGCGCAGAGGGTCACGCATTATGCCGCGCTGTTCATTGAAGCGATGCACCGCGAAGGGGTCGTCACCGCGCTCAAGCACTTCCCCGGGCACGGCTCTTCTCTGGGGGATACCCACAAAGGATTCGTGGATGTGACGCAGCGGTGGCGGCCCGTCGAGCTGGAGCCCTACCGTCGGTTGATTCGCCGGGGCCTGGCCGATTCGGTGATGGTGGCGCACGTCTTCAACCGGCGGCTCGATCCCGACTACCCCGCCTCCCTCTCGGCGCGTACCGTCAGCGGCCTGTTGCGCGGCAGGCTCGGCTATCGGGGGGTGGTGATCACCGACGATCTGCAGATGGGGGCCATCACCCGGCGCTACAGCCTCGCTCGGAGCATCGAGCTCGCCATCGAGGCGGGGGACGATCTGCTGCTTTTCGGCAATCAGCTCGATCCCCGGCATATCGAATCCCCGCAGACGCTGGTGCGGCTCATCGTCAAGCTCGTCCGGGAGGGGAAGATCGACCGCCGTCGGCTCGAAGCCTCCGCCGCCCGCCTGCGGCGCCTGAAGGAAAAAATCCGTTAATGCAACGTAGGTTGCAGAGTTTTTTCGTCATATATGCTTATATGAATCTGAATATATGATAAAATAATTTTTAAAGAAGAGGAAGAAGATATGACAAGTAAGAATGTATTGTTGAAACGGGCCGAAGAACAGTTTTTGCGGCGTGAATACGACAACGCCATCAAGATCTACAGCCTGCTGCTGCAGGAAGATCCGCAGATGAGAGACGCGCGCATCGGGGTCTTTCTCAGCGATATGGGGCTCGAGAGCGACGAGGACGCGCAGGCGCTCTTCGACTACTATCAGGCGATCAAAAGCTCCAACGACAACGCGGAGGAGATCATCGATCAGCTGATGCAGACTATTTACGCCACCCGCGTCGTGATCCAGGAGCAGCTCCTCGGCGGCCTGGAAGAGGCGCAACTCGACGAGGGGATCCGCTACGAGGATTTCGTCCGTCTGATCGAGGAGAAGGGCAGCTTCAAAGAGGCGTTTGAAGACATTATGTTCTCCACCCGCGTGGTGATCCGCACCCGGGAGGAGTTCATCGACTTCATCCGGCGACTGGTCGAAGCGGGCTACGACGAGATGGCCGCCAACTACCTCGACACGCTGGGCGAGAGCTTCGGCAACGATCAGGAGATCTACGGCCTCTACGCCCTGCTGCAAAAGAGTGACGCGTGAGGGTCCCCTACGCATACGACGGCTTCGAGGCGCTGACGGACAATACGCAGGAGCTCGAAGCGGGCACTGTGCTGCTTGCGACGAAACAAAACGCCCCCTATCGCCGTGAACTCCCCGCCGAAACCCCCACAATCACTCCCGAAGAGCTGATCCGCCGCTGGGATCTGGAGGGGATGAAAACGGTCGGCGTCACCGGCACCAACGGCAAAACCACGACGACGGCGCTGATCTACTCCCTGCTGATCGACCTGGGGCGCTCGGCGGCGTTGCAGGGGACGCGGGGGCTTTTCGTCGACGATCGGCCGCTGGAGCGCAAGCATATGACGACCCCCTCCATCCTCGAAACCCTCTGGAATATGAAGCGCTCGCGTGAGGCGGGGGCGGAGTATTTCGTGATGGAGGTGAGCTCCCACGCCATCGATCAGGAGCGGATCGAGGGGATCGGGTTCGCCCTCAAAGTCCACACCAACGTTACCCGGGACCATCTGGATTACCACGGCACCGTCGAAGAGTATCGACGGGTCAAAAGCCGCTTCTTCGCGGACGATACCCTGAAACTTCTCAACAAAGACGAAATCAAAACCCTCGACTTCAATCCCGCCAACGCCTACACCTACGGGGTCGAAGAGCCGGCGACTTTCAAGGTGATGGCCTACTCCCTCCAAAACGGCATCAGTGCCGTGGTGCAGTTTCGCGACGAGAAGGAGGCTTTCTACTCCAACATGATGGGGCTTTTCAACCTCTACAACCTCCTCGCCGCCATCGCTTCGGCCAAGCTCCTGACCGAAGAGCCGCTGGAGAAGATCTGCGAAGCGGTGGAAAATTTCGGCGGAGTGAGCGGCCGGATGGAGCTGGTCAGCGCCGATCCGACAATCCTCGTCGACTTCGCCCATACCGACGACGGGATGTATCGGGTGCTCGATAGCCTCAAGGACAAGGATCTGGCGGTGGTCTTCGGAGCCGGCGGAGACCGTGACCGGGGCAAGCGCCCCCGGATGGGCGCCGTGGCCGGCCGCTTCGCCAAAAAGATCTACGTCACCAGCGACAACCCCCGCAGCGAAGATCCCGAAGCGATCATCGCCGACATCCTGGCCGGGCTCAAGGGCAAGGAGAATGTCTATGCCATCGTCGACCGCCGGGAGGCGATCGAGCGGGCGATCGACGAACTGGAAGAGGGAGAGATCCTGCTGATCCTGGGCAAGGGGGACGAAGAGACCCAGGAGATCGCCGGGGTCAAACACCCTTTCGATGATAGAAAGGTTGTGCGCGAGATTCTTGAAAGAAAAGAAAATCCTATCCCATAGTATGACACTTTGTTCAAGTTGGCGGCCGATATAGAGCGGATAGTGTAAAATAGATTCAAAATCTCCAGAAAGATGGCCGGATGTTGACGATCGAAACCGTAACTCCACGGAAATTTCTCTCCCCGCTTCTTTCAAAGCGGAATATCTCATCATCCGATTACGGCAGTTTCATCGAAAGCCTTGATCATTACCTGCACGCTCTTCGGGAGCAACTCTCTACCAAACAGTCCGAGCCCAACATTGTCACCAATGCGCTCAAACCTTTTTTCGAATCCTTGGGCTATTCTGCCCAGGCTCATTCACAGAAAGGACAAAGCGGTATCGATCTGGCGCTGATAGAGGATAATCGCCCCGCCGTAATCATTGAAGCGAAAGTTCCCGGTTCCCAGGCGATGATCGCTCCGGGGGACATCAATCGCAAAGCCTTTCACGAAGCAGTGCTCTATTTTATGAGAGAACGGGCCCAAGGCAATCTCACTCTTTATCATGTGATTGTGACCGACTTTTACCGGTGGTTCGTTTTCGATGCCAAAGATTTCGAGAAACTCTTTTGGAGAGAAAGCAGAATCCGCAAAATCTTTGAAGGATTCGAAGACCCTTCATTACTTGGAGACCGGACAGAGGATTTCTATACCGCGTTGGCGATGGAGCTTGGTGATCCGACCAAAAATCGGGAGATTGAAGCGGCCTATTTCGATCTGAGAGAGACGAAAAACGAAAAACAGCGTATCGCTCTCTATAAACTTTTTTCGAAAGAGACCCTTTTCAAAGCCTTCAATCCCAACGACGCCAATTCGCTAAACAGAGAGTTTTACAACGAGCTGCTCTATATCATAGGGCTTGAAGAGTCCGGCAGTGGAAAAAAGACCATTGGGCGGGCAAAAAATCCCGAAATAGCTTCCCTCTTTGAAAATACGGCCAGGAATCTGGAGTATGCGGGGTATCCGAGCGATTTCGAAACGGTTTTGCGGCTCAACATCATCTGGGTCAACCGAATTCTTTTCCTCAAACTTTTGGAAGCCCAGCTTCTGAGATGGAACGAAGAAGATGAGCGATTCCGGTTCATGAATATCCGAACGATCGAAGATTTCGACCGGATGAAAATTTTCTTTTTCGATATTCTAGCCCGCCGACCGCAGGATCGTGCCCATCGGGAGTTTGATCATATTCCCTATCTCAACTCTTCTCTGTTTGAAATGAGCGAGATGGAGCGTCGGTACATCGACATATCGACACTCGAAGACAACTGCGCGCTTTCCTATTACAAAAAGACGGTCCTCAAAACATCCGACGGCAAGCGCCGAACCGGCAGTCTCAATATGCTGGAGTATCTCTTCGAATTTCTCGACGCCTACGACTTCTCCAGCGAAAGCGGTGAGGAATTGTTGGAAGAGAACAAGACGCTCATCAACGCCGCCGTTTTGGGGCTTATTTTCGAGAAACTCAACGGATACAGGGAGGGGAGCTACTATACCCCCGGCTTCGTGACGATGTTCATGGCCAAAGAGACGATTACCCGGGCGATTATCGAGAAGTTCAATGCCCTCAAAGGCTGGCAATGTCGATCCCTCGAAGAGCTGGACGAAAAGATCGAGGACAAAAAAGAGGCCAACGCGATTATTGATTCGCTTACCGTTTGTGATCCGGCGGTAGGCAGCGGTCACTTTCTCGTCTCGGCGCTCAATACGATCCTGGCGATCAAAAGCGAACTTCGCCTGCTCTACGACGCCGATGGAAAACGGATCAAAGACTACGACCTGGAAGTGGAAAACGACGAACTGATCGTCCGCGACGACGAGGGAGAGATTTTTGAATACCGCAAAGGCTCCCGAGAAGGGACCCGAATCCAAAAAGCCCTCTTTTTGGAGAAGAAAAAGATCATCGAAAACTCTCTATTCGGCGTGGACATCAACCCCAACGCTGCTCAGATCGCCCGGCTCCGACTCTGGATCGAACTGCTCAAACATAGCTATTACGATGAAAACGGCGAACTGGTGACGATGCCCAATATCGACATCAACATCAAAATCGGGGATTCTCTCGTGAGTCGCTACGGTTTGCACGATGAGATCACCGTCCCCAATATCCGGCACAAGATCGAAGAGTACAAAACTCTGGTCAGAGAATACAAAGAGGGAGGATTTGCGACCACCAAGGAGCAGATGCGCCGCACCATCGACGAGATCAAGGCGATGTTCGGCCTGACGCTGAGCGAGCAGTGGAAGCAGACACAACGTTACAAGAAGTTGCTTTACGACTATGTCCGGGACTTCGGGATGGAGGGGTTGAGTCGCGAGATGCAACTCGATGCCCTGGATTTCGGCTACGGTTTTCACGGGCGGCTCTTCGACGAGACACCGGATGATGCGAAGCGCAAAGCAAGAGACGCCCTTTTGGAGAAACTCAAAGAAGCGGAACGGCAGATCGACGAGATACGCCGGGGAAAAGTTTACGAAAACGCTTTTGAATGGCGCTTCGAGTTTCCCGAAGTGCTGGACGAAGAGGGGAATTTCGTCGGCTTCGACCTTCTCATCGGCAATCCGCCCTATTTCAACATCGACATCTTCGGAGCCGGTTCCCCGATGCTGCGCTACCTGCCCGAACATTATCCCGAGATCTACATGGACAAGAGCGACATCCTCTTCTACTTCATCGCCCGGGCGACGGAGCTTTCCAAAACCCAGACCGCTTTTATCGTCTCCAACGCCATGCTCTTTTCCGACAAAGCAAAAAAACTGCGCAACTTCATCCTGCATCGCAATCCGGTGCGCAAACTGGTCAATTTCGAACGCTTCATGGTTTTCGAGGATGCCAGTATCACGACGATGATGCTTTTTATGCAAAAAGGGCACGAAGGCCCGGCCAAAGTGCTCAATTTCCAAGGCGACAAATACGAAAAAAGCGAAATCGAAGAGGCTTTGGAAGATTCCGGTCGCTATTTCGAGGTGCGCTTCCGCGAAGACGCTCCTTTCGTCCTGGCCGATCCCAAAGTCCTGCGGCTCTATGAAAAGATCGACGGCGGACATCCGAAACTGGGTGCATTGCTGCATGTAGGGAAAGGGATGGAGACGGCGGCCAACAAGGTCTATACTTTCAAAGAGATTCCCCGAGGGTGGGATTCACAATATTTCCGCAAAAAGATGAGCGGCGAAATTATCGAAAAGTATCGGCACGAAGAGGCCAAAGAGTATCTGCTCTATATCGAGGAGGTCGAGCACTTCGAGGATTTGCCGGAGTATCTGCAAGAGTATTTGTTGGAGAAAAAAGATGTTTTGAAAAACAGAGCAACGGTTAGAAATGAAGGGAGAACGTGGTGGCGATATAGCAGGCCTTTGCACAAAGAGTATTATCCTTATCCTAAACTCTGGACATCCTACCGGGCCAAGGAGAACACCTTCTGCCTGGACGAGACGGCGGGAGAGTACATCGGCCTGACCAATACTACCGCGGTATTTGGAAACGATGAGAGAATCGATATCCGATACGTTTTGGCGCTGCTCAACTCCAAGCTTTTGAACTTTCGCTACCACGGCATCGGCAAACAAACCGGCGGCGGTATCTACGAATACTTTGAAAACCAAATCTCCAAACTCCCCATCCCCGATATCGACAAAGATTGCCAGCAACCCTTCATCGAACTGGTTGATGCCGTCATCGAAGCCAAAAGGGCCGGACGCGATACTTCCGAGCTTGAAGAGGAGATCGATCGCAAGGTCTATGCACTCTATGGGATGATGGAAGAAGAGATTGAATTTCTGGAAGGTGAAAAATGAGTCTTGTTGATCAAGAAGAAAATCATAATGTTGAGTATAAACGAATAGAGGCTGTAGAGGGAAAGAAAAATTTAGAGAAATTGGCGAAAGAATGTGTTTGTTTTGCCAATGCACAGGGTGGAATTATTTATATCGGTGTTGATGACAAGTGTAAAGAACCACCTTCAAATCAGAAAATTTCTGATAAGAAAATAAATGAAACGCTGAAACGATTAAGAGGATTTACAAACAGTGTTGCTTTGGCTAATCCGCAAATACATACTCATGAGAATGGGGGAGAATATTTCAGTTTTCATGTTTTGCCATCATTGAAAACTGTAGCCATGACTTCTGATGGAAAAGTTGTAATTCGAGTTGGTGAAGAATGTGTTCCTGTTGACTCACAAAACTTGACACAATTGGTAAGAGAAAAAGGAGAGTTCCAATGGGAATTGCATGTTCATCGTAAAGTAACGATAGATATGTTGCCTAAAGAAAACATTGATCGATTTATTGATGAGATACGAAACTCTGACAAAGTATCTGATTTCATCAAAACACTTGACGAACATTCACTATTGGAACACTTTCGTTTGATCGACGAAAACCATGTCACCAATTTAGGAATCTTATGGTTGGGGGATTATAGACAGAGATCCCGCTTAAGTTATCCTATCACTGTTCAGTATATTGTATATGATGCCAACGAAGAGAAAGTCAGGAAAGAAGAGTGGAATTTCAATCAGTTGAATCCGAAAGAACTTCTACTGGACGTTGAACAGAAAGCTACAGAGCTTACTTATTATTATGAGATGCCCAAAGGACTTTTTCGAGAAAAAATTCGTCAATATCCATCGGAAGTAATTAGAGAAATTTTAATCAACGCCTTTGCTCATAAATCTTATACGATTTCCGGTGATATATTTATACGTGTGTATCCCGATCGATTAGAGGTAAGAAGTCCCGGGGGATTTCCTTTGGGAATTACTAAATCAAATATCCTCCATCAAACTCGTAGAAAAAACCCTCATATTATTGATATATTTAAGGCACTTGGTATGATGGAAGGAGAAGGGTCTGGATATGACTTGATCTATGAAAAGCTTAGTAGAGATGCAAAACCTTATCCAGAAATAGATAACGGTGTTGACTATGTTCAAGTGACGGTATATTCGACAATTATTGATCCAGATATTCTCAAATTGATTGATTACGTTCAACAGCATTTTACTTTGACTCAGAAAGAGATCATCACGTTAGGTGTTATTGCCAGGGAAAAGAAAATTTCGGCTGTGAAACTTTCAAAGATACTTCAACTTCGTGAAGATCGTCTCCGTACCTGGGTATTTGGATTAGTAAATAAGAACATTGTGATTAAACAAGGGAAAACTAAAGGAGTTTCATATCTGATCAACCCTGATCTATTGATGCAACTGGATAGCAATACTCCACCTACATTAAAAACATTAGAGCCTCATGCTCTCAGAGCTTTAATTTTTGAAGATTTGAAGGTTCATCCCGAGAGTAAAGCCTCTGAAATTGCGGAACGCTTACCCGAGGTATCCATTCAACAGGTTAGAAAAATTGTCTATGACGCAGTGAAAAGAGGCGATTTGCTCCCCGTGGGAGAAAGGAAAAATAGGAAATACATATTGGCAAAAAAAAAATAAATGAAAAATAAATTAAGGAAATAAATCTTTAGAATGCCCATATTTCGGGACTTCTTCTTTTTTACATCATGAATAAAGGATAAAAAATGATTCGCACCCCCCATCTGGCCACCGACGGCATCATCGAGATCTACGAGGAAGAGACTCTCAAAGGCATCGTCCTCATCGAGCGCAAGAATGAGCCCCGGGGCCTGGCGTTGCCCGGAGGGTTCGTCGAGATCGGGGAGCGGGTCGAAGCGGCCTGTGTCCGGGAGATGCGCGAAGAGACGGGCCTGGAGGTACGGATCCGAAGCTTGCTGGGGGTCTACAGCGACCCGCAGCGGGATCCGCGCTTTCATACCGCCAGCTGCGTCTTCGTCTGCGAAGCGGAGGGGGCCCCGGTGGGGGCCGACGACGCCAAAGCCGCGCACATCGTGCCGCTCGAAGCGATTCCTTTCTCGCAGCTGTGTTTCGATCACGCACAAATCCTGCGGGATTATCTGCGGCGGTAGTCCGCAAAGGGCAAAAAGAGGTGCCTCCCCTTCGATATCTGTCGCGAAGCCTACTGCAAAATGTGGGTTTATCCCCTCTGTTTCATGATCCGGTAGAGATAATCGTGCATATCGAAATAGCCGATCATCGCCTCGAAGACCATCCTCCAGCAGAGCTCCATACAGAAAAAGATCGTCAAAAAGGTGATCCAAAACAGTATCTTCTCCCTCAGCCCAAATTTTCCGTAGAAGGTGCGCAACTTTTCGTCGACGCTCCGTAGCAAGGAGACCTTCTCCAGCAGTACCCCACGAAAAAAATAGAGCAAAACCGGCATCAGCAGGGCACCGAAGTAGTAGAAGACGATCAGAACGTCCTGGGTGATGAAGCGGTTGAAGCTCAGAAAGTCGGCCATCGCTTTCTCCTCCTACAGTACGATCATACTGATCAGCAGCAAAACGCCGATCGAGGCGACGAAGAGGGCGAGCCAGAAATAGATCGCCTTGTCGGTGTCGATGCACCCCTCTTCCAGATGGCGGATCCAGCGGGTGTAGTAGCGGTAGGTGTAGAGCGCCATGACGATCCCGGCGCTGACGATGCCGATGCCCAGATAGTTGTAGAAGTCGATGTGGACGAGCTGAGGGATCTGGGCATGCTTCTTGCCCGAGAGGTTGACGGCGAGGATGTGGAGAAAAAGTTCGAACTTCTCCACCACGAAGCCCAGGACGATGAGGGAGATGGAGGTTCCGATCAGGGAGGTGGTGGAGCGCTCCACCGCCATCAGATTCCGGGGGTCGATGGGGCGTTTTTGGTTTGCATTCTCTTCTTTCATAGAGACATTGTAGCGAAGCCGGGGGGCGCAGAGGCCCGGGGGATCAGAACTTTTCGCAGGCCTTGGGCTCGACGGCCCCGCCGCATTGCTGGTCGTATTCCTCCAGGCGCTCCATTTTTGCGTGGTGCTTCATATTGAGCAGCACGAAGCGGTAGGCGATGTAGATCAGTACGGGCCAGGAGGCGTACCAGAGAATTGCGTCGGTGTATTCCATATTCCTTTCTCCTTTCTCAGTAGTGGTGATGGTCGCTCTCGACCTCTTCGACGGTGATCTTGGTGCGGTTCATGGAGCGCCAGACCAGGACGATGTATCCCAGGACGACGGGGACCAGCAACGAAACCCAGGACATGGCGACCAGGGTATAGCGGCTACCCGAACTGTTCTGGATCGTCAGGGAGCTCTGGGGGTCGGCCAGGGAGGGGTAGTAGGCGGTGTGGTTGTAGCCCAGGAGCAAAAAGAGCGCCAGCACCGTCAGCACCGTACCGATGCCGGCGGGCCAGATCCCTTTGTCGCTTTGGGTGAAGATCCCCAGAGCCAGGCCCCAGAGTAGCAGCACGACCCCCACGCCCAGGGTGACGGCCACGGCGGGCATCGCCAGGAGGTTGTGCCAGAACTTCAGCGCTTCGACGTGCACGGCGAAGGTCTTGGGATCGTAAGCGTAGCCCTTCATCGTCAGGATGGAACCGGCGACGTAGAGGAAGAGCAACAGGAAGATCCAGCTCTCGTAGCGCAGGACGATCCGGGCGCGGCGGGCGATCTCTTCGTCGTCTATGGCGTTGAGGAAATAGAGTGCCGCCAGCAGGCGCGCCAGGAAGAAGAGCATGAAACCGAAGGCGACGTTGAAGAAGCTTAGCAGCGCCTCCAGGCCGTAGGTGGCTTTGGTCCAGTGGGAGAGGTGCATGTCGTTGACGACGAAGTTCCCCCCGGTAAAGAGGGTCCCCAGCGCGGCGCCGACCAGGATGATCCCCAGGCTGCCGTTGATGAAGAGGAAGACTTCGTAGGTGCGCTCACCGAAGACATTGCCGGGCTTCTTGCGGTATTCGTAGGCCACCGCCTGGATGATGAAACAAAACAGGATCGCCATCCAGACGTAGTAGGCCCCGCCGAAGCTGGTGGCGTAGAAGAGGGGGAAGGAGGCGAAAAGCGCCCCGCCGAACATCACCAGGGAGGTGAAGGTCAGCTCCCACTTGCGCCCCAGGGCGTTGACGATGAGGTCGCGCTTCTCTTCGCTTTTGCCCAGGGTCCACAGCAGGGTCTGCCCTCCCTGGACGAAGGTCATGAAGACGAAGAGCCCCGCCAGCACGCCGATCAGGAACCACCAGTACTCCTGCAGATGCAGATAGCTCATTGAATTAAACATGGGAATCCTCCTTGAGTTCTACGGGCCCCAGTTTGATCTGGGTCGTCATAATCTTGACCTCGGCGATGAGCAGCGCGGTAAAGAGGATGGCGAAGAGCCAGAAGGTGATCATCACCGGCGACGTGACGATGTTAGAGGTCGCCATCCCCACCGGCAGCATATCCTGGATCGCCCAGGGCTGACGCCCCACCTCGGCGGTGATCCAGCCCGACTCCTGGGCCACGTAGCCCAGCGGCAGGCTGAACAGCGCCGCCCAGAGCCATTTGCGGTGGCGCTCCAGCGTGTTGGTCATCGTGAAGTAGAGGATCACGATGAAGAGCAGCACGAACCAGGTCCCCAGGCCTACCATCGTGTGGAAGGCGTAGAAGGTGATGGGCACGCTGGGGACCGCCTGCAATGGCGTTTTGAGGTAGCCGTAGCCCAGATAGGTGCTGTTGGCTTCGAAACGTTTCTTGGCCGCTTCCATTTTGGCGGTGTCGCCCGCTTTTTTGGCGGCCTTGTAGGCGGTCAGGGCGGCGACGGCCTCTTTGCCGCGCTTCATCTTTTCGGCGACGCTCGGGATGCCGTGCTCTTTGCTGCCGTAGACCAGCTCACGGATCCCGGGGACGTAGGCGTCGACGCGGTGGTAGCTCAGCAGCGAAAGCCCGTCGGGGATGGCGACTTTGACCAGGAAGGGTTCTTGCTTGTCGCCCACCTTCTTGGAGGGGTTGAGGATCCCGAAGGTGACGATCTCGGCGCCGGATTTGCCCTGGTAGAGCCCCTCCATCGCCGCCAGCTTCATCGGCTGGTCCTGGGCGACATGGCGGGCGGAGTCGTCTCCGGTGGTGACGTTGAAGAGCGAGACGATGAGCCCGAAGCTCGCCGCGACCATGATGGAGCGCTTGGCGAACTGGATGTTGCGCTTGCGCAGCAGATACCAGGCGCTGATGGAGATGACGAAGAGCGAAGCCAGGACGTAGCCGCCGCTGATGGTGTGGAGGAATTTGCTGTAGGCGTTGGGGTTGAAGAGCACGGCCCAGAAGTCCACCATCTCGTTGCGCGCGGTGTCGGGGTTGAAGCGCATGCCCACGGGGTGTTGCATCCAGCCGTTGGCGACGAGGATCCACAGCGCCGAAAGGTTGGAGCCGATGGCCACCAGCCAGGTGGAGAGCAGGTGCATCCGCTTGCTGACCTTGTCCCAGCCGAAGAACATCACGGCAAAGAAGGTCGACTCCATGAAGAAGGCCATCAACCCCTCGATGGCCAGGGGAGCGCCGAAGATGTCGCCGACGATCCAGGAGTAGTTGGACCAGTTGGTGCCGAACTCGAACTCCATGATGATGCCGGTGGCCAGGCCGATGGCGAAGTTGATCGCCAGCAGGCCCATCCAGAAGCGGGTGGTCTTTTTCCACCATTCGTTGCCGGTCTTGACGTAGATCGTCTCCATGATGGCGACGATGAAGGTCAATCCCAGGGTCAGCGGGACGAAGAGCCAGTGATAGAGGGCTGTCAGGGCGAACTGGGCCCGTGACCACTCCACGAGGCTGGGGTCGATGTGCATACTTACTCCTTTGTGTGGGTGAGTTGGTCGAGGACGAAGGCCCCCCGTTCCCGGTCGTTGTGGAAGCGGGTCTTGAGCAGATCGGGAAAGAAGAGCCATTTGATGACGACGAAAAGAACGAAGAGTTTGATGGCGACTAGGAGCCAGAGTTTTTTGCCCAGCCGCATCGAGCGGAAACCGTCGCGGTAGAATTCCCAGACTCTCCGGGGCCAGGCGAAACTCATTTGGATCTCCTTTGACGAAGAATTTTTGTTTTTTTGAAAAACCATCGTCAAAATTATAGTACTAGGGTTGTTAACCCAAGAGTAACCATTTCCATGAGAGGTCTGGTATATAATTGTGTCTCCGATTTGATGGGATATTGTTGAAAATGATGCAGGAGACTAAAAGTATGTATAAAATTCATATGGAAAAGATGTGCAGTTGTGCGAAAAAAGATGAGAAACTGCACGAGCAGTGGCTCGACAAAGAGTACGCGACTCTCGAAGAGGCGGAGAACGCCGCGCTGCGTTTGGCCAACCATGCCAACGCCACCTGGTGCAAAAAGCACCGCTTCTATGCCTACGAAGATCCCGAGCAGTCCGGTGTCGTCAAAGTGGCCGTGGAGATGAGCTGCCCCAAAGATCTCTGAGTCATGGATCGGGAACTTTTTGCGATTTTCGGGGATCCTGTCTCTCACTCTCTCTCCCCGATGATGCACAACGAAGCGTTTCGAGGTCTGGGGTATCCGGCCTGCTATACCCGCTATCGGCTCATCGATGGAGACATGCTGCGGGAGCGGTTTTTTTCATTGAAGCTGCGGGGGGTCAACGTCACCGTCCCGCACAAAGAAGCCGCGCACCGGGCCTGTGATCTGCTGGACCCCTTCGCCCGAAAAGTCGGAGCGGTCAATACGATCGTCGAGCGCGACGGACGGCTGCACGGCTACAACACCGACGCTCCCGGCTTTCTCAAAGCGATCGAACCCTTTGACGCCGGAGAGGTACTCTGCATCGGGGCCGGAGGTACGGCGCGCTCGACGGTCGAAGTGCTGCGTGAAGCGGGGTATCGGGTGACGATCCTCAATCGCGGAGCCGAGCGCCTGGCTTCGTTCCGCGAAGCCGGTTTTGCGGTCGAGACCTGGGAGAGTTTCCATCCCCGGGCCTTCGATCTGGTGGTCAATCTCACCTCCGCCGGTCTTCGGGACGAATCGCTCCCCGCTCCCCGGGAGATCCTCGAGGCGCTCTTTTCCCGGGCTCGGGGAGCGATGGATGTGATCTACGGTCGCCGCACTCCCTTTCTCGCGTTGGCCGAAGCCTACGGACTTCCCTGCAAAGACGGCAGTGACATGTTGCTCTATCAGGGAGTGCTCGCTTTCGGACACTTTACCGACCATCGACACTCGCAAGAGGAGGTCGAATCCTGGATGCGTCGGGCTTTCGAGCGATGAAGAGCGAAGAGCGCAGCTACCGTCGATCGCTGAAAAACGCGGCCCTGGGGATCGCGGCGATTTTGCCGATGATGCTGGGAATCGTGGGATTGGTGGGGGTCTTTCGGGCCTTTATCACCCGGGAGATGCTCGCTTCGCTCTTCACCGGTCATGCGGTGCACGATACGCTGATCGGGACACTCGCCGGGATGATCGCCGTCGGACAGGCGCTGGTGAGTTATGTGCTGGGCGGTGAGTTGCTGGGACAGGGGGTGAGCCTCTATGCCGTGGCGGCATTTATCCTGGCCTGGGTGACACTCGGGGTGGTGCAGCTGCCGCTCGAAGCGGAGGTTTTCGGGATCCGCTTTACGCTGTTGAGAAATCTTCTGGCTTTTCTCTTTACGATCGTGACGGCGGTCGCCTCCGTCTGGAGTGCCCAATGGCTGATGTGACACAAAAAAGCCCCCGACGTTTTCGCTTGCGGGGCGTCAAATTTCTTGGGGGAGTTCTCGCACTTTATGCGGCGCTCTTTTTTTGGCGAGAGGCGCAGACCCTGACGGCGATGCGTTTCGCTCTGGAGGTTCTGGAGGAGATCGTTCCGATTCTTTTCGTCGTGGTTTTTCTCGCCGGGGCTCTCCACTATTGGCTCGATCCGAAAAAATTGGCGCGCCATCTGGGCGAAGATGCCGGATGGCACGCCTGGCTCATCGCCCTTGGAGCCGGGATCCTGAGCCACGGTCCGATGTACGCCTGGTATCCGATGATCGAAGATCTGCGCCGTCACGGATTGCGCGACGGATACATCACCGCCTTTTTTTATGCCCGGGCGGTCAAAGTCCCTCTCCTACCGATGATGATCTACTATTTCGGTTGGCCCTTTACCCTTTTTCTCTCACTCTATATCGTTCTGGCGGCTTGGATCCAGGGGGTGATCGTCGAGATGATCGAGCGTCGCAGCGGGAGAGGTTTTTGGTCCGAAGATGAGGAGTGAGCGTCCCGTCAAGCTCCTTGGGAGAGGTTCTGTGCGTGTCGATGGATCTCTTGATAGACTTCATCGAGGCGCTCCATACTCCACGGTCGTGTGACACGAAAGACGTTGACCCGATTGAGTAGATCGCCCAAAAGGCGGTTGTGCGTAAGTGTCATGAAACGGAAAGTATAGACGAGACCAAGATATTTGAGCGCTTCGAATTTCCGAAAACCGTGCAGAGCCTGGATGAGGGTCGGTTCCCGGGGATCTCCTTTTTCCAGAATGTAGAGGGCTTTGAGCTGTCTGAAATCGGTGCGATAGTTGTCGGTGGGGTATCCTAGCGTTTCGGGGGCGCGAAAAGGGCGGTGATAGGGAAAGGAGGGCGCGCAAAGGATCCGTTCGCCCTCCCGGCGGAGAGGCAGGATATCGTCGGTGATCAGAGGATGTCCCCGTCTGAGAAAAACATCGGTCATTGTCGACTTGCCGCCCATGGAGGGAGCGATGAAAGCGATGGCCTCTCCGTCGACGTCTACCGCCCCGCTATGGAAAAAGATCGAGAACTCTTCGAGGGTCATATAGAGCGGTTGAAAGAGATGGATGAACCAGAAAGCGAAGCGCTCGGCGTCCCCTTCGGCGAGCCGTTCGTAATAGATACGGCGTTCTCCGTGGCGCCAGTAGAAGCGGGCGACGTTTTCGGATTCGTAGCAGTAGGGTTGCCCCGCTATCGGAGTGTCGAGAGGGCGGTCGGTGTAGAGGAAAATCCGCCGCCCGTGGGTGTCGTAGAGATGGGAGCCGCAGCGGATGTCCCCGATGAGATCGGCAGGCAGATCCCCGCTGAGGAGGATTTCGTCGTGATACTCTCCCTCCTCGGGAAGCCTCAGAGGAAAGGAGAAATCACTCTGAACTTTGCATCCGTAGAGGATCATCGTCTGCTGTTGAGGCATGCTTTTCCTCTCCTATACTTTTTCGACCGTTTTTGTCTCTTTGGATAGAATTTTATCCGAAAAAGAGGGAGGGGGATGTATGGAGTCGAAGAGAGAGCTCCGTAGACTTTTGGAGATGAACGGCGTCGGCCGGGAGTGGGAGCCGATTTTGCTGCCGGCACTGGAGAGTCTGGAGTCGGAGTATCGGGAGTGGATCCTGGGAGGAGAAGGGTACATCCCCTCAAAAGAAAGGCTTTTGGCCGCGTTTTCCACTCTGCGGCCCGAGGATCTTCGTTATATCCTTTTCGGGCAGGATCCCTACCCCCGTGAGGAGAGCGCCGTCGGTTACGCCTTCATCGACGGGCGGGTGAAGCGGATCTTCTCCCAGACGGGTCTTTCGCGGGAGGTTAACCGTGCCACGAGCCTGCGCAACTTCATCAAAATGGCCCTGGCGGCGGAGGGGCTGCTGAAGTGTACGGAGCTGA
The DNA here is from genome assembly GCA_027080995.1 of Campylobacteraceae bacterium. Classification (GTDB taxonomy): domain Bacteria; phylum Campylobacterota; class Campylobacteria; order Campylobacterales; family Sulfurovaceae; genus Nitratifractor. The sequence continues at coordinate 43,993 of JALWNT010000101.1, read as the reverse complement.
GTCAGCAGGCGATCGCCGCTTTGCCGAAAGAGGAATTGATCGACAGTATCGATGAGCTTCGGAAGAACTTCGAGGCAAACGGAGTTCTGCTGCTCAATATGGCTCTGCTCTTCAGCACCAAAGAGGAGTCGAAGCGGCATATCAAAGCCTGGAGAAGCTTTGTCCAAAGGCTGCTGCGGGGTTTGGTGAGTTATCAGCCAGGGCTCATTCTTTTTGGTGCCCATGCCCGGGAGCTGCGCAAACTGAAGGGGGCGGAGGCTTTCGAGACGATCGAACTGGAGCATCCCTACAATGTCAGTTTTGTTTGCAACTCCAAGGCTTGGGAGCTTTTCGGGCCGATGCATCTGTTGCGCAGGAAGAAGGAGTTGAAATCCATGAATCTGTAGTGTGGGATTATCATCCCACGATTCCTTCTGAAACTCTCTTCTTCATTTCTTTTTCTTTGTTTTCGCGACAAAGAAAAAGGAAACGAAGCAAAGAAAAAGAAAACGCGATTTACTGCCGTTTCTTCGAATGTGCCACGCGTAGAGGAATTCTTCGTTGATTTGGATCGTTACCGGATTGGCGCTTTGTGTTGTATCGACCCCATAATCCCAAACTATGCATTAGCCGGCACGCCATCTGCATCGATCATCGGCGGCATGGGCGACACATCCAAAGCCTCGACGCACCCTCCGGGTGCGCCTACGTTTCGGCTGTGCACCCCTACACACCGAGCATCGACACATCTGGCGCACTTTCTACTGCATAATTTGGGATAATGACTACGAATGACCTTGAATGACTGGCGCATTGCGCCAAATGATTTCAGTGGTCACGATCGGAATTGCCCGAGGAACTCCAGAATTTCGTTGGCATCTCCCTGAAAAACAATCCGATCTTTTTTCTTTTCGATCTGATAGTCATACATGGGGTCGTAGTACTCTTCCAAAAGTGCGCGGATCCACTCTTTGTGTTGTTCGGTTGTTCCACTGCGTTGTTGCTCTTTCCAGGCGCTATCCAATAGAGCGGTGAAGCGTTCGTAGCGCTCATTGCCCAGACGTTTGCGGATGCGGCGGAAGTTGTGGCGCATCGTCTCGTACCAATCGTAGGGGGTCTCTCCCCGGGCGTACGCTTCGTCATACTCTCTCTGGGCGAAGAGGATGTAGTCCTGGTAGCTGATTTCGATCCGCTCCTCGAGCGGTATTTCGAGGAGGAGGACCTTGCCGCGTTGAAAAGCCTGGAAGACCTCTGTCGGGATATAACGCTGACCGATGTTGCGGCTTTCGTCTTCGATGAGCAGGAAGGGATGTTGTGCTGCGTCATGACGGATCTGGGCATAGGCGAGGGCATTTTCGAAGTCGATCTGGCTCGGTTGGGAGTGGGCGTAGCGGCCGAAGGCGGAGCCTCGGTGATGGGCGATTCCCTCCAGATCGATCGCTTCGGGGATTTTCTCGATCAGCAGCGTTTTACCCGATCCGGTGCGACCCCCAAGGATCAGTACTTTCTTCTCCCGAGCCAGGCGCAGACTCTCCTCCATCAGATAATGCCGGAAAGCTTTGTATCCCCCTTTAAGGCGGGGAACGGCTTTTTCGGAAATTTCATGGATCCATTGCTGGACGATCTGGGAGCGCTGGCCTCCCCGCCAGCAGTAGATGTAGGCGTCGGGATGTTTTTCAAGAAAATCAAGCCAGGCACGGATTCGGACTTTGCGGATCTTCCCGCCGACCAATTCATGCCCCAGAGCCGCGGCGGCATCATGCCCTTTTTTTTTGTAGACGGTTCCGACCCGCTCTCTCTCCTCATCGTTCATCAGAGGCAGATTTACGGCATTGGGGAAGGCTCCTTTGGCGAACTCTACCGGAGCGCGGGTGTCGATCAAAGGGCGATTTTCTACGACGATGGAGCGGAAGTCTTCGATAAGGGGAAGAGGGGATTTTGACGGATAATTCATGGACGCAATTATACCCGATACGTTGGAGTATGAAATCGGGGTTGAAATCTCAGAAAAATTGGAGTAAAATCCGACTTACTAATCAGTAAAGCCCAAACGATTCGAAAGCTTGAGGAAAAGAAAAAGGAGAAGAATGAGTCCGAATCCGACGACCAAAGAGAAGATTCGCCAAAAAGCGTTGGAGTTTTTTTCGGCGAAAGGGTACGAGGGGACGACCCTTGACGATATCGCGGGAGCCTGCGGGATTACCAAGCCTGCGATCTATTACCACTTCAAGGACAAAGCCTCCCTCTACGAAGCGGTGACCTGCAGTCAGTTCAGTGTGCTTGAAGAGCGGATCTTGCACCAGACCGAGGAGGGTGACGCCAAAGATCGTCTGCGCAGTTACGTAACGACATTTGGAAATTTTCTGATCGACAATCCCCATTTCAGTGCCATCTTCTCCCGGGAGATCACCGGCGGGGCGGGGACGCTGCCCGAGAGCTGTACCGACAAGATGAGCGGTATCCTCGAGCGCCTGCGGGAGATTTTGGATCAGGGAAAGGCGGAGGGGAGTTTCGCGAGTGAACGCCCCTTTTTGGTGCAGATGATGATCGTCACGCCGTTGACCGCCTACCACGTCAGTCGCCCTCTGCGGGAGAAGATCGCCGACAAGCTGAACGACCCGGCCCTGAAAGAGGAGGTGGAGTTCCACGACATTGTGGAGCGCCTCGCCGACAAAATTCTGAAGGCTTTGACATGCTGAAACGTACACTAATGAGCGGATTGATCCTGGGCGGAGCGCTCCAGGCGGCGACGGTGGGACAGCTCCTCGACGGGGTCAAAAACCACTACGAGCAAAAGATCGACCGCTACACTATCCAGGAGAGCGAAAAGGCTCTGGAGATGGTTCGGGGGCAGTTTTGGCCCAAGATCCGGATCTTCGGCAGCGTCCGGCACTACAACAGCCCGAGCAACCTCCGGCCCGTGACGCCCTCGGAAAACGCCGCCGTCGCTCCCGATCTCCCCTTCGGCCGGGACATCGAGCGGGTGGGGGCTACGCTCTCGATGCCGATTTTCGTCGCCAGTCTCTTCTCTCTGGCGGACAAAGCCGAAGCGATGCGCCGCTCCGCCGCCGCCAAACAGCGGGTGGACCTGCTCAAAAACCAGGCGACGGTCCTCGGAGCCGACGCGAACCTGCGCTATCTCGAAGAGACGGAAGCGGCGCTGCACTCCAAAGCCAAGACCCTGCGCAGTACCGAGCGCATCGTCCGGGCCAAGGTGGAAGCCGGCCGCGCCTCGGGATCGGCGCTCTACAAGGTGCAGGACCGCCTCGATACGATCCGCATCGCCCTGGACAACATCGCCATCCAGAAGGAGAACCTGCGTACCCTCATTGCCACCCTCAGCGGCATCGAGCTGCGGCACGCCGCTCCACTGCGCCGTCGCGGCACGCTCCACAGGGGTAGCTTCCTCCCTCTGGAGCCCCTCGAAGCCAAAGCCCGGGCGGACGCTCTGGCTGCCGAGACCGAACAGCGTAAGCTCTACCCCTCGCTGCACCTCGATGCCGACATCAACCGCGGCTATACCGAGAGCTATCTCAGCGGACGCAACGTCCACCGAGACTACGGCGGCATCGGGCTGACCCTGAGCGCTCCGCTGGTGGATATGCCTCAGATCCGCAGCATGCAAAAGGCCCGGATTCACGCGATGAAGAGTGCGACCGAGCTGGCCAAAACCGCCGACGAACTGCGGATCAAAGCCCGGGGGATGCAGCGCCAGGTCAGCGTGCTGGAGCACAGCTTTTCCCTCCATCGCCGCAACATCGCCAATCAGAAAAAACTCCTCGCCATCGCCCGCAAGAGCTACGACGAGGGGCGGATGACCCTGGAGGAGTACCTGCGCTACGTCGACGCTCTCTACGACGCCAAAGCCCAGCTCTACAAGAGCCGGGCGCTCTGGTGGCAGACTCTGGCGCAGCTGGCCTTCCTCTACGGCAACGATTTCGGGCGGCTTGTGCGGTAAGCATCGCTTTGCGATGTCGTTATTGGTCATTGGTTATTGGTCATTGGGGGGCGGCTTTTTGGAATGTTTTGTCCTGCCGGACTCGATCGAGGGTTCCGGAGTGCAAATCATTATGAAGTTGCCGCTCTTTATTGATTGTTGAGGTGTCGCATTAGGCGGTCGGATCCGGAAAACTCTCTTTGTTCGGAAAAATTTGGAAGGAAAAAATAGAAATGCAAGCGATGAAAAAACTCCTCAAACTCCTGATCTTTCTGATCGTCGTCGCGGCTTTGGTGGCCGGCGCGATTCGTCTGGTCAAGAAACGCAAGGCCCAGGAGGCGCAGATGCCGCCGGCCAAAGAGTACGCCGTCGTCATCGACACCCGCAAGGCGAGCGCGTCGAAGGTGACCTTGAGCGTCCCCTCCATCGCCCTGACGAAGAACGACAACGACGCGGTGCTGGCCTCCAAAGTCGCCGCCCGTGTTCTGGAGGTTCCCAAAAGCGGGACGAAAGTGAAGAAGGGGCAGCTCCTCGTCCGCCTGGACGATACGGCGATCAAAGCCTCCCTGGAGTCGGTGCGTCACGCGCTGGAGAGCGCCCGCGCCCAGCTTGAGGCGGCGCAGGTCAATTTGCAAAACCTCATCGCGATCCACGAGCATAGCAAAGAGTTGCTCAAGGTCCAGGGGGTCTCGAAAGAGCAGTTTCAGAACGAGGCGGTGAAGATCGACAACGCCAAAGCCAAGGTGGCCGCCATCCAGGCGCAGATCGCCAAGCTCGAGGGGGAGCAGGCGACGCTGGAGAACCAACTCTCCTACACCCGCATCACGTCGCCGGTGGACGGAGTGGTCTCGGCGGCGATGGTCAGCGTGGGCGACCTGGCGACCCCGGGCAAACCTCTGGTCAAGATCGCCGCGTCCGAAGGGACCTGGCTGCTGGTGCGCCTGCCCGGCGGAGCGAAGAAGATCCGCTTCCAGGGCAAGGAGTATTCCCTCGAGCCTTTGCACTCGACCTTCAACGGGCTCAACGAATACCGCGCCGACATCGACCGCTACATCCCCGCCGGCAACCGGGTCGAAACCGATGTAGTCACCTTCCAGGGTAACGCGGTGCTGCTGCCCTACGATACGCTGCTCAACCGCGAAGGGAAAAATTGGCTCTTCCTCTACACCGGCAAAGGGGTCAAGGCGATCCCCGCACCGGTGCTGGCGATGGGCGAGCAGGGCATCGCCCTGGATCCCAGACTGGCGGGCAAAGAGATCGTCGAAGCCAAGCCGGACATCCTTCTGCGCCTGCTGGGCGGCTATCCCGTCGTCAAAGCCCCCCGGGAGTAAGCGGCCATGTTCAATTACTTTTTCAAACGTCCCTATCAGCTCTACAGCCTGATCGCGATCCTCTTCGCTCTGGGCGTCGTGGCGTTGATGACGCTGCCCAAGAACCTCTTCCCCGATGCCAACCGTCCTCAGGTCGTCGTCATCACCCAGGTCCCCGGCGCCACCGCCGAAGTCGCCGCCAGCAGCGTCAGTAAACCCATCGAGGCGGAGATCGCGCGGATCTCGATGGTTCGCGACGTCAGCAGTATCAACGTCGCCAATATGTCCATCGTCAAAGCGGAGTTCGAGTACAAAAAGGGGCTCGAAGCCGCCGCCGTGGACGTCGCCAACGCCCTCTCCATCGCCAAGGGGCGCCTGCCGGCCAACGTCACCCCCGCCGTCTATACCGCCGGGGACTTCACCCTGCCGGTGGATGTGATCTCCCTCAGCCCCAAAGACGGCAACATCACGCTGCCCGAGATCCGCAAGATCGCCGACAGCTTCATCAAACCTTACCTTCTGGGCAACACCGCCATCGGAAACGTGGAGGTCTTCGGGGGCTACCAGAGCGCCATCACCATCGAGATCGACCCCTTCAAAGCCAAGCACTACGGGGTGGATTTCAACAAACTCATTGGAGCCATCCGCGCCATTAACCGGGATACCCCCATCGGCTTCGTCAAAGGCCCCAATAACTTCGCGACCCTGACCTATTACGGAGAGCGGGACCAGATCGCCGAGCTCAAGCAGCTCCCCATCGCCCCCAATCTGCGTCTGGGGGACATCGCCAAGGTCGCCTGGAGCCACCAGAAGCGCACCAGCGGCTACCTGGGCAACGGCAAACCCGCCATCGCCCTGGCAATCCAGCGGGCTCCCGGCGGCAGCGTCCTGGCCGTCTCCAAGGCGGCCCGGGCGGAGATGGCCAAACTAAAAAAGCGTTATCCCCAGATCAAATTCAGCATCTCCGACACCCAGCGCGACCTGATCGAGACCGCCAACACCAATATGCTCGAAGCCCTGCGTGACGCGGTCATCTACACCCTGCTGGTCATAATGATCTTTTTGGGCAACTTCCGGGCGATCGTCGCCGCGGGGCTTTCGATCCCGATGGTCTTTTTCGCCACGATGGCGATCATCTGGCTGATGGGCGGCGAGCTCAACATCGTCATCTACACCGCGATCATCCTGGCGCTGGGGATGCTCACCGACGACGCCGTCGTCGTCCTGGAGAACATCGAACGCCATCTCAACGAGGAGCACGAGGATCTGCAGACGGCGGTCAAGGAGGGGACCAAAGAGGTCCTCAAGCCGATCTTCGCCGGCACCGTTGCCACCATCGCCGTGATGTTTCCGCTGATGTTCGTGGGGGACTTCCCGCAGCACATCTTCCGGCCGCTGATTTCGACCCTGATCATCGCGCTGTTGGTGAGTTACTTCCTCTCCATCACCTTCATCCCCAAGCTCTCGGTCTGGCTCTACCGCAACGGTACGGGCAAAACCCGGGTGGAGAAGTGGTTCGAATCCCTCTACCAAAACACCATCGGTCGGTTGGTCGGCCCCTACGTGGGGATTCTCAAATTCTCCAACGGCAAATTCTGGCCCCTGCGGCGGATGTTGCTGACCGCCGCCGTAGTCTTGACCCTGGTGCTGAGCCTCAAAAACGTCATGCCCACCATCGGCAAAGACGTTATGCCGCCGATGGATACGGGGATCATCAAAGCCCAGCTCGCCTTCAGCGTCAACGAAACCGTCGAAAGCGCCGAGAAGAAGCTCCAGCCCTTCCTCGCCTGGCTGGACAAGCAGCCCTGGCTGGTGCGCAGCTCCATCGCCTTCGGCTCCGAGTCGGGAGTCCTGAGCCTGGGCAGCGGCAACCTGCCCACCGAAGCAACGCTCACCATCACCGCCGTCAACCGCTTCGAGCGTAACGCCACGATCTGGGATCTGGAAAACAAGATCCGCGACCGCCTCGCCCTGCTTCCCGACGTCAAGCGCGACGATGTCTTCGACTTCGGCGCCACGGCCCTCTCGACGATCAAGGCCCCCCTGGATATCCGCCTCAAATCCAGCGACTACGAGCGCCTTCCCGACAAGGCCAAGGAGGTTCTGGCGGCGATCCGCAACATCAAGGGGCTCACCTCGGTCTCGACCAGCTGGGACAGCGACTTCAACGAGATCGAGCTGACCATCGACGCCAACAAGGCGCTGAGCTACGGCACGACCCCGCTGCAGATCATTTCCCAGCTGCCGTTGCGAGGCGGCGTGGCGTCGCTGGCGGGGGATTTCTCCTCGATGCAGACGCAGTTCGTGCGCCTCTACCTCAAGGGCAAATACGCCCAGAACGTCGAAACCCTCAAGATGCTGCCCATCGCGACGAAGTTCGGCGAAATTCCCCTGAGCCAGTTCGCTACCTTCCGGCCCCACCTGGTCGCCGCCAAGCTGGAGCGCGACCGGATGCTCTATAGCATCGACGTCAACGGCTACCGGGCCAAACGCCCCGTCACCCACATCACCGCCGACGCCGAAGCGGCGCTCAAAAAGGTCAACACCGACGGCTACATCGTCACCCAGGAAGGGGACATCAAACAGCTCAACGACAGCTTCAAGCGGATGGTCAAAGCCATCGGCCTGGGGGTCTTGGTGCTGATTATGGTGCTGATCGCCGTTTACGAGTCGGTGCGCCTGGCGCTCATTATGATCCTCGTGCTGCCGCTTTCGATGATCGGGGCGGCCTGGGGGATGATGATCTTCAACAAGCCCAGCTGTATGCCCTCGATGGTGGGCGTGCTACTGCTTTTCGGGATCATCATCAAAAACGCCGTCTTGCTCATCGACTTCTACAAAGAGTATGAAAAAGAGGGCAAGACCCCCTTCGACGCCGCCATCGAATCGGTACGCGTCCGTTTCCGTCCCGTGATGATGACGGCCTTTGGCACCATCGCCGGAATGATCCCCATCGCCCTGGAGCAGGCCGTAGGCCTCGAGCGCCTCAGCCCCCTGGCCGACGTCGCCGTGGGCGGATTGCTGGTCGGAACACTCCTGACCCTGGTCTACGTCCCGATGTACGCCTACATCACCGATCCGCGAAACAAAAAGACCAATCCGATCAAAAAGATCGAGGAGGAGCTTTAAGCGCGGCATTGGGCATTGTGAAGCCGCAAGCGGCTTCAGCATTATGATTTGCTTCGCAAATCGGCATTGAGTGATTCCGCAAAATGCCGCTGCCGAAGGCAGCTCACTGCCCATTGCCGATTCGCGTAGCGAATCTCCCAGCCTACTCCCGGATAAAAAAAGGAATCCAAAATGCCCGAAACCCCCGAACAGTTCGACGCCTGCCACGTGATGGATGAAGGAGAGATCCTCAACCCGCAGCTTACCGAGGTGCCCCTGCACGAAGCGGTGCTCTACGGCGACCGGGTCCTGACGGCCAAGTTTTCCAAACGCCTCAGCTGCGCCATCAAGCATCTGCCGATCCGCCTGCGTTTCCGTTACAACCACTCCACCGAAGAGGCGATCGAGCGGGGCATCGCCAAAGACCCGACCCTGGTCCTGGATGGAGAGATCTTTCTCGAAGGCCTCGTCCCTGCCGAAGAGATCACCCGGGCTTTTGAAGAGTACCTGGCAAAATAAAAAAATAGAGTAGAGTGCTTCAAAAGTCAATAAAAGTATTTTTTTGTAGTAAAATGAATCAGGTTAGTATAAAATGATACAAAAATAGTTTTTGAGGTATTGATGGCCAAAGGCAAACAGATCAAGGCTCTTCCCACTCCCGATCTCGCTCAGCCGCTTTCGCTCAAGCTCATCGGCGATGCCATAAGAGCCCGGCGTACCCAACAGAGATTGGACAGAAAAACGGCGGCGATGCTTTGCGATGTCTCAGTCGTAACGTTGGGGAAGATAGAAAACGCCTCCGCCGGTGTTCGTATGGAATCGGTACTCAAAGTGATGGCGGCGCTCGGTATCAAAATGAAGATCGATCCCTGGGAAAATTCGGATGCATAGCCTCGATGTCCATTTGAACAAACAGCTCGTCGCGACACTTACGATCGACGGGAAAGAGGATCGCTACTCTTTTGTTTACGAGAACACGTGGATCGAAAAGGGGTATCCCATATCTCCTCATCTTCCTTTCCATACCGTGATATCCTCCGCAAGCATCAAACGGTTTTTACAGAACCTTCTCCCTGAAGGAAAAGGCTTGGAGGATCTGACCGCATATACTCACCTCTCCAAATACAATATTTATGGAATTTTGCAAGCGATAGGGTTCGAAACATCAGGTGCCTTGTATTTTGGGAATACCCGGGACAATGAGGTTGACAAATTTCGCCCCATAACGGAAGAGGAACTGACCGGGCGTATCGACGAGATTGAAAAAAGAAGCATCATTATCTGGGATAGGAAACCAAGGCTGAGTCTGGCGGGAGTGCAGGAGAAACTGCCGGTACTTCTCAAGGATGGAGTCTTGGGGCTTGCTGACGGCAGCCTGAGCTCGACACATATTCTGAAGTTTCAAACCCGAAGAAATCCGCACATCGTCATCAACGAATATTTTTGTATGGTTTTGGCGCGTACCATAGGCCTGGATGTCGCTTCGGTGACTTTGCGTAAATACGGTGTGCATCCGGTTTTGATGGTCGAACGTTTCGATCGAATCGCGCATAACGACGGTTCTGTGGAGCGGATGCACATCATCGACGGGTGTCAAATACTGGATCTTCCTCCCTCCTACAAATACGAAAGAAACTTCGGCTCCGGACGGGATGTAGCGGAGATACGCGAAGGCGCGAGTTTCGCCAAACTCTTCGCTGCTGCTCAACAGTGTGAAGTCCCGGCGACCGCAAAGCTTCGACTGCTCGACTGGGCCATCTACAATCTCATCATCGGCAATGTCGATGCCCACGGTAAAAACATTTCGTTTTTCGTCAGGAAAAGCGGCATTGCTGTAGCGCCCTACTATGATTTACTGAGCATACTTATGCACGAGGGGATCGATCACGAGTTGGCGATGGCCTACGGTGATGAGTTCGACGCAAACCGGATACTCGGTTATCCGCTTAGAGAATTTGCGGCACAAACGGGTCTGAAGCCGAGGTTGGTCTCTTCGCGTATCAAGATGCTGTGCGGCAAAGTGCAAGATGCTCTGGATCTATACCTCATAGATTTGACGCGGCTGAATGAGGAGGAGCGGAGATTCATAGGGAAGCTGAAACAGCTTATCGTTTCCCGGATCGAACAGCTTTCCGAATCGGCCGACGAGATGATGAAAGTGAGCTATTAGCTTTGCTTCTGCCGGAAATTTGATACCCAAGGACCCCTCTATGCTGAACCGATTCGTCTCCCGAAAGAACCGCTATGTCCAGAACGAGAACATCGCCTTTTTGATCCTTCCGATGGTTCTGCTTCCTTTGCTTCCCCAGGTCTGGGCGCTTGCCGACTACAAGGAGTGGTTTCTGGCTCATCGGGATGTGATTATGTTTCTCGATATCCTCTACATCGTGCTGGCGCGCCTGTTGCTGCTGGATACGGCGATCTATATCTTCAGCCACTCCAAGCGGCACTTTCATATCGCCCTGTTGCACGTGGTCTTTCTCTACCTGGAGGTGACGGTGATCACGATCTTCTTCTATGCTACGGTTTATTGGTTCTTCGATCCCTTTCACCTCTTTCACCTCAACTCCCAGTTTCCGCCGGAGAATCTGGCGACGATCCAATCCCACGACTTTATCCTCTCGATGTACATCTCCGCCGTGACCTTCACGACCCTGGGATCGGGAGATTGGATTCCTCAGACGCTGCCGGCGATGGTGGCGGTCATCAGCGAGGTGGTCCTGGGGGTGGTCCAGGGGGGAGTCTTCGTCGCGATCCTGCTCTACGCCCATCAGAACAAAGAGATCGAATGATATTTACCTACTGTTAAGTCAAAGGTGTTATACTTTCTTTTGAAATTGAGTCTTCTGCAAAGAAGCGGTTTCATTCGGTGGCTCCGGTAGTCGCTAATGAGAAGCGTAAAGCGGAGGACAACTGCTTGTCCTCCGTAGTTTCGGAACCGCAACGGTCGGAGCGTAGCGTAGCCGTGGAGGCTGCGGACCCCTTCGGGGCAAGCGCTCCTTTGTCGCCACCGAATGAAACCTATCTGAACAAGAAGAACCAATTTAATATGAATGAAAAAGGAGAGACAATGCAACGACGTGATTTCCTCAAAAGTGCGGCGCTGGCCGCGGGTGCCGTGGCTGCGATGCCCGGATTTGCGACAGCGGGACGGATCGAGCCCGGCAAAGGGGAGAAGACCCCCGAAGGACCGGTGACGCTCTACTTCGAGTGCCGCCTGATGGGACAGCACAAGGACAATTTCCTCGATGAGATGGACAAACTGGCCAAAGAGATGAAAAAAAAGAGGGGCTTCCTCTCGATGTCTCTGAAAAATATGGTCGGCGACTCCACGATGGTCAAGAATTACCCCAGTAACCTCAAAGGGGTCCTCAAGACCGCCTACCTCGACGCCGCCAAGCAGAACACGATGCCGCTGTTTTACTCCCTCTTCCTTCGCTTCGAGAATTACCGTGACCTCAAGAAGTCCAAAGCGAGCGAAGCCTTCGCCGGGGTGATGAAGAAATACGGCCCCATCAGCAAGAATTACCACGAAGGGGTCTACGTCACCGTCGCCGCGGGAGACCGCAAGCGGATCTACACCAGCCGCAAAGAGGTCGCCGAGTTCCTCAGAAGCCAGAAAGACGCCCCCCGGGAGGATCTGCTCACCGTCAACAACCACGTGGGGATCTTCACGAAGGACAAAAAGACCTTCAACAAAGAGAGCACCGCGCTGCTCAAGATCGCCCAGGATACCTTCCGCCCCGCCAAAGGGGACTACGACTACAACCCCCGCTTCCCCGAAGGTCAGCCCGGCTCCTACCAAAACCGCCACTACCGCAAAGCGGTCACCACGGAGATCCTGCAGTCGGCCTTCAGCGAGGGGGGCAAGACCCATTACCTCTTCCACGGCACCTGGCAAACCGTCTGGGATCACGAGAACTCCCACCTCGACATCCGCTTCCGCGAAGCGGTGATGACGCTCTTTCCCTACATCGTCGAAGGGCCGGTGGAGCCCTTCTACAAAACAGTCATTCTGGAAAACGCCTGATCGGTTCGGGGCAGACCCCGGATTGAAATTTCCCTATCAAGGAGCCAAAGATGCGTAGCGCACTCTATGCGGGAGATCTGGATGCCCGCAGCACCAACATTCTGATGCGTTCGGTCTACGAGTGGATGACCATCGGCCTGTTGGTCTCGGGGCTTTCGGCCTTTATGGTGACACACTCCCAGGCTTTGATCCAGCTGCTTTTTGGCAACCCCTATATGATCTGGGTCCTGCTGCTGATCGAACTGGGGCTGGTCGTCGCCATCTCGGCGGGGATGAACAAGATGCAGGTCTCCACGGCCCGGGTGCTCTTCATTCTCTTTTCCATTGTGGACGGGATGACCCTGGCGGCGATCCTGCTGGCTTTTACCGAAGCCTCCATCGTCACGACCTTTTTCGTCGCGGCGGCGACCTTCGGGGTGATGAGCCTTTACGGTTACTTCACCGACAAGGACCTCAGCTCCTGGGGACATCTGCTCTTTGCGGCGCTGATCGGGATCATCATCGCCATCGTCGTCAACTTCTTCCTGGGCAGCCCGATGCTCGAGTGGTGGATCAGCGTCATCGGCGTCATCGTCTTCGTGGGCCTCACCGCCTACGATACCCAGAAGATCAAGGAGATGGGCGAAGCCCTCGCCGGCGACGACCCCCAGGCCCTCAACCGGGTGGCCATTGTGGGAGCCCTGGCGCTCTATCTGGATCTGATCAACCTCTTTTTGATGTTTCTGGAATTTTTCGGCCAGAGCCGAAACCGCTAAGGAGTCCAAATGGCAGAACACCACCACCATCACCACGAGGTGAGCGGTAAGAACCTTTTGATCACCATTCTCCTCAACGTCCTCATCACCGTCTCCCAGATCGTCGGAGGTTTCCTCTCGGGGTCCCTGGCACTGCTGAGCGACGCGATGCACAACTTCAGCGACGTGCTGGCCCTACTCATCGCCTGGGGGGCCAACCGCCTGGCGGTCAAGCCCGGCACCGAGTCGCGGACCTTCGGCTACAAGCGGGCCGAGATCCTCGCCGCGCTCTTCAACGCCTCGGTGCTGATCGCCGTGGCAGTCTTTTTGATCGTCGAGGCGGTTCGCAAGTTTCTCCACCCCGAGCCCATCGCTTCGGGCTGGGTCATCGGGCTGGGGCTGCTGAGCATCCTCCTCAACGCCGCCAGCGTCCTGCTGGTCAAGGAGGATGCCAAAGAGAGTATGAACGTCCGGGCCGCCTATCTGCATCTGCTCACCGACGTGATGACCTCCGCAGCGGTGGTCGTCGGCGGGGTGCTGATGTACTATTGGCAGCTTTTCTGGGTCGATCCGCTGATCTCGGTCCTGATCGCTCTCTATCTGATCTGGGCCTCCTTCGACCTGGTGCGCGAAAGCGGAGCGATCCTGATGCAGTTCACTCCCCGCGGCATCGACGTGGAGGCGGTGGCCGAAGCGATCGAGGAAGAGCCCGAGATCGCCAACGCCCACCATCTGCACCTCTGGCAGTTGGACGACAAGCGGATCTTTCAGGAGGCCCATCTGGACTTTCGCGAGGATCTGCCCCTCTCCAAGGCTACCGAGGTGATCGACCGGATCGAGCGTAAGCTCCACGACGCCTTCGGCATCGAGCACAGTACCTTCCAGTGCGAATACGGCCGAAACGACAACAAAGAAAGGATCGTCCAATGAACGAACAAAGCTTCGATGAGTACCTGCGCAGCTTCGACTACGACGAGCGCAAAGCGATGAAGATCCAGCTGCCCGAGATGTTCGAGCTCTACGCCGCGGGCAAAGCCCAGGTGATCGACATCCGTTTCCGGGAAGAGTACGAGGCGTGGCACATCGGCTTCGGCCAGCACATCCCTCTCAACGAACTTCCCGACCGGCTGGACGAGCTGGATCGGGATCTGACCATCGTCACGATGTGCCCCCACTATGACCGGGCCGAGATCGCCCGGCTTTTTCTCAAGCTCAAAGGCTTCGAGGCCCGCTACCTCACCGACGGGATGCTCGGCATCGTCGACTATCTGCGGGGAGATAAGGCGAAGAAGTATATGGAGAAGATCCGATAGATACCGAAGGCATTGTGATCCGCTTTGCGGATCGGCATCGGGCATTGAGTTGCCTCCGGCAACGGCATTGTGTGCGGACAAGCACCAAAAATCGTAACACGTAACACATAGCACTTAACACAAAAACAAGGAGAACAAAATGAACACCTTTCCTCTGAACATCGTCCCCAGCGAAATGAAAAATATGCGCATCGAGATCGAAGAGTTCATCGAGCTCTACAACAAAGGCGAAGCGGAGCTCATCGACATCCGTGTTCCCTTCGAGACCAAGGTTTGGCAGCTCAATTTCGGCCTGCAGATCCCGGCGCCCGAGCTGCCCGAGCGTCTCGACGAGCTCCCCAAAGAGAAGCTCCTGGTCGTCGCCTGTCCCCATTCCGACCGCTCCAATATGGCCCGCACCTACCTCGCTTCCAAAGGCTTCGAGGTCAAATACCTTGTCGGCGGCCTGCTGGGCCTGATGGAACGCCTCAAAGGCGGCAAAGCCAAAGATCTGAAGCTCTGAGACGATGAGCACGCCGGAACTGATCCACTACGGGATCTACTTTCTGCTGACCCTGGGGCTCTCGACGCTCTTTGCGATGGGCGGGGTGGGCTCGGCCATCGTGCTGGTGCCGACCTTCAATATGATGGGGATGCCCCTGAATCTCGCCAAGGCGATCGGGCTTTTCATCAATAGCTCCTCCACGATCACCGCTTCGGTGATGAACTTCTTCCGCGGGGTGCTCGATATCCGCTTCGCCCTGCCGCTGGTCATCGCCATTTTGCTCGCCACGCCCCTGGGGGCCTGGAGCTCCCAATACGTCCCCGTCGTCGTGGTCAAATGGATCCTGGTCGCTTTCTTGATCACCGCGGCGATTTTGCTGCTCTATACCAAGCGCGAAACCAAGGTGGTCTACGACAAAGCCTGGATCCTTTTTCTCATCGGCTTCGTCGTCGGGATCATCTCGGGGATGATCGGTGTGGGCGGCGGAGCGTTGATTATGCCGCTGCTGATCCTGCTGGGATTTGACGCCAAAAAGGCCGCCTACGCCGTGAGCTTCATCATCCCCTTCTCCTCTTTGGGAGCCTTTTTCACCTACCTGAGTTTCGTGCAGATGGACTGGGTGCTCCTGGGGGTCGTCACCGTCGCCGCGGTGCTGGGAGGGTATCTGGGAGACTTCATTATGCACTACCGCCTGACCCCCGCCCAGGTCAAGAAACTCATCGCCGTGCTTTTGCTGCTGCTGGCGGCCAAAATGATTATGGGGCTTCTGAAGCTCCACTTCTAAAGGATCCGTTATGATGCACATTATGAAAAAGATCGCCGACTGGATCGTCGAAAACGAAAAAAAAGAGGCTACGGATTGTTCCATCCCCGACGAGATCATCGACGAATGGCTCGAAACGATCGAAGAACGCAAACGGCGGATGGAATCAAAAGGGCATACCCACTCCGAGCAGTATGAGATGCTGCTGGATCTGGAAAAACGGGTCAAAGAGATCAAAGAGGTACGGAACCGGAAATGCCACAATCCCAAGGTGCAATAGAGGATTCAATTTCTTCCAAAACGACCCCCCAACGGATCGTCCCTCCACTTTGGGAGCTGCTCTGGGCCTTTTTCCTCATCGGCTTGAGCGCCTACTCTATGGCGATGCTCCAGCAGCTCAAGGCATTGATCATCGGGAGGCGCTGGCTGAGCCAGGAGGAGATGGACGAGGGGCTGGCGATGGTGCAGCTCTATCCCGGCCCGATTCTCTTCAATCTCGCCGCCTACGCCGCTTACCGGATCAAAGGCTTCGTCGGTGCCTTTCTCGCTACGTTCCTTTTCGTACTGCCCTCCTATGGGCTGATGCTGCTGCTCTCCTGGCTCTATTTCCGTTACGGGCAGGTGAGCTGGGTTCATCCCCTCTTTATCGTCCTGGAGGCGATGGTGGTGGGGATCGTGCTCCACGTCGCCATCGACTTCTCCGGACGCTACCTCTCCGGCGCGGGGACTGCCTTTTTGGCGGGGCTCGCTTTTATCCTGATGCTCTTTCACGTCAATGCCTTCTGGATCATTCTGCTTGCCATTGTCCTGGGGTTGGCGCTCTTTTGGAAACAGCAGCCCGAGATGCAAAAGCAAGGCCCCCAAACGGCCATGCCGATCCCCGGCAAATGGCAGTGGCGCCTGGCGGGGCTGCTTTTTAGCGGTGCGCTCTTCGCCGGATTGCTGGCGCTGGGTCTTCTCTGGCATAGCGAAGCGGGGCGGCTGCTCGGGTCGATGTTCAAGGTAGGCGCCGTGGCTTTCGGCAACGGGATGACCATTATGCCGCTGCTCCAGCAGGAGGCGGTGGCCTCCCACCACTGGCTCACGCTCAAAGAGTTCGCCGACGGAATCGCCTTTGGGCAGATCACCCCCGGGCCCTTCCTCATCACCGCTACCTTCATCGGCTACAAGGTAGCGGGGCTCCTGGGCAGCGCTCTGGCGACGGTGGGGATGTTCTACCCCTCCTTTTTCTACACCCTCGTGATGACCGAACTCTACGAAAAGATCAAGCGCAACCCCTGGATCCGCAAGGCGCTGCGGGGCATCCTGGCCGCTTTCACAGGGATGCTCTTTTTTGTCGTGCTGAGCCTGGGGCGCGTCAGCCTCGTCTCCCCTGCCACCTACATCTGGGCCGTGGGGGCCCTGATCGCGGTGCGCTACCTCAAGCTCAACATCCTCTGGATCTTCCTGGCGGGGATCGCGGCGGAGATGGCGCTCTATTTCACGGGAATTTCTCTCTACTGATTTTGGATTCATATGCTGTTTATCGATAGTTTTTCCAATTAGAATATATAAATCCTATATTATCTATTTGTTAAAGACATTTTTTATCGAATAGTATATATAATCTCAGACGAATTCTCTTGGAGAAATGAGAGGACCCTTGTTTCCGTAAAAGAGAATCGAAAATTTACAAAATGAGGAGAGAGTATGAAAAAAACCACAATTACACTGAGTCTGATTGCTACATTGACAATGAGTGTGTCTGCGTCTGGTGGCCTGATGGATAAAGCGAAGAAAGCGGGGCTTCAGCCGATCCCTGAAGACAAGACGGCGCTCTTCAAGCTGACTGATAATCCCAAGAACCCTGTCACCGACAAAAAGGTGGAGTTGGGGAAAAAGCTCTATTTTGATCCCCGTCTTTCCAAAAGTGGACTGATCAGTTGTAACACCTGCCACAACCTGGCCACCGGTGGAGTGGACGGTGTCGGACCCGCGACGGGGCATATGTGGCGGCACAACCCTCATCATCTCAACTCCCCCACCGTCTACAACGCCGTCTTTGCAAAAAGACAGTTCTGGGACGGCCGGAGTCCGGACGTAGAAGATCAGGCTCAAGGGCCGATGCAGGCTTCTCCTGAAATGGCGGCGACCAAAGAGCATGTCGAGAAGGTGGTTCGTTCCATGCCCGAATATGTCAAAGAGTTCCAGGAGGCTTACAACGATCCCAAATTTGTTCCGACTTTTAAAGACGTAGCCGATGTAATCGGTGATTTCGAACGGACACTAGTGACTCCCTCTCGCTACGATGACTACCTCAACGGCAATGAGAACGCATTGAGCAAAGAGGAGAAAGAGGGCTTGAAGGTCTTCATCGACAAGGGATGCGCCAGCTGTCACAACGGTGTGGCCCTGGGCGGAAGCATGCAGCCCTTCCCCGTAGCCAAGCCTTACAAGTACGCCAACGTAGGCGATTTCAAGGGTGACAAGAACGGCATGGTCAAAGTCCCCACCCTTCGTAATATCCTCGAGACCCGCCCCTACTTCCACAACGGTGCGGTCTGGAGCATCGAAGAGGCGATCAAGATCATGGGAGAGACACAGCTGGGCACCACGATCAGCGACGAAGAGGCGATGAAGATCAAAGCCTTCTTCGGCGCGTTGACCGGCAAGAAGCCTTACGTCCGCTACCCCATGCTGCCCGCCAGCAACGACAAAACCCCCAAGCCCAACCTCAAGTAAAAGGGCGGCCCCCGACGGGGTGCTAGCTTTTCTTCGAGATTCAATCATCTCACAATCCACCTGATTCAGTATTCCATCCGTGTCGATCTCCGATAGATCCAAGATGTTTTTTATCCCAAACCATGCAGTAGAAAGTGCGTCAGATGTGCCAATGCTCGGTGTGTAGGGATGTTCGACCAAAACGCAGGCGCACCCGGAGAGTGCGACGAGGCTTTGGGTGAATCTCCCATATCACTGATGATTGGTGCAGATGGTGTGCTGGCTAATGCATGATTTTGGTTTATAGATTTTTGGGTTAGATGGCGATGGAAGGCGGTCGACGCTCGGATTATGATTGGATGACGGATTTTCGCTTTGTTATGCAATGAGGTTGGCGTGATGAACGATTGGAGGACTTGAAGCTGCCGATCCCATAAGAGGACTCGGCCGCCCAGAAAAAAATCAGCCGTGTTTTCTATGCTTTTTGCGCATCTGCTTGAGATGCTCGTGAACATATTCGAGCTGCTTGGGGGTCAGGATCGTGCGGGTCTCTTCGATGCACTGCAGCTGTGCTTTTGTCGCTTTGGCTTTCAGGGAAGCGAGCGTATCCACTTTTTGGGAGAGGCTTTCGGCTTTGGCTCCGGAGCGGCTCTCTTTGACGATTTCACGCGTCAGCTTCTTGACCTGGGGAGCGATCTCTTTTACCTGTTGCATCGTACGGTTGCGGACCGCTTCGAGTTTGCTTTTCTGCTCGGAGCTGAGGGCGAGTTTCGGATCGTCCCACATCGTCATCAGGATCTTCGAATAGTGGGGCAGTCCGTGTTGGATCAGAAAGATCGAGCGCATCCCGCGCTTGCCTTTTTTTGCGTGCTTTTTGTGCATCTTCATCGTATGCTGGCCCTCCATCCCGGGCCCCTGTCCGGGCTGGGCCCACGCGGAGGAGAGTGTCAGGGTGGCCGCCGCGATGGTGCTGATGAGTGTTTTTCGTGTCATTGGAACTCCTTCGAATTTTTCTTGGAACGATGATCATAGCAGAACAAGGTTTACCGAATTCCCTTTGTTTCTGCTCTCGATGTGTCCGGTCGCCCGGGAACTACAATGCGTGGAATGAGGTCCTCTTTCTCGATCAAGGTATCGACTGCCTTTTTGGCGATTTGAGGAGAAAAGGCCGGGTGTTTCTGGGGGTTGAAGCGGTTTTTCATCCCCTCGGGCATCGCACTTTTGGCTTTGGAAGGGGTGCGGAGGAAATCGATCATCCGCTTTTGGATCCGCTCTTTGGAGCTGTAGAGCATCAGATAGCGGCGGTAGATGAGAGAAAGAGGCGGAGCGCTTGTTGTATGGCAGGCGGTGCATCGAGCCGGCAGTGAAGTCGGTTCAGCGGCAAATCCCGATAGGACCAAAATCAGAAGAATTATAATTCTCCCCATACGATCCTCACTTTCGTTCCTTTTTCTTTTTCGCTTTCGATTTGCATTTTCAAGCCGTAATATTCGACAATTTCACGGACGATGTTGAGCCCCAGGCCGAATCCCCCCTCACTGGAATTGGCGCGATAGAAGCGTTCCGTCGCCCGTTTGCCGGCTTCACGGTCCATTCCGACCCCATTGTCCTCGACCGTGAAGGAGTCGGTGTCGAGATATACCCGAATGCGCCCCCCGGGATGGGTGTACTTAATGGCGTTGCTCAGGAGGTTGTCGATGAGCTTGGCGGCATCCTCCCGGTCCATTTCCCGCAGAGGTTTTGCCGTGATTTCACTATGAAGTTCGATTGCTCTGCGTTGCGCCATCGGGCCGAAATAGGCCAGCCGTTCTTCCAGAAGTTCCCGCAGGTCGACCGGCTCGATCCGACGTTGGCGCCGGTGGTTGAGCCGTAGGTAGGCCAGATCGTCGTAGAGTCGGCTCAGGCGCCGGGAGGCGATCTCGATGCGGCTCAACTCGTCGTTGTTCTCCAGTTCGGGGTGGAGGCTTTTGAAGAGCTCGATGTTGGTCAGCACGGTGCTGACCGGTGTGTTGAGCTCGTGGGTGGTGTCCTGGATGAAGCGGTCCAGCAGACGGATCGTATGATGGACGGGAGCCAGGAAGAGCCGCCCCAGCCAGCGGGCGATGAAGGCGACGAAGAGGACAGCCAGGAAGAGGATGAGGGCCATTTTGGCTTGAAAGGCGCGGATGGGGGTTTTGTCCAGAGGCATCGACGCAACGATCGTCGCCGCGCCTAGATAATAGGGTTGCATTTCGTAACGATAGTAGAGAGTATCACCCACCCGCCAGAACTCTCTGTTCCAGATCACTTTTTTCGGCTTGAACTCCCCGATGAGGTAGTGGCGGTCAATGTCGTAGAGCGCGGTACGGACCCCCTCGATCTCAGGATAGAGCAGTCGCTTTTCGGTGGAGTTGTGGAGTTTTCGAAGTTTGGAGCGGATCATTGCGGCTTTGAATTTGAGCGTTTGATTCTCGTGGTCGATGATCCGATGAAGGCTATAGATATAGAAGATCGCCGATCCTCCGCCGATGAGCAGCAGGGTCGAAAGAAGGTAGATCACGAGGAAACGGCGGTGGCTTTTCTTTTCGCTCTCGAAAAGGGGCGTTTTCACCTACTTTCTCCAACGCTGCGATAACGATACCCCACCTCTTTGACCGTTTCGATACGCTCTTTTCCCAGATGCTTGCGCAGGACTTTGACGAAGGTCCGCAGGCTCCCTTCGTTGGGAGTTTCATCGTACTCCCAAAGGGCGTCGAAGATCTCCTCTTTGCGCAGGGTTTTGTCTGGGTGTTGCAGAAAAAGCGCTAACAGACGCGCCTCTTTGGGTTTGAGAGGAATGCGCTCTCCGTTTGCCGACAGGGTGAGATCAATGGGATCGAAGCGGTGGCACTCATCGACGGCGATCGTCTCGCCTCCACCGGGATAACGCCGTTTGATCACCGCTTCAATGCGGGCTTGCAACTCTTTGAGGGCAAAGGGTTTGCGGATGTAGTCGTCGCAGCCCGCGGCAAATCCCCGGGTGGCGTCGTCGGCGCCGTGCAGGGAGGTGATGAAGATGGCGGGAGTGTCGTCCCCCTCTTTGCGAAGTTGCTCCAGCAGATCGAAACCGTTTTGAAAGGGGACTTTCACATCTAGCAGCCAAAGATCGAAACGGGTTTCGTAGATTTTCTCGGCGGCCTCTTCACCGTCGAAACTCTGCACCACGTCGTATCCTTTGGCGCGCAGAAACTTCGCGACGGTATCGCTGAGCTCCATATCGTCTTCGAGCAGTAGGATTTTCGGTTTCATTCTCGGCTCATACAATCAGGTGGGCATCCTGGGTCGTGGTGACTACTTTGCGGTTTTCGATCGACAATATTTTATCGCAATAGGGCAGCAGCCTCTCGTCGTGGGTGACCATAATGACGGCGACGTTCTGCTCCTCGACGATCTTGCGCAGAAGTTTGACGACATTGACGGCACGCTGCATATCCAAAGCCGCCGTCGGTTCGTCGGCCAGGATGATCTGCGGTTCATTCGAAAGTGCCCGGGCGATGGCGGCCCGTTGGTTTTGGCCGCCGGAGAGCTGAGAGGGCATAGCGTCACGTTTGTCGGCGATGTCGAAGTACGTCAGCAGCTCCATCGCTTTTTTCTCCGCTTTATCGTTGGGCCAGCCGTTGGTTAGAGGGATCAACTTGACATTTTCGATGATATTCAAAAATGGAATCAGATAGTGCGCCTGAAAGATAAAGCCGATCTTTTCGCGGCGGATGCGCCGCGTGTCGGGGATGCTCCAGTGATCTTCGTCCCAGACCAGTTCGTCCCCCAGCCAGATTTTGCCGGAAGTGGGCTCAAGCACGCATCCCAGCATCATCAGCAGCGTCGTCTTCCCCGCTCCGCTGGGAGCGACGAGGGCGGCGAACTCTCCCTTTTTGACCTCCAGCGAGGCGTTTTCCAACACCCGCACTTCACTCTCACCCGATCCGAAGATCTTGGTGAGGTTCTCTACCTTGATGCCGCTTTGATTATTCATATCGTTTCCAGATCAATACGGGATGATTTCCCTGAAAAAGCTCCGGTTTCACTCGATAGCTCTGGTAGTCGCTAATGAGAAGCGTAAGTGGAGGACAACTGCTTGTCCTCCATAGCTTCGGAACCGTAGCGGTCGGAGCGCAGCGAAGCCGTGGAGGCTGCGTACCCCTTAAGGGCAAGCGCTCCTTTGTCGCCATCGAGTGAAACCTCTCTCGCAAGTTGTATAAAAGTTTCGAATTTTCGTTCGTAAGACCCTGCGGCGGTGAAAATAGCCGCAAAGCGGCTCCCCAATAACCAATAACCAATAACCAATAACTCAATTTAGCCTCCTATCGCCGCGGTGGGATCGGCTTTGATCGCTTTGTAGACACCGAAGAGACTCGCCAGTACCGAAGCTACCAGCACAATGCCAAAGAGAAACCAGGCGTCGGGAATCTCCAGCACCACCCGCTTGGGAAATTTGTCCCAAATAGAATGGGCGAAGAGGTTGCCGAAGATAAAGGCCAGCACCCCCAGCGTCACGGTCTCCTGGGCGATCATTTTGGTGATCGTCCAGTTGGGCAGCCCCACCAGTTTCATAATAGAGATCTCTTTGATCTTCTCCAGGGTCATCGTGTAGATGATCAGCGCGATGATGATCGTCGAGACGCCGATGAGGATGACGGTGAACATCCCGATCTGCTTTTTGGCGGTCTCGATGACGTTTTTGGTCAGCACGTCGCGCTCCTGGGCGGCGGTATAGACGCTTAGGTGTTTCCAGCGGCGGATTGTCTCGGCCGCGGCGTCGGGATCGCTGCCCGGTTTGAGGGTGGCGACGACGGCGTTGACCAGATGGTTGTCGGCCGCTACGTTCAGCCCTCTGGCCCGGTCGTTTCGGATCCGGGCGTTGGAGTAGAGAAACTGCAGCTCCTGGGCGTCTTTGAGGCTGACGAAGATCGCCGGGTCCCCGCCGGAAGAGACCGCCCCTTTGGTGATACCGACCACAGTATAAATGTTGCGTCCCAAACGGATCTTATCGCCGAGTTTGAAGCCCAGTTTCTTAGAGGTGACGATCTCGTAATGGCTTTTTTTCAGGGGGCGGCCCGCAATGAGTCGATCGGGGTTGACAGCCGAAATATCACCGTGAGGATCGTAACCGACACTGTAGACCCGTTTCATCACCCCGTTAGGCGTGCGTACCTGCAGGTTCAAAAAAGCCAGCGCCGCGGTCTTGTCCACGGCAGGATTGACCCGTAATGTATTTTTGAGATCTTCGTGGATCCGGGAACTTTCGGCAAAGGGCCCCAGGGTATCCTCCTGGACCACCCAGAGATCGGCCCCGATATCGTCCAGCAGCACCTGAGCGTCGATGACCATCCCCCGGTAGACCCCCATCATAATGAGCACGATCCCCAGTAGCATCCCGACCCCCATCGCCGTGACGACGAATTTGAGCCAGGAGTGGGCGATGTCTTTGTAGGCGAGGTTGATCATAGCCGGATGTCCGCCCCTTCGAAGAGCGGTTTTTTGTGGGGATCGGGTACGAGGATCTTTTCGCCCTCTCTCAAGCCTTTGACCGCGGCGAAGCGGTCGTTTTTGCCGAGGATTTCAAGTTTGATAAAGTGGGCTTCTCCCCGCCGATAGACCCAGACGCCCCCGTGCCGGACAAGCCGGATAGGTACCAAAAGGACGTCGTGCAGCAGGCCAGTGGTGATCGTTACTTCTGCCTGCTCATTGAGATAGAAGGGGATAGGAACCTTGTCGAAGGCCACATCCACGACCCGTTCCTCGGTGACGGGATCACTCTCGGCTTCGATGCGAGCGACGAAGCCCCGCAGTTTTTGTCCTGCCTTGGAGCGCAGGACGATCTGTGCCTTCTGTTTTTTGGCGATTTGGCCGCTGATGCGCTCATCGATATAGGCTTTGACCCAGACTTCCCTGGGGTCGACGACGGTGACGATCGGCTGCTGCGCCGCGATGGTCTGGCCCGCTTCGGCATCCTTGCGGACGATATGGCCATCCATCGGAGAGAGGACGCGCAGGCGGTCGATCTTCTGCTGCAGGGCGTCGATGCTTTTTTGGGAGCGTTTCTGCTCCGCGAGGCTGGAGGCGATGCGGGCTTTGGCGGCGGCGATCTGAGCTTGGACCACCTTCAGGTCGGTACGGGCTTTGTCGTACTCTTCCTGGGCGGCGTAGCCCCGTTTGTTGAGGGTCTCGTAGCGTCGAAAGTTTGCCCGGGCCAGCTCTTGCTGGGCTTCCAGCTGCCGAAGCTCCTGGCGGGAAGCTTCAGTTTCAAAGCGGCTCTTTTCCAGAACCGCTTTGGCCTGGGCCAACTGATCGGGCAGGTCCACGGGATCGAGAGTGGCGATGAGTTCGCCTTTGTGGACCGATTCCCCCTGATCTTTGAAAATCTTCAGGATTTTTCCTCCGGTGTTGGAGGCGATGGGGTGGATGTTTTTGGCACTGACATTGCCGATACCGAAGACCGTCAGGTTCAGATCACCCCGCTTCGCCGCCTCGTAGCTGTAGGTCGATTTGGGAAGATAGACTTTTTTATAGAAGATCACGGCTCCGCCGGCGATCACGAGGGCGAGTACGCCCCATTTCAACCACTTATTTCGCATTGAGATACTCCAGTCTGGATTGGCGCTCCAGGCGCGTGTAGTAGGCGCTCAGCAGCCCCAGCTCGGCGTCGAGCCAGACCGCTTCGGCGTCCAGCACCTCCATATAGGTCGCCAGCCCCTGTTCGTAGCGGGCTTTGATCAGGGCTTTGGTTTCGTCGGCCGAACGCAGCTGCGAGAGGCGAGCGGCGATGCGTTTGCGAGTCTCTTTGAGGTCGGCCAGGATGGAGCGGGCCTCTTTGGTGATGGCACGCTTTTTGGAATCCTTCTCGGCGGCGGAGACCATTTCGGCGATGCGGCTCTGCTGGGCCTGGGCGCTCAGTCGCCCTCCACTGTAGATCGGGGCGCTGTAGCGGACTCCCACGACGGTGCTGTCGTAGCGTGAGAGGGTATCGAAATGGTCCGCCTGCGCCACCAGGTTCACTGTTCCGTAGCGCTCCAGCCGTTTGGCGAGGAACTGCTCATAGGAGGCTTCCCGGTTTTTCCGGGCGATGCGGACCTGCAGGTTGTTGGCCAAAATCTGTTTGGGATCGGTACGAACGGAGGATTTCGCGGCGTTTTCGAGCCGCCACTCTTCGAAGCGGGTCCCTTCTGGGATGGGTTCGCCGAGGTACTGCTCCAGGGTGATCCGGGCCTTTTCGTAGGAAGCCTGGGCAATGGCCAAAGCATCCTCGGCTTGGCGGACCGAGGAGAGGAAGCGGCTCTCGTCCGCTTTGGTCTTGAGCCCCTGTTTGACCAGAGCTTTTGCCTGCTCATAGAGGGCCTTTTTGGCAACCAGATCTTTCTTGCGGGCTTTCAGAGCCGCCTTTTGCACCAGCAGCAAGGCGTAGGCGACCCGAACTTCATAGCGCATTAGGGCCTTGGTCTCCTCCAAGGAGAGGCGGGAGATCTCGTGGCGGATCTTCGCCGAACGGATGGCGTGGGAACTGCGGGAGAAATCGAAAAGTTGCTGGCTCGCGCTGATCCCGGCACTCCAGCCGCTGTCGTTGACAGTGTTGAATGTCCCAAGCTGGGGCATCACATAGGTGCGCTGGGGGTCGTATTCGGCGTAGATCGAGACATGAGGCAGCCATGCTCCACGCTCCATCTTGACCCCTTCGTTCTGTTGCCGTACTTTGAGCATGAAGGCGCGCACGTCGGGGTGGGTCGTCAGGGCTTTGTCGATGCAGTCGTTGAGCCTTAGGAGCTTCGCCTGTAGACCGATCACCGTAATCAGGAGCAGTATTGTCAGTTTTTTCATACTGACACTCTATCGTAGGTGGCTGAACGCAACGTGAACGTTCAACCCAAATGGCGTGAAGTCTAATGTAGATTTTGGATCAAAGATAAATGACGTGGATCCGGATCGTTTTGTCGTGATCCAGGGGGAAGCTCGCTTTCTTGAAATCGGGCAGGTGGAAAAGATTGA
Source organism: Campylobacteraceae bacterium (assembly GCA_027080995.1). GTDB lineage: Bacteria > Campylobacterota > Campylobacteria > Campylobacterales > Sulfurovaceae > Nitratifractor. Next base: position 17,637 of record JALWNT010000101.1, on the reverse strand, counting down.
TCGACGGGTAGTTGGAGAGCCCCACGCCTTCGGTGGGCATGACCAGCCCTTTGTCGATTTTACGGTTGTCGTTCTCGTCGTGGAAAACACTGACGGCATAGCGCCCCCTGGGGAGATTTCGAAAAACCGCCCAGGCTTTTCCGTGCGCGATGGGGACTCGTTTCATTTTGAAATACTTGTTCAACTCTTTGTCGGGGATGCTGCCCTCTTTGTTGTAGAGGGAGAATTGCACCTTGCCTTTATCACTCTTCAATCCGGTAGCCACGACGGTCAGTGTCTTGGCCTGGGCGGAGGCTACAATGGCAAGAAGACCCAAGGAGAACAAAAGCTTTTTCATTGAAAAACGTATACCCTATTCATAAATTTCGATCACTTCGTCGGCGTGTGCGAAGACGGTTTGGACCATATCCTGGAAGCGTCGGGGGAAGCTTCGCTTGTCCTCTTCCGTCGCGTCGGGTTTGATGGCGCTCATCAGGATTGCCATGGGGTTGACCACTTTCCCGGGGCGGTAATCCACCGAAACCGCTTTGCCGGTATCGAGGCGGGTGAGGCGCAGATCGTGGTCGATCGGGGCTTCGAAGAAGAGCAGGTCCCGCCGGTTGTATTTTCCGGTGGGGATCCCCCCAAAGCCCAGGTCGTGCGTTGCGCCGGTGATGGTGGAGAGCACCGATCCGACGACCCCGGTGTTCTCCTCTCTGGGTGCTTTGCGCAGCTCCACCTTGATTTCGCCGCGTTGGGGAGTCTCGTCACCGTAGAGCGCCTTGAGGCCTTTTTGGGCCATCAGATAGGCTCCGGCGACAGTGGCGCAGCTGTGTCCCGCGGTTTTGACGATATCCTTGTAGGAAAACTCCAAGATCCCGTCCCGATTTGCCCCCAGAAATTTGCAGAGGTCATCGTAGACGACGATCGGTTCGATCGCATCGAAAAAGGCGGGATAGTCTCTCATTGCATTCCTCTTCCCATTCCTCGGCCTTGGCCCATACCGCGTCCCATGCCGCACCCTTTACCGCCGTGGGCTTTGGAGGATTGAGCCAGGATGTAGTCGGCGAGGGTGGAGAGCTCTTTCTCCGAAAGATTGCCAAAAGCGGGCATGGCACTGTTTGAGAACATCGGATATTTTCCTTTGGATCCGTTTTTGATGGCGTTCATGATGACCGTTTTGGCGTTGGGGCCCTCGAAACGTTTGTTGCGCATTCCGATCCCCGCGAAGGCGGGAGCGGCTTTTTTGCTGGCTACGGCGTGGCAGTTGAAGCAGCCGTTTTGTTGCATGATCTCTTGGGCACTCTGAGCGAAGAGCGCCCCACTTAGGAGCAAGGTTATTGCAAGTACTTTTTTCATTAATTTCCCTTTAATTTTCAATTTAATAAAACGGCAAGTTGACTGTTTCACTACTTACCGAGAGAGGGCTTAGCGTTCTGCTCAGCGCTTTTTCCCTCCTCCGCCTTTGCCTCCACCGCCGCTTTTCGGATATTCGTCCTCCGTTTTGCAGTACTCATCTCCGAGAGAACAGCACCCGTCGCTTATGCCCATATTTTTGAGGGCACGATCGAAGGCCCAGTAATGGTTGTAACTGCCACTGCGCAGAAAGTCAAAAGTTTCGATGAGGTCCTCTCTCCCCGCGGCGATTTCGATGTATTTGTCCAAGTCGTCTACATCCGTCACTTCGACCATGCATCCGACCTCCAGAGCATCCTGGAGGGATTGACTTCCTTTGGCATAGAGGGCGTCGTAGAGTTCCTGGATTTCAGGCACGGCGTATTGTCCGGGCGCCAGAGCTCTTAGCTCCTCCTCAGAGTAGCGGATTTCATAGTTTTCGAGGTTGGTGATGTTGATGTCGTATTTTTGTACCAGATCTTCTACCGCCGCCTCATGCCGCACTTCCGAACGGGTTGCGATATTCTCCAGGGTTCGGTGAGGGGTCAGTTCGTTGAGGGCCAGATAGATATCTTTGGCCAATTTCTCTTCGTTCCACATATAGGCGAGAGCGTATTTTTGCTCATCACTCAACCCCTCTTCGGAGACGACGTTCACTGTGCGACGTTTTACTGCACGGTTGCCTGCACTGTCTTGCGCCAAGTATCTGATGAAATAAGTTCCTATCTTGGCAGTGTTGACTCTTCCTCTGCTCGTTACCTCCACGCTACCGTCCACCGCATCGACGGCGGTTGCACCCGGATCGACAAAACGTTGATATTGTTCGACTCTCATCGGATTGTCTCCAAGAATTTCGATCTTCGGAGGTACAACGTCGTACCCTTGACGTGTCAGATAGGCTTGGGCCGTTTTTTTGTTCGGATAGAAACGAAAGAGTTTTTTCGTACCGGTTTCGATGAAGCTTTTTCGGATCTTAGTAATTTTGACGAAGCGTTTTTTGGGCCACAAAACAGTGAATCCCTTTTGCCACAAGATCAGATCCACACTTCCGCGCCTCGTCCCTCCGATAATCTGACGATAATCCATCGACTCCATCGCATCATCAAAATCCGCGACACCGATGATCGGATGATCCTTCAGATGCCAGTCAATGTAATAAAGCGTTTTACCGGCAAACAGTCTCTTGATCCGAGCTTTTGTCAGCTGAAGCTGGGACTGTTCGCTTGTCGAGGATACTGACGGATCTTCCGTCAGATCTGCTGCACTTACCGATACTCCGGAGAACGCAAGTCCTCCTATAATGCCCATTGTTATTAAGCTTTTTTTCATTAATGTCCCTCCTTGGCTTTTTATTTCAAACTGGACTGCTTGTCACAGTTAGTGTTTAGCGGCTACTGCTCACACTCCCATGCAAACAGCTTACATTACAAAGCATAGTGTTTCAGTATGTACGCAACATGAACATGAAATTGGAAGTCATGTAAGTCATGTATTGATGAGATATCATCCTGAAAACCATAAATGTATAATATATCAATATATTTTGATATAATGCGCTTTCAAAGTATATCTGAAAGGATCAGAATGAGAAAATTTTTTGTCGTACTCGTCACCTTTTTGGCCGGAGCGAGCCTCTGGGGCAACCCCCTCTATGATCTCAAGCCGGTCAAAGTGGCCGATGGCATCACTTGCTCCATCGGAGATCTCAATCCGCCGACCAAAGCCAACAAAGGCAACGTCAACAACAGCTGCTGGATCGATCTGGGCAAAAGCCTCGTAATCGTCGATCCGGGACCGACCTATGGGTTTGCCAAAGAGTTCGCCGAGCTGGCGACGAAGCAGACCGGCAAACCCGTCAAAGCGGTCGTGGTGACCAACTACCACGACGACCGGCTCTACGGCGCCAGCTACTACGCCGCCAGGCATATCCCCGTCATCGCCCACAAAAACATCGTAGAAGACATCAAAAAGAATCCCGGCAAGTTCAAGCGTATGCCTCATCTGCTGAGCAAAGAGGAGTTCGCCGGCACCAAACTGGTCACTCCCGACACTCTCTTCGACAAAAAATATGTCATCAAAGGAAGCAAACGCTCCGTGGAGCTGCTCAAGCTTTCGCCGGTGAGCGAAGAGCACTCCGACATCGTCGTCTGGGTGCCGGATGTGAAGTTTCTCTTCGCCGGGAACATCGTCTTCAACGACCGGGCGCTCAACTACACCAAAAACAGCAATATGAAAGGGTGGATCGAAGCGCTGCACAAGATCGCCGCGATGAAACCCAAAATCGTCCTCGGAGGTCACGGCGGCACGATGGGCCCCGACGCCTACAAAACGACGCTGGAGTATCTGCAGAGCCTCCAAAAACAGGTCAAGGCCGCCTACGACAACGATGTGGATATGAGCGAACTGATGAAACACGTGGATCTGAGCAAATTCAAGCATCTCAAACACGCCGAGCAACTGGGACGTCACAACGCCAACGACTACTACGAGCAGCTGGACTGGGAGTGAGGCTATGAGCGAGCACGAAGCGGCGCTGGAGGATTTCCTGGGCACCACCGGTGCCCTCTACGATGCGACGAGGGTGCGGCTGCTCAAATTTCTCGACCGGCATGGCCCCTTGTGCGTCTGCGATCTGCAGGAGTCCTTCGGGATGATCCAGTCCCGGCTTTCGCGGCATCTGAAGATCCTCAAAGAGGCGGGCTTCCTGAGGGTACAGCGTCAGGGGCGCTGGGCCTACTACGCCATCCGCAGCCCGCTGGACCGCTTTCGCAGCTCGGCCATCGAAGAGATCCGTGCTCTGCCGATCGAGCTGCCGCCATTGAAACGGCTCTCGGAGAGCTGCCCGATTCAATAAAATCAATGAGAAGCAGTCCCCGTCATCCTGAACTCGATTCAGGATCCAGGTGCCTGTAGCCATTCGATACCCTGGACCCCGGATCAAGTTCGGGGTGACGAGTTGCCCACATCATAAAATATAAAAGGAGAATACCAATGAAAATCGAAATCCTCGGAACAGGATGCCCCAAGTGCAAACAGCTGGAAAAAAACGTCCTCGCCGCCCTGGCCAAGACCGGCAAGTTCGCCGAAGTGGTGAAGGTCGAAGACCTCCAGAAGATTATGGAGTACGGGGTGATGAGCACCCCCGGGCTGGTGATCGACGGCAAGGTGGTCAGCGTCGGCAAACTCCTGACCCCCGACGAAATCGCCGAATTGATCGGATAGATGATGTTTGACTGGTGGCATCATATCGTCAGCCGTTTCGTCTTTGGCATTCTGGGGCTGAGCCCCCAGAGCGCCGCGGGGTCGGCGCTGGATTTTTTCCTCTACGATACGGTCAAGATCCTGACGCTCCTGGCGGTGATCATCTTCCTCATTACCTTCATCCGCAGCTATTTTCCCACCGAAAAGGTCCGTGACTGGCTGGAGGGCAAACCGCCGTTGGTGGGGTATGTGGCCGCGGCGCTTTTTGGGATCATCACCCCCTTTTGCAGCTGTTCGGCGATCCCCCTCTTTCTGGGCTTCATCCAGGCGCGGATCCCTCTGGGGGTGACGTTTAGCTACCTCATCTCCGCCCCGATGAACAACGAGATCGCCATCGCGATGCTTTTTGGGCTCTTCGGCTGGAAGATCACGGCGCTCTATATCGGCTTCGGGCTGCTGGTGGCGATCGTTGCCGGGATGATCATCGACAGGCTCGGCTTGGAGGATGAGCTCCTCATCAAGCCGCCGCCGGTCAAACCGCCCCACATCGAAGAGGTGAAAATCCCCGTCAATGAGCGGCTCAAAGAGGCCTGGGGCTACACCCTCGATCTCCTCATAAAGGTAGGGCTCTACGTCCTGGCCGGGGTCGGGATCGGCGCCTTCATCCACGGCTACGTCCCCAGCGATCTCATCGTCCGATACGCCGGAGGGAATGCCTGGTACGCCGTGCCCCTGGCGACGATTCTGGGCGTGCCGATGTACTCCAACGCCGCGGGGGTCATGCCCCTGATCGAAGTGCTGACCCAAAAAGGGATGCTGATGGGCACGGCACTGAGCTTCATGATGGCCATCACGGCCCTGAGCCTGCCCGAGGCGATGATCCTCAAAAAGATCCTCTCGACCAAACTTATCGCCATCTTTTTCGGCACCGTGGCTTTGGGGATCATGATCATCGGGTTTATCTTCAACGCCATTTTGACTTAACGATATTACCCCATCAATGATTGAGGTATATAATTGATGCGGTAATAATTTTTGGGAGGAGGGTACAGATGAAGAGAAGATTGATGGTTTTGTTCGCGTTCAGTATACCGATTTTCGCCTGTCCGCCCCCGCCGGTGAGTCAAATGCCCGATCGTATCATCGAAAAAGAGGGATGGGTCCTGGAGGTCTGGGTGACGGCGAAAGGAACACGGAGTGAGGGGCGTATTGCCCATCTTTATCACAATGGATCAGAAGTTTGTCCGATCGGTGGAAAGAGGGAGATAGTCACTCCGTTGGGAAAACTGAGATACATTGAAGGCAAGATGCCCTGGAATTGGCATGGATGGAAACCGGTTTCTCTCAATTGAGTGCTCTGAAAAACCCAAACAATTCTTGTTTGTCATCCTGAACTTGATTCAGGATCCACGGTCTAATGGGTATTAGAAGCCCTGGATTCCGGGTCGAGCCCGGAATGACGAAAGTTTTCCAGATCTCTCAATTTACCTTACGGTACAGAATAACCAAAAGTTGCCCTCTAATTTTGGATTATACAAAATGGCAGTGGATGAAAATATACGGTAAATTGACTAAAATATCCATCATTTTGAATTGTAATGAAAAGAAAAAAGGAGAATATGGTGGACCCTACCGGGATCGAACCGGTGACCTCCACGCTGCCAGCGTGGCGCTCTCCCAGCTGAGCTAAGGGCCCGGGAAAGAAGTGACGGCATTATAGCCGAGGGAACTTTAAAAAAACTTGAAATCTCCCTCAGGGCTTGAGGACGAAATAGCGTTGGGCCTCCGCTTTGCTCCCGAAGGGTTCCACCTCGTATTCTCTATCTCCCACTTTGACCCGGTGGAGTTCCCCGGGACGGCTCTTGCCGTAAGTCAGGGCGATGCGGGCGGCGAGGCGCCGGTCGGCTTCGGAGGCGCCGCGGTAGAGCAGGGAGTAGGGGCCCGTCACCGGCAGGCGGATGGGGATATAGTCGGGGTTGACCACTTTGAGGAGGGCTTCGTTGTCCTCCTTGTGGCGGCCGACCACCAGTTTGGCGCCGTCGGGGAGGCGGAAGTGGCGGCCGTGTTTGAGCAGATCGATGTCCTCGACGCCGAACTCTTCGTGGGTGATGAAGTCCCGCAGTTTGGCGCTGAAGGCCGGATCGGTCAGCAGGCAGCCCCCGCCGGGGCTCTCGTAATCCTCCCAGCCGTACTCCGCCGCCATCTTCAGCTGGCGATCCCGGCTGCGGCCGTTGATATCCAGGAGTCTCTCCCGATCGACCCAGCCTTCGATCTCGGGTTTGGTGGGCTCCAGGAGTTTGGCCGAAAGCGGACGCAGGATCAGGCGGTCTTCGTTGTCGCCGGCCAGTTTGCTCACCTGTCGCAGCGCGTCGGGGCGCTGGCTCATGGGGCGCTGGCCCACCACTTCGCCGGTAACGAGGAAGGAAGCTCCCTCCTCGGCCATCAGCGCCCGGGCGATCTTGAACATATAGCCGTGGCAGTCGATGCAGGGGTTGAAGTTTTTGCCGTAGCCGTAGACCGGATCAAAGAGGATGTTTTGGATGTAGTCTTCGCGTACATCTACCATCCGAAAGTCGGCTCCGGCCATCTCCGCCCGGCGTCTGAGCTGTTCGCTGACATCGCCGGTACTGCCGAAGCCGATGTGCACATGCAGGGCCGTCACATCGATGCCCTGATCGGTCATCAGTTTGACCGCCAGCATGCTGTCCAGCCCGCCGCTAAAGAGTGAGATCGCTCGCATAGGGTACCAATTCTCCTTTTTTCAGTCGGGGAAGTATATCCGTTTTGATTTTGCGTATCAAATAACTCTTTTTTTGATAGGGGATGGAAGGATCGAGGCTCAGCCGGCGGAGGTATCCTCGGTAGTAGCGCTCGATCTGGGCACGGAGGGTCTGGCGAAAGGCCGTCTCGTCGAGGGGATGGATCCGTTCGTCGATGGCGAGGCCCTGGAGTCGGGGGTGGTCCCGCCGGCCCGCCGCCAGCGCTTCGAAGGCTTCACGGTATTCGCCGGCCATCTCCGGGGCGATGATATCGAGCACTTCGTCGATGAGCCGTTCGTTTTCGATCAGGGTCCGCAGGATCGATTGCCAGGCGGGATCCTCCCGCTCCTCGGCCAAATGCCGCTGTGCCGGACGTTGATCCGCCGCCTGTGTGAAGAGGGCGGAGGAGGCGTGAAGCAAGTTGGCCGCTTTGGGGACGACGCTTTCGCGGACGATCGGGGAGAGGGAGGCGAGGAAGCTTTTCATTTCGGCGAAGGCCCGCTCCTTTTCCCGGGGAGCGCTGAGGTCGTAAGAGGAGGCGATCTTCTCCAGAACAAAATCGATCAGCGGCGTGCCGCCTCGCAGCAGCGCTTCCAGACTCCCCAGATCGCCTCGATGAACCATATCGGCGGGATCCTGCCCGTCGGGGAAGAGGACGACCCGGCCGTCGAAGCCGTGGGCGGCTAGGAGTCGGGAGGCTTTGAGCGCGGCGGCGACCCCGGCGTGATCACCGTCGTAGGCGAGGATGACCTCTGGTTCGCCCTTGTGCAGCAGCGGCAGGTGCTCGGCAGTCAGGGCCGTCCCCAGCGTTGCCACCGCGGTGCGAAAGCCCGCCTGATGGAGCATGATCACGTCGAGATAGCCTTCGCAGACGAGGATTTCACGTCGGCGGTAGATCTCCTCCTTGGCGCGATGATAGCCGTAGAGGAGGCGGGATTTGTTGAAGAGGCGGGTCTGGGGGGAGTTGATGTACTTGGCGGGGTGCTCCCCCAGTGTGCGCCCTCCGAAGCCCACGAGTGCGCCCGCGGGTGAGTAGATGGGGAAGGTGACGCGGCGGTTGAGCCGGGCGTAGAACTCTCCCCGCTCCCCCTCGGCGACGATGCCCGCCTCCTGAGCTTTGGGCAGCGGAATGTGCCGCGAACGCAAAAAGCCCATCACCTGCGCCCCGTCCGGGACGTAGCCGATGCCGAAATCTTCGATGGATGCCTGGCTCACTCCGCGCGCTCTCAGGTACTCCAATGCCTGGGGTTCGCGGTCGAGGTTGGCGCTGTACCACTCCTGCATCAGCTCCAGCACCCGCTTGGCTTCGCCGTAGTCCCCGCCCGATCCCCGGGTGTAGCGCAGCGTGAAGTTGTACATCGCCGCGAGCTTTTCGATCGCCTCGGGATAGCTGAGCTTTTCGTACTCCATGACGAATTTGATCGCGTCACCCCCCGCGCCGCAGCCGAAACAGTGGTAGATCTGCTTGGCGGGGCTGACGTTGAAGCTGGGGGTCTTCTCGTCATGAAAGGGGCAGGTGCATTTGTAGTTGGCGCCGGCTTTTTTGAGCTCGAGGTAGTTGCCGACGACGTCGACGATATCGATGGACTGTTTGAGCGATTCGATGGAGGCGGGATCAATCATGGGGCAATTATAGTGTAACCGGCGCCGCTAACCTAAATCGACTATACTTCGCTCATGCAAAGACCCAAATTCAAACGATTCTTTCTCGCCCCGATCCGAGGCTATCAGTACATCTCCAGGATGCTGCCGGGGAGTTGCCGTTACTATCCCACCTGCAGTGAATACGCCGCGCAGCAGTTCGAATTCGAGCGCCCCGATCGGGCGTTTGCTGCGAGTGCTTTGCGGATCCTGCGCTGCAACCAGCTCTTTCCCGGAGGCATCGACTATCCGAAGGTCCGATGGAACCCGCCCGCCTCCGTAAGGATGGCCAATCCGATTCGGATCGCGCACACGCTTCATCCGCTGCCTAACCCTCCCCACAGCGATTTCGCCATAAAATATTGGATCGTTCCCATAAAGGGAAAGACCTATCTCATTGTGAAGGCTTTTGGATGACCGAGATTATTTTGCATGAACCTCTCGATATGCACCTGCACCTGCGCGACGGCGATATGCTGCACACCGTCGCGCCGCTCAGTGCCCGCAGCTTCAGCGGCGCTCTGATCATGCCCAACCTCGTCCCGCCGATCACCGACGGCGAAATGCTACGCGCCTACCGCCGTCGTATTCTCGACGCGGCGGGAGAGGAGTGCTTCGAGCCCTACATGACGCTCTTTTTCAAACCGGAGTACGATTTTGACTTTCTTGCTCCCCTGGCCGAGGAGGTTACCGCGATCAAGCTCTATCCCGCCGGAATCACGACCAACAGTGAGGGGGGCGTCAGCGGTTTCGACGTCGAAACGCTCCGTCCGGCTCTGGAGGCGATGAGTGAGCTGGGTATTCCCCTGTGCATCCACGGGGAGACCGGCGGTTTCGTTCTGGATCGGGAGAGGGAGTTCGTCCCCATCTACGAAGAGTTGGCCGTCGCCTTTCCGGAGCTGAGCATCGTCATGGAGCACATCACCGACGCGGCAAGCCTGGAGGCCCTGGAGCGGCACCCCAACCTCTACGCCACGATCACCCTGCACCATCTGCTGATCACCCTCGACGATGTAGCGGGAGGGATGCTGCAGCCCCACCTTTTTTGCAAGCCCATCGCCAAGCGCCCCGAAGATCGGGAAGCTCTGCTTCATGCGGCTTTGAGCGCCCACCCCAAGGTGATGTTCGGTTCCGACAGTGCGCCGCACCCCCGCCACGCCAAAGAGGCCCCCGGATGCGCCGCCGGTGTCTTTACCGCACCGATAGCCCTGCCGGCGTTGGCGGAGCTCTTCGCCCGCCACGGTAAACTGGAAAATCTTCAGCACTTTATCTCCCTCAACGCCCGGGAGATCTACCAGATCGACCCCCCGGCCAAAAAGGTACGTCTCGTCGATACTCCGATGCAAGTCCCCGAGAAATACGGCGAAGTCGTTCCTCTCTTCGCCGGTCGAAAGATCGGCTGGAGCATCGCTGATGTCGAATGTTGACTATCGGATGGCAAATTGAGTGGCATTTAGGAAGCTGAAAGGAGAAAGAACCATGAACAAAATCAGCGAATTTGAAAAGGGGCATCAGTATTTTCGCAGCGTCAAATTTAAAAAAAATGAAGAGCGCTTCAAAAAGCTGGTGGAGGAGGGACAAAACCCCAAAGCACTCTTCATCGGATGCAGCGACAGCCGGGTCATGCCCAATATGATCACGGGCAGCGGCCCGGGGGATCTCTTTATTCTGCGCAATGTCGGGAACTTCGTTCCCCCCTTCTCTCCGGACAACGATTTTCACGCCACCGCCGCCGCCATCGAATATGCCGTGACCCATCTTGAAGTCAGCGACATCATCGTCTGTGGCCACTCCGACTGCGGGGCGATCAAAGCCTGTTTCGAGGTCCTGGAGACTCCCGAAACGGTCGATGAAGAGAATATCCACACTTACAAATGGCTTCAGCTGGGGACCGACGCCTGTTCGATGGCACGTCGGAGCTTGTCCGAGGAGAGTCGCGAAGCCCAGCGGGATTTCGCCGAGAAAGCTTCGGTGGTCTTCCAATTGGAAAACCTTTTGAGTTATCCCGCCGTGCGTCGCCGGGTCGATGCGGGCAGACTCTTCCTTCACGGATGGCATTATGACTTGGCGACGGGAGAGATCCTCTATTTCGACGAAAGCGAGCTAGAATTCAAGCCTTTGGGAAGCGAATGATGATTTTTGATGATATCAGCGAAGCGATCGGCAACACCCCTCTTGTGCGTCTCGACTATCTCGATACGCACGCCACGCTCCTGGCGAAGGCGGAGTACTTCAACCCCGGCTCCTCGGTCAAGGACCGCATCGCCAAAGCGATGATCGAAGGAGCGCTGAATCGGGGAGAGATCGACGCCGAAACGGTCATCATCGAACCTACCAGCGGCAACACCGGCATCGGTCTGGCTCTGATCTGCGCACTCCGGGGGCTGCGGCTGATTCTGACCATGCCCGAGTCGATGAGCCTGGAACGAAGAAAGCTTCTGAAGCACCTGGGGGCCGAATTGGTCCTCACTCCGGCGGGGGAGGGGATGCAGGGTGCCATCGACGAAGCCAAACGCCTGTGCAAAGAGTTCGACAAAGCCTGGATTCCCGATCAATTTTCCAATCCCGACAATCCCGCTGTCCACGAGATGACAACCGCCCGGGAGATCCTGGAGGCTACTGATGGCGCAGTGGATATCTTCGTCTCGGGGGTCGGTACCGGCGGGACATTCAGTGGGACGGGACGAGGCCTGAAAGCCCGGATTCCCGATCTAAAACTCGTTGCCGTGGAGCCGCTTGATTCGCCGGCCATCAGTCAAGGCTCCGCCGGTCCCCACAAGATCCAGGGAATCGGTGCGGGGTTCATCCCCGACAATTTGGATGTCAACCTCATTGACGAGGTCTTGACAATCTCCGACGAGGAGGCTTTCGCCTTCGCCAGAGAGGCCGCCCGCAAAGCGGGGCTGCTGGTGGGCATCTCCTCCGGCGCCAACCTCGCCGCGGCTTACCGCCTGGCCCAGCGCCCCGAAAACGTTGGTAAAACCATCGTCACGATTCTACCCGATACCGCGGAAAGATATCTATCGACCGACCTGTTTGAGTGAGAGTGGGTAGTGGGTAGTGGGTAGTGGGTAGTGGGTAGTGGGTAGTTTAAATCACCTGACAATCTTTGTCAAGCCTTCTAATCCAAAATCCAAAATCCAAAATCCTTAATCCTCCATTCTCAATTCTTTTTCCTCTCTTTCCGTGACGATTTCGAAAAGCGAATCAATTCATCCGTCGTCTTGACATATTCAGGAATATTTTCAAAAGATTTTAGTAGCACTTTCGACGTTGCCAGGGCGTCGTTGTAGGCGCGGTGGTGAGCCTGCATCCCCAAATCGAGCTTTTCGTTGAGGTAGGCCAGGCCGTAGCGTTCGCTCTCGAAGGTCCGGCGGGCCAGGTCGATGGTGCAAAGCACCGGATTGCCGATGGGGCCCAGGCCGAAGCGCTGAAAGGAAGCGTTGAGGAAGCTGTAGTCGAATCCGGCATTGTGCGCGACGAAGACGGCGTCGCCAAGGAAACGGCGCAGGCGGGTTAGGGCCTCTTTGCGGCTGGGGGCGTCGGCGAGATCCACGGGCTCGATCCCGGTAAGCCGGACGATGTGATCGGGGAGGTAGGCGCAGGCGACGAAAGTCTCGAAGCGGTCGACGACCTCCCCCTCTTTGAGCTTGACCGCTCCGATCTCGATGACCTGGGAACGTCCCGGTTTGGCGCCGTTGGTTTCGATGTCGACGATGCAGTACTCCTGCTTCGGCCAGGGGGTGAACATCGTAGAGAGCCGATAGCCGCTTACGGTCTCTTCGATGGGATAGCCCGACGCCTGCAGAAGCAGAAAGATCGTTTCACTGTCTTCGAGCAGTGTTGCGTGTTTGCGGACGATCCGGTCGAAAGCTTCGTAGGAGATTTCCCCGTCCGCACGCCTGAACGCGTTCGTCAACTCATCGAAGACTTTTTGCATTCGCCACGAACTTTCGGATTTTCTCGGGATCTTTGCGCCCTTTGGAGGCTTCCGTCCCGCTGCTGACGTCGCAGGCGTAGAAGCCGTAGCCTTCGAGTTCCGTTACATTCTCGGGGCTCAGGCCTCCGGCGATGATGATCCGGGAGTTGTCCCGCCCGGCGAACCACTCCAGCGCCAGCCGTTTTCCGCTGCCGCCGTACTCTTCGCAATAGGCGTCCACCAGCCGATAGCGGCCGGCGAAACGCTCCAAATCCTCGGGGCGGCGCGCCCGCACCACCGGCAGCGTCGGAAAGTCGATCGCCGCCAAAAAAGTCTCATCCACATCGAAATGGATCTGCGCCAGGGTAATTCCGCTCGATCGGGAGAGCTCGGTGATCCGCTGCGCACTCTCCTCGACGAAAAGCCCGACTTTCTCTACGAAAGGCGGAAGCCGATCGATGATCTGCCGGGCTTTTTCCGGCTCGATATAACGAGGGGACTTTGGATAGAAGACAAACCCCAAAGCATCCGCTCCGGCTTCAACGGCGAGCATCGCGTCGTCGTAATTCGTAAGGCCGCAGATCTTTACCCGCAAGGAATCCTCCTTGCAGGTAAAACGAGGAATGAAGAATGAGGAACGAGGAACCGAGTTTTGGAAATCGGTAACGAGTAACTGGTAACCAGAAATCGAGTGATCGTAGCACGTAGCACATAGCACATAGCACGATAAATTAGGAGGCGGGACTTCAGTCCCACGAGGATAATATCCTGTAGGTTTGACCATGTCAAACGCACATAAACGCACGATACTGTAAAGAAGATTGGCTTCGACCATGTAAACAGAGGGGTGACGGAAACGTTTGGCACGGCCAAACCTACGATACTGCCGACCAGCCTCCAACGACCAACGACAAAGGACAAACGACGAAAAACATCCCCAATATACCAATACACCAATATACCAATAACGTCGCCAAAGGTACTTCCCAATGCCCAATGCCCAATGCCGTCGCCAAAGGCGACATCACTGCCGACTGTCGACTGCCGACTGCCGACAAAACTCAAACGACAAAGAGGGGCGAAGCCCCGTTCAAACGACAAACGACGAAATCCCCTCATTCCTCATTCCTCATTTCAAGGAGGCGATCGCTTCGCGATACCCCTTCGGATGCTTGAAGACATAGCTGCCGGCGACGGCCACATCAACACCCGCGGCTTTGAGCTGGGCGATGTTGGCGTCACTGACTCCGCCGTCGACTTCGATGAGGCAGTTCGGGTTGCGCTTTTCGATCAGCTCTTTGAGCCGCTGGGCCCGCTCGATGACATTGGGAATAAATTTCTGGCCGCCGAATCCGGGGTTAACACTCATCAGCAGCACCATATCCAGATCTTCCAGGAGGTATTCGGTCACCTCCGGCAGGGTATGGGGATTGAGGACCATCGAGGGGCGGATCCCCAGGGATCGGATCTTGTGGGCCATCCGGTTGGGGTGGCGTTCGCTCTCGAAGTGGAAAGAGATAAACTCCGGTTTGAGCGGAGCAAAAAGATCGACAAAGAAGTTGTTGTCCTCCACCATCAGGTGTACATCCAGAGGTTTGGTCGCCGCTTTTGCGACGGCCTCGACAACGACGGGACCGATCGTCATATTGGGGACGAAATGGCCGTCCATCACATCCACGTGGACCAGGTCGCACCCGGCATCGCAGATGGCGCGGACCTCTTCGGCGAGTAGGCCGAAATCGGCGGAAAGAATACTGGGGGCTACGAGCATCAGCTCTCCTTTTGCCCTGGATAGGCTTGATTTTGGCAATTATATCATCTCCGGCTCCGGCTTCCCTTCTGCTACTCAAGTAGCATGGTGCAAATAATTTCTATGGTATTTTAATTTAGATTTAAGCAAAAGGAGAAAAGATGAGTATAGATAAAGAAAAAAGTAAAGTAATGTTGGAGATCGCCCGCAAAGCGATCGCCGAAGAGTTGACCGGAAAGAAATTGCTTGATCGGGAAGCGCTGCTACGCGAACACCCCTGGCTCGCCGAGCCGGGAGCGGCTTTTGTAACGCTGAACGAAAACCATCAGCTACGCGGCTGCATCGGATCGATCATCGCCCATCAGCCCCTGATCGACGATCTGATCCATAACGCCAAGGCCGCCGCCTTCAGCGATCCGCGCTTTCGTCCGGTACGACCCGATGAATTCGACAAACTGGAGATCGAAATTTCGCTGCTGAGCCCGCCGAAGGAGCTGCCTTACACCGACGTAGAGGATCTACGGCGCAAGATCCGCCCCGGCATCGACGGGGTAGTCCTGCGTCTGGGGAACTATCAGGCGACCTATCTGCCCAGTGTCTGGGAGCAGCTGCCCGATTTCGACAGCTTTTTCGCCACCCTCTGCCAAAAGGCGGGACTGGTCCCCAACTGCCTGCAGATGCACCCGGTGATCTACACCTACCAGGCCGAAAAGATCAAGGAGGAACCCAATGACTAAGAAAACCGTCACCCCCCTCGAAGAGCGGGGATATTCGGACTTTTATCGCAAAGAGGGCGATCGGATCGTCTGTGAGCTCTGCCGCCACTACTGCAAGCTCAAAGAGGGGCAAGTCGGCATCTGCGGCGTCAACAAAAACGAAGGAGGCCGGCTCAAGACCCTGGTTTACGGCAAGGTCTCGGCGCTGAACATCGATCCCATCGAGAAGAAGCCGCTGTACCATTTCCTGCCGGCGAGCTTCGCCTTGTCTTTGGGAACGGTGGGGTGCAACTTCCAGTGCCCCTTCTGCCAGAACTGGCAAATCTCCCAGACCAAGGATCTCAGCGGCAGCTACGATGTCACCCCCGAGCAGATCGTGGCCCTGGCGATCGAAAAAGGGTGCAAATCCATCGCCTACACCTACAACGAGCCGACGATCTTCTACCCCTTTGCCCGGGATGTGGCGCTCCTGGCCAAAGAACACGGGATCAAAAACGTCTTTGTCAGCAACGGCCTGGAAACCCCCGAAGTGATCGAGGATATGAAGGGGGTCATCGACGGCTTCAACATCGACATCAAGGGTTTCAACCCCGAATATTACAAGAAGACCCTCAAAGGATCCCTGGAGGGGGTTCTTGATACACTCAAGCGCCTCAAAGCAGGGGGATTCTGGGTCGAGTGTACGACGCTGATCGTCCCGGGGGATAACGACAGCGACGAGGAGCTGACCAAGATCGCCGAGTTTATCGCCAGGGAGCTCGACCCCTACACCCCCTGGCATATCAGCGCCTTTCATCCCGACTACAAGGTCAACGACAAGCTCCCCACCCCCCTGGAGACACTCCGGCGGGCGGAGCGGATCGGCCGAGAAGCGGGCCTGGCCTACATCTATATGGGCAACGTCCCCACCGACGGCATCACCCACTGCCCCGGCTGCGGCCTGGAGCTGATCGTCCGGCGGGGGTATCACGTGACCAAAAACATCCTCGAAAACGGCCACTGCCCCGCCTGTCATCGGGCGATCGAAGGGGTTTGGGCCTGAGAAGCAGGCTTCTCAGGGATGGAGGATTGAGAATGGAGAATGGAGAATGAATCGAAGAGATTTCATAAGAGGGATCAGTTGTTTTATGATGAGTATCCCCTTATTTCTTCATGCCTCAAAAAACGATAATAAAGATAAGAAAAAGGAGCAGAAAATGAGTACAAGAATCGCAGGAAACCGGGGAGCTTTTTACCCCGCGACATGCAACGAGATCGAGAAGATGATCGATCATTGGAACGGTATCCTTGACGAAGCGTTGAAGGACAAAAGTATCCTGGAGGAGAAGCCCCGGGCGATCATCGTCCCGCACGCGGGCTACATCTACAGCGGCTTTACGGCCAACATCGCGCATAGGATCCTGGGCAATTCCCGCCCCAAACGGGTGGTCGTGATCGGCCCCAGTCATCACGTCTATTTCGAAGGGGTCAGCGCAAGCTTGATGGATCGCTACGAGAGCCCCTGCGGCGATGTGCCGATCGACCGGGCCTACGCCGAAGAGTTGGCCGCGAAGTTCGGTCTGACCTTCGTCCCCGAAGCCCACAACAAAGAGCACAGCACGGAGACCCAGATCCCCTTCATCCGGCACTACGAGCCCGAAGCGAAGGTGGTGGAGCTGATCTACGGCAAGGTGGACTACACGGCCCTGGTACCAATCATCGACGCCGTGCTGGCCGATCCTGACAATGCGGTGGTCATCAGCTCTGACCTGAGCCACTTCTACACCCTGGAGCAGGCACGGCAGCTCGACAACATCTGTCTCGCCGGCGTCGCGGAGGAGGACATCGGACTCCTCGACAAAGGGTGCGAAGCCTGCGGGATCATTGGGATCAAGGCGATCATCGCCGCGGCCAAAGAGCACGGCTGGAAGACGCAGCTGCTCGACTACCGCACCAGCGCTGACGCCAGCGGAGACACCCAGCGTGTCGTCGGCTACATGAGTGCGCTGATTCTTCCATAATTCAGTCATGAGAGAAAAGGGGTCGGTCGTAGAAAACTGATAGTTTCATCTTATTCATATCGGATTGTGTAAAGGAGGGAGAGTGATTCATTTGTGTAGCGAAAAATTTGCCGGGGTGAATTGAGGTATACAGATGACGTGTCGCTAATGCAAATTTAGCGATAATACGCTCATCCTACACCGAGGAGCAACCGATGTTCACCCTCTATTCCCTCAAAAACGGCCTGGCCAACGTCCGGGGATTCTACTGCGACGCCGTCAATGCCGGGCTCCGCCC
>JALWNT010000100.1 GCA_027080995.1 Campylobacteraceae bacterium | reverse complement strand
CTCTTTGAGGCCTGTGGAAGACCTTTTGTAGTGTGCTTTATGAATCAAATTCTTTGCTCTGCAGCAGCTCTTCTATCGTAGCCAAAACCTCTTCGCTTCCTATTCCCCGCATGCATTCGTGATGTTTGAGCGGACAGTTTCGCTTCATGCACGGAGCGCAGTCCAGATCATGCCGAACGATGCGTCCATAGGGATTTTTCCATTGGGAGGTCTCCCACCATTTGGTCGGACCGAAGATCGCGACGGTCGGGATGCGATAGGCGGCGGCGATGTGCATCGGTCCGCTGTCTCCGGTGACGAAGATGTCCAGTCCTCCGATCGCGCTGCAGAGCTCGGGGATGCGGGTACGTCCCGCCAGATTGTTTAGATTCTCCACACCCTTTCGACGAAGCGCCTTTTCGATATCCGCAGCGATTTCAATCTCCCCGGGGCCGCCGAAAATTACGAGATCGAAGCGTGAAGCCAGCTTGGCCCCCAGCTCGGCGAACTTTTCGGGATACCAGCGCTTCGCGCTGCCGTAGCTGGCTCCGGGATTGATCCCCAGAGTGGGACGTTCGTACTTATGTGCAGGCCAGTCGAGACGTAGCGGTCCGGCGGGATCGTCGGAGCCGCTGAGTGCGTTGACGAATTCGACGTAGCGTCGGACTTGATGGGGGCTCTCCCCCGCCGACGCGGCAGAGTCGATTCTTCGGTAGAGAAAGCGTTTTGCACTCCCGGTCCACGCGAGAAGAAGACGGGAATAAAGATGACTGCGGAAGCTGATCGCCAAATCGTGCGGTCCCAATTCCCGGGCCAGCCGATAGACCCGCAGGGGACGCCAGCCTCCCTCTTTGGTTCGATCGGTGATGCAGCGTGTGATCCTGGGGTGGGCCCGGAGCGCTTCGACTGCGAGTGCCGATCCGGTGACGGTGATCTCCGCTTTCGGCCAGCGATTGAAAAGGTTTTCGAGGGCGGGAGTAGCCATGACGGCATCCCCCAGCCAACTGGGTAATTCTATGAGTATCTTCATGGGACGGAGTATAGCCAAAGGGCACATCGAATAATAGGTCATGCCCACAACATCTCCTGTTTTTGTCCAGGCAAGGCATCGCTTCGCAGGCATAGCCGTAGCTACGTCAAGAAGCGATAACACAGCATGGGCGAAAACTGGTGATGCCCGCAGGGTGGGCTTTGGAGAGGCGATCTTTCACTCGATGCTCCCTTCGCCTTTGGCTACGCCTTGGAAGCCTCAAGCAAAATCTCACATCTCCAAAACCCATTGTGAGTATGACTTATTATTAGAGGTGCCCTTAAGTCCTATTTTGTCGTGATTTTGTGCTATGATGGAAGAGTGAGCCGTGGACCGAAGAGGAAACGGCACACCGTCGCTTCCTCCTTTGGTTGCCCGCGCATCCCCGAAAAAGGAGACCATCATGAAACTCTCGGAAGCGATTCAAAAAGAGGTCGATCAAATCTTCGATCGAATCGTCAACATCCGCCACGATATCCATCAAAATCCCGAACTCTCCGGTCACGAAGAGGAGACCCGGCTTCTGATCCGTTCGATCCTCGAAGCGGAGGGGATCCCTTTTCGGACCTTCGAAGAGCACTACGGTGTCATCGCCGACATCGTCAAAGACCCCGCTTTGCCGACCGTTGCGATTCGCGGGGATATGGATGCTCTGCCGATGCCGGAAAACAGCGCCAAGCCCTACGCCTCGAAAAAAGAGGGGATCATGCACGCCTGCGGTCATGACGCGCACACGGCGACGGCTCTGGGCTGCGCCTTGGTGCTCAACCGACTCAAAGAGAAGCTCCCGGGCAACGTGCGGATTATCTTCCAACCCTCCGAAGAGGTGCTCGAAGGCGGCAGCAGCCAAATGATCGAATCCGGAGCTCTGGAGGGGGTCTCGGCCATCTTCGGTCTGCACGTCTATCCCTATCTTCGCACCGGCCAGATCGGCTACAAATACGGTGTGATGATGGCGGCGTCGGATACTTTCCGTTTCGACATCTACGGCAAGACCGCCCACGGTGCTCGCCCGCACGAAGGGATCGACGCCATTCTTGTGACGGCGATGGTCATCGATTCGCTCAACCATATCGTCAGCCGCCGCATCGACCCCCTCCATCCCGCGGTGATCTCCATGGGCAAGATCGAAGGGGGCAAAGCCCCCAACGTCATTTGCGATTTTGTCAGTGTCGGTGGGACGGTGCGGACCGTCAACGCTTCGGTCCGGGAGAAGATTCCTGAAATGATGGAAACGACGATTGCCGGGATCTGCAAAGCGATGGACGCCAAGTACCATTTCGATTACGAATTCGGACCGCCGGAGCTCAAGAACAATGACCATATGGTCGATCTGCTCAAGCGGGCCGCTCTGGAGGTCC
>JALWNT010000099.1 GCA_027080995.1 Campylobacteraceae bacterium | reverse complement strand
TTCACGAAACGTGGTTTTCGGAGTATTTCAGCCGCCACCATACGCAGCAGATCCGCCTCTACGACGGGATCCGGGAGCTGCTGCAGTGGCTCAAATCCCGAGGCTGCCTCCTCGCCGTCGCGACCAATGCCTACCGCCGCTCGACCCTCGAATCGCTAAAGCATCTGGGAATCGGGCACTTTTTCGATGCGGTGGTCAGCTACGACGATGTGGGCCGGGGCAAGCCCGCGCCCGATATGCTGCTGGAAATCTTACGGAGTTTGCACCTGCGCCCGGAGGAGGCGCTCTTCGTCGGCGACGGTGAGCGCGACCGCCTGGCCGCCCAGGCCGCGGGCATCGACTTTCTGCTTGTGGATTGGGGCTTTAGCGATCACGCGGAGGCGATCGCCGATGTCGGTGCTTTGATGAAGGCACTAAAGACCCTCTGCAATCACACCCCAAAAAGCTTGAATAAGTGCTCTCAAATACGATTTTGAGTTCAATGAACTCAAAATCGTATTTAAAGAGTATATCAGATATACCGATGCTCGGTTGGCTCGGATTCGATGGGTAAGGATATGCTAAAATAATTTAAGATAAAGAAATTAAAGAGGTTATTTTGCCGTACGAAATCGCCATATTGATTTTATTTCTTATCGCTTCATTGGCGGCGATCGCCGTACGCAAAATTCATCTCCCCTATACCGTCGCGCTCGTGGCGATCGGGCTGGTGCTGGGCAATATCGGCCTGCTCCATCCTCCGAAGCTGACGCAGGAGGTCCTCTTCGCCTTTTTCCTCCCGGGCCTGGTCTTCGAGGCGGCGGTGCATCTGGACAGCCGGGCGATGTGGCGGGACATCTGGGGGATCAGCGCCCTCGTGATCCCGGGGGTGATCCTCTCGACACTCATCAGCGCCTGGGTCCTGGTCTACGCCGGGGAGATCTCCTCCCACATCCCCGCGGTCACCTGGCCTGTCGCCCTGCTCTTCGGTGCGGCTGTGGCGGCCACCGACCCGGTGGCAGTGGTGGCGATCTTCAAGCAGCTGGGCGCCCCCAAGCGCCTGCGCCTGCTCATCGAGAGCGAAAGCCTCCTCAACGACGGCACCGGCATCGTGATCTTCGCCATCGTGCTGAGCTTCATCAACCACGAAGTCAGCACCGCCGGGGAGATCACCCTGGAGTTTTTCAAGGTCGCGGGCCTGGGCGCCCTCGTCGGCTTGCTCATCGGCCTGGCGGTCTCCTGGATGATCGAGGATCTCGACGACGCCATGGTCGTCATCTCGATGAGCGTCATCGCTGCCTACGGCTCCTTCCTCGTCGCCGACCAACTGAGGCTCTCGGGGGTGATCTCCACCGTCGCTACGGGCCTGATCCTCCAAAACCGCATCCTCTCCCGGACCATCTACCCCTCGGTGCGCCTCAGCGTCGAGGAGTTTTGGGAATTCATGGCCTTCGCGCTCAACTCCCTGATCTTCCTCCTGATGGGCTTCGCGGTCAAACTCTCGATGCTGCTGGATCTGTGGGTCCTGATCCTCACGGCTTACCTCGCGATGCTCTTGGCCCGATTCCTCGTCGTCAGCACAGTCTGGGGGAGCCTCTACCCGAGCAGATACCGCTTTCCTTTCAGCTGGGCTGTGATTATGTCCTGGGGCGGTCTGCGGGGCGCGCTGTCGATGGTCTTGGCCCTCTCCATCCCCGACTCGCTTCCGTACAAGGATGTGGTCGTGACGATGGTCTTCGGCGTCGTGCTGCTCTCGATCTTCATCCAAGGGCTCAGTATCGCCCCTCTGGCGACCTGGCTGGGGGTCCTGGGCAAGAAGCGGGAGCTGCAGGCCTACGAAAGCTCCCGCGTCCAGGCGATGCTGGCCCAGAGTGTCCTGGATGAGATCGACTACCTCCAGAAGCACCACATCGCCTCCAAAGAGACCCTCGAAGAGGTGGCGCAGGAGTATCAGGATCTCAAGAAGCAGGCCGAAGCGGCGATCCAGCAGAACAAACCCCAAAAGGAGACCCTCACCTCCGAAGAGAAGCTCCGGGTCCAGCGCCACCTCATCAATCTCCAGAAATCCCGTCTCCTCGAAGCCTATCAGAAGGGCTCCATCAGCCGCGAACTCTTCGAAAAACTCACCGCCGAACTCGACGCGAAACTGCTGGAGATCGATAATCTCGAAAGTTGAAACGATGCGACCCAAGTCACTATGATCCTCCGGGGATTCGGTTATAATTTCATATTTAACAGTAAGTAAGAAAGGGAAGCCATGCCGAAATGGGATTACCGGAGAATAGAGTACGACGCCATCGACAAAGAGAGAATCGCCCCCAACGATTTCCTCTTCAAGGTGGTCGCCATCGCCTCCTTCATCGAAATCACCTCCGATCTCTACGAGCGCAATCTCGTAGAGTTCTAC
>JALWNT010000098.1 GCA_027080995.1 Campylobacteraceae bacterium | reverse complement strand
GGCGCCGCTTCGGGTTCGCTCAGAGCCATCGCGGGGAGGGTGCCGAGTCTGAGGAAGCGGTTGAAAGCGAGGGTGGGAGAGTGGCTGCGGTCGAAACCGAGAAACTCCTCGTAGTCGAGGGGGAAGAGTTCATAGGCAGGAAGTGAGAGCTCCGTAGCGGGTGCCTCTCGGCCGACAAGAATCAGACGATCGCAGCGGGGTAGGCGCTCTAGAAAACCGGGGTACCAGTGATCGATGGCCAGAGTTTCGATGGATTCCTCTCTGAGGAAATCCTCCAGAAGATCCGTATCGATGTCTTCGAGGGCGAAGGCGGGATCCTGGGCATCGAGGTAGAGCCACTCTGCGTCATCCAGGCTGTGAAGATACTCCAGGAGCAAGGCGGTTTTCCCCGTTCCTCTGGCGCCGTGAAGCGTGAACGAACCTACCTCGGGTAGAACGAGTTTACGGGGATGAAAAAACCTGGGGCGAGGTTTCAAGGTCTGAAAATATTCGAGAATCTCCATACTTTTCCTTTTTAGAAGGAAATAATTTTCCAAATCATACTCTTTTTGCTCTGAAACTCAAGGGGAAAATAGCCCCTTTTCTGTATAATCTCGTTCCCAAATTTATGTCGGGTCTGCCGACGAGTTCTTTAGACAAGGAAAAAAATGGAAAAAATTCGATTGAAGCTTAAAGCTTACGATCACCGGGTGCTCGACCGTTCTGTGGCCTCCATCGTGGACGCCGTCCGCCGCACCGGCGCCGAGCTTCGCGGGCCCATTCCGATGCCCACGAAGATCAAGCGCTACACCGTGCTGCGCTCTCCTCACATCAACAAGGACAGCCGTGAGCAGTTTGAAATCCGGGTGCATGCGCGGATGATCGATATCGTCTCCGCCACCAGCGAGACGATCGATTCACTGATGAAGCTGGATCTGGCTCCCGAAGTGGAAGTCGAAATCCGGTCGATGGACAAGTAAGGAGTAGGGAATGGAATACATCGTAGAAAAGATCGGCATGAGCCGAACCATTGACGTCCCCAGCGTTCCCGTCACCCTGCTGAAGGTGGTCGAAGCCAAGGTGTGTGAAGTCCGCGAAGACGGCAAAGCCCTGGTCGCCTACCCCGGCAGCAAAAAGATCAACAAAGCGATCGAGGGCCAGCAAAAGAAGTACAGCGTCAGCAAAGAGTTCAACAAATTTATGACGCTGGAGGTTGCCGAGGGCACCGAACCCGGCGATCTGAGCACCGAGCCCCTGGCCAACGCCAGTGTGGTCAAGGCCTCCTTCAACAGCAAGGGCCGCGGATTCAGCGGGGTTATGAAGCGTCACAACTTCGCCGGAGGTCCTGGCGCTCACGGTAGCCGCTTCCACCGCGCTCCCGGTTCGATCGGTATGTGTGAGTGGCCCGGCCGCGTCCAGCCCGGACAGAAGATGCCCGGTCACTACGGCAACAAAAAGACAACTGTCAAAAACGAAGTGATCTCCTACGATGCCGAAAACGGCATTCTGGTGCTCAAAGGGGCCGTTCCCGGTCACAAGGGCGCTCGCGGAGTGGTAAGGATCGTCAAATGAGTAACGCAACCGTCATCAAAACCGAGGATCTCCCCCAGGCTTTCCTGGAGGTGCATCCCCATAACCTCTATCTCTACTGCAAAGCCTACGCGGCCAACCTGCGCGCCAATACGGCCCAGACCAAGAACCGTTCCGCCGTCAGCGGCGGCGGCAAGAAACCCTTCGCCCAAAAAGGCGGCGGACGGGCTCGTCAGGGCTCCATCCGTGCACCCCATTTCCGGGGCGGCGGTGTGGTTTTCGGTCCCACGACCGATCGCAACTACACCCAGAAGGTCAACAAAAAGCAGAAGCGTTTGGCGCTGATGCACGCCCTGGCGGACAAAGCGGCCAACGGCAAACTCTTCGTCGTCGATAGCGTTGCGATCGAGTCGGGCAAGACCAAGGACGCCAAAGCCTTCGTCGACGGTTTCGCTCAGCGGGATCTGCTGGTCGTCAAAGAGATGATCGACGACAAGACTTTCCTGGCTTTCCGCAACCTGCAGAGCAGTTATCTGATCGAAGAGAACGAACTCAACGGATACCTGGCCGCGGCTTATCACGCCATCGTGATCGAAAAAGCCGTCTGGGACAAATTGACGAAAGAGGGTTAATCCATGGCAGACATTACTGATATCAAAGCGATTATATATACGGAGAAGACCCTGGGTCTGCAGGAGGAGGGTGTGATCGTCGTTCAGACCACTCCCCGGATGACCAAAAACGGTCTCAAAGAGGTCTTCAGAGAGTACTTCGGCATCAAGCCTCTGAAAGTCAATTCGATGCGCGTCAACGGAAAAGTCAAACGCTTCAAGGGTGTCGAGGGCAAGCGCGCCGACAGCAAGAAGTTCTACGTCAAGCTTCCCGAAGACGCCAAGATCGAAAGCCTAGCGGTATAAGGGGAGTCGGATATGGCAATCAAAACATTCAAACCCACCACACCTTCCCGTCGGTTTATGACGGTCCTGGACAGCAGCGACATCACCGCAAAAGCGAGTGTCCGCTCTCTGCTGAAAAAGCTGCCCCGCAAAGCGGGCCGCAACAACAACGGCCGGATCACCTCCCGCCACAAAGAAGCGGGCGCCAAGAAGCTCTACCGCATCATCGACTTCAAGCGCAACAAGTACGGAGTCGAAGGGCGCATCGCGACCGTCGAGTATGATCCGTACCGCAACTGCCGCATCTGCCTCGTCAATTACGTCGACGGGGAGAAGCGCTACATCCTCCAGCCCAAGGGCGTGAAGGTCGGCGATGTGATCATGGCCGCCGAAGCGGGCTTGGATATCAAACCCGGCAACGCGATGAAGCTGCGCAACATCCCCGTCGGTACCCTGGTGCACAACATCGAGATGAACCCCGGCCAGGGCGGCAAGATCGCCCGCAGCGCCGGCGGTTACGCGCAGATCATGGGCCGCGACGGCAAGTACGTCTCTTTGCGTCTGCCCTCCGGTGAGATGCGCTACATCCTCGGAGAGTGCATGGCGACCGTCGGAACCATCGGCAACGAAGACTTCGCCAACATGGTCATCGGAAAAGCCGGACGGAACCGCCACCGCGGTATCCGCCCGCAGACCCGCGGTTCGGCGATGAACCCCATCGACCACCCCCACGGAGGTGGTGAAGGCAAGACCAACTCCGGCCGTCATCCCGTCTCCCCCTGGGGTATGCCCACCAAGGGTTACAAGACCCGCCGGAAGAAGGCCAGCGACAAGCTGATCATCTCACGCAAGAAGAAAAAGTAAGGGATAAGTATGGCACGTTCACTGAAAAAAGGCCCCTTCATCGACGATCATCTGATGAAGAAGGTTCTCAAAGCAAAAGAAGAGGGCTCCACCAAGCCCATCAAGACATGGTCTCGCCGTTCGGTCATCTTCCCCGAGATGATCGGCCTGACCATCAACGTCCACAACGGCCGCCAGTTCGTTCCCGTCTACATCACGGAGAACCATGTCGGCTACAAACTGGGAGAGTTCGCTCCCACCCGTACATTCAAAGGACACAAGGGTAGTGTCCAGAAGAAGGTAGGTTGATCATGAGCAGAGCAGTACTCAAATACGTCAGAGTCTCCCCCACTAAAGCGAGACTGGTCGCCCGCGAAGTCCAGGGAATGAACGCCGAGCAGGCGATCGCTGCCCTGGAGTTCATGCCCAACAAAGCCGCCGGTATCATCTCCAAAGTGATCGCCTCCGCCGTCGCCAACGGTGACTACGAGCCCGAAGAGGTCGTCATCACCTCCTGCCGCGTCGACAAAGCGTCGGTCATGAAGCGCTGGCGCCCCCGGGCCCGCGGTACCGCGACCCGCATCCTCAAGCCCACTTCGCACATCGTCGTCGAAGTGGCCGAAGCCGCCGCGGAAGAGGCCAAGAGTCAAAAAGCTGCCAAAACCGCTGCCAAAATCGCCGCCGAAGCGAGCGAGAACAACGATAACGGAAAGGATGCGTAACCATGGGTCAGAAAGTCAATCCTATCGGTCTGAGACTGGGAATCAACCGTAACTGGGAATCCCGCTGGTATCCCGCCAAGGACCGCGCTCCCGGTTTCGTCGCCGAGGACTACAAAATCCGGAAGTTCCTGAAAAAGGAGCTCTTCTACGCCGGAGTGAGCAACATCATCATCGAGCGGACCGTCAAGAAGATCCGCATCACCATCGTCACCGCCCGCCCCGGAATCATCATCGGAAAACGCGGTGCGGACATCGAGAAACTCAAAGCCAATCTGCAGAAGATGCTGGGCAAAGAGGTCGCGATCAACATCAAAGAAGAGAAGCGTCCCCAGGCCTCCGCACAGCTGGCCGCTGAAAACATTGCTACCCAGCTGGAGCGCCGCGTCGCCTTCCGCCGCGCGATGAAAAAAGCGATCCAGGGAGCACTCAAATCGGGTGCCAAAGGGATCAAGGTTCAGGTTGCCGGTCGTCTCGGCGGTGCCGAAATGGCGCGGACAGAGTGGTACCTGGAGGGGCGCGTGCCTCTGCATACCCTACGGGCCAAGATCGACTACGGGTTCGCCGAAGCGCTGACCACCTACGGAAACATCGGGATCAAAGTCTGGATCTTCAAAGGCGAAGTCCTTCAAAAGGGAATCCAGCCCGAGCCGAAGGAAGAGCGCAAGAGCCGCAAACCCAGAAGAAGAGGTGAATAATCATGTTGATGCCCAAACGAACCAAATGGAGAAAGCAGCAGAAGGGCCGCAATCGCGGTAAATCCTTCCGCGGCAACCGCATCGAGTTTGGCGAATTCGCCATCAAAGCAGTGGAAGCGGGCCGGATCGACTCCCGTCAGATCGAATCCGCACGTATCGCGATGACCCGCCGGGTCAGCCGTACCGGAAAGACTTGGATCCGTGTCTTCCCCGACAAGCCTCTGACCAAGAAGCCCCTCGAAACACGGATGGGTAAAGGTAAAGGAGCCGTGGAGAAGTGGGTCATGAACATCAAGCCCGGCCGGATCATCTTCGAGATGGCGGGTGTTCCCGAAAGTCTGGCGCGCGAAGCGCTGACGTTGGCATGCCACAAGCTTCCTTTCAAGACGAAAATCATTTCAAGGGAAGAGAGCAATGAAATATACTGATCTTCAGGACAAAAGCATCGACGAACTCGAAGCGATGCTCAAAGAGAAAAAACTGGAGGTCTTCACCCTCCGGGCCAAACTCAAGACAATGCAGCTGACCAATACCAGCGAGCTGAAAGCGGCCAAAAAAGACGTCGCCAGAATCAAGACAGCCCTGAGTGCTGCAAGAACGAAGTAAGGGGTGTAGCATGCCGAAAAGAGTCATATCAGGAACGGTCATCAAAAAAGCGGGCGACAAGAGCGCGACCGTGCTCGTAGAGCGCAAAGTCCTCCATCCCCGCTACCACAAGACCGTCAAACGTTTCAAGAAATACATCATTCACGACGAGAAGAACGAAGCCAACGTCGGAGATACCGTCAGCGCCATCGAGTGCCGACCTCTCTCCAAGAACAAGGCGTTCCGTCTTCTCGAGATCGTTGAGAGAGGAGAGGGCTGATGATCCAGAGTTTTACACGTCTGAACGTCGCCGACAACAGCGGCGCCAAAGAGATCATGTGCATCAAAGTCCTGGGCGGCTCCAAGCGCCGCTACGCCAGCGTGGGAGACGTGATCGTGGCGTCGGTCAAAAAAGCGCTCCCCAACGGAAAGGTCAAAAAAGGTAAGGTCGTCAAGGCCGTGGTTGTGCGGACCAAAAAAGAGATCCAGCGCGAGAACGGCTCTTTGATCCGCTTCGACGACAACGCCGCGGTCATCATCGACGACAAGAAAGAGCCCATCGGGACCCGGATCTTCGGACCCGTCAGCCGTGAAACACGCTACGCGGGCTTCATGAAAATCGTATCGCTCGCACCGGAGGTATGGTAATGGCAAAGAAATTCAAGATCAAGAAGGGCGATCAAGTCGAGATCATCGCCGGAGACGACAAAGGCAAGACCGGAGAGGTCCTGCGGGTCCTGACGGCGAAAGATGCCGTCATCGTCGCCGGATGCAAGGTCGCCCGCAAGGCAGTCAAGCCCAGCGAAGAGAACAAAGAGGGTGGCTTCATCAACAAAGAGATGCCCATCCACATCTCCAACGTCAAGAAAGTGGAGGGCTGATATGAGCCGAATGAAAGAGAAATACGCATCCATCGTTCCCGCGCTTCGTGAAGAGCTCGGGATCAAGAATGTCATGCAGACCCCCAAACTCGAAAAGATCGTCATCAGCGTCGGTGCCGGAGAAGAGGGCAAAGACAGCAAGCTGATCCAGAACATGGCCGATACCATCAGCCTGATCGCCGGGCAGCACGCGGTCATCACCCTCGCCAAGAAATCCGTCGCCGGCTTCAAAGCCCGCGAAGGAGCTCCCAGCGGGATCAAAGTCACGCTGCGTGGTGAGAATATGTACAACTTCCTCGACAAGCTGATCTCCATCGCCCTTCCGAGGGTGAAGGACTTCCGGGGTGTTCCCCGCAAGGGCTTCGACGGGCGCGGTAACTACAACTTCGGTCTCGACGAGCAGCTGATGTTCCCCGAAGTCGTCTACGATCAAATTATGAAGACACACGGAATGAACATCACCATCGTCACCAGCACCGACGACGACAAAGAGGCATTCGTCCTGCTGGAGAAGCTGGGCATGCCGTTTGCGAAAGGAAGAAAGTAATGGCAAAAAAGTCGATGATCGCGAAGCAGAAGCGTAAGCCCAAGTTCGCTGTTCAAGCCTACACCCGCTGTAACATCTGCGGCCGTCCCCACTCTGTCTACAGAGATTTCGGGATTTGCCGGATTTGTCTGAGAAAGATGGCCTCTGAAGGCCAAATCCCCGGCATGCGCAAAGCAAGCTGGTAATCAAGGAGTAAAAGATGATGACAGACAACATTGCAGACTCTCTTACTCGAATACGAAACGCCGCTCAGCGCCGGCTGGAGACGACCGAACTTCTCCACTCGAAAATGATCGAGGCCATCGTTTCTATTCTTGTAGACAAGGGTTATCTGGAGAGTTATTCGGTAGAGGAAGATGGCAACAAAAAATCCATCAAAGTAGTGCTCAAGTACGACGACGACGGCCGCAGCGTCATCAACGAGATCAAAAAGATCTCCAAGCCCGGCCGCCGCATCTACAAGGGCAAAGAGGAGATCAAGCGCTTCAAGAACGGATACGGCACCCTGATCGTCTCCACGAGCGCCGGTGTGCTTCCCAACGACGAAGCCTACAAGCAGGGCCGCGGCGGCGAAGTCGTCTGCAGCATCTGGTAAGGAGGGAGAGAATATGTCACGTGTAGGAAAAGTACCCGTCACCGTTCCCTCCGGGATCGAGGTCAAAGTCGAAGGAACCGAGCTGGTCGCCAAAAAAGGCAACCTGGAGAAGCGCCTGGAGACCCATGGCCGCGTCAATATGGAAGTCAAAGACAACGAAGTGATCTTCACCCGTAAGGACGACAGCAAAGAGTCGTCGGCTTTCTGGGGGACCTATCGTTCGCTCTTCAACAACATCGTCATCGGCCTCGACCAGGGCTTCAAGAAGTCGCTGGAGATCAACGGGGTCGGTTACCGCGCCAACGTCAACGGGAAAACGCTCGAGCTTCAGCTCGGCTACTCCCACCCCATCAATTTCGAGATTCCCGAAGGGATCGAGATCAAGGTGGAGAAGAACATCATCACCGTCAGCGGAACCGACAAGCAGCAGGTCGGCCAGGTCGCGGCGGAGATCCGCGGCTTCCGTCCGCCCGAGCCCTACAAAGGCAAGGGTGTCAAGTACACCGACGAAGTGATCATCAGAAAAGCCGGTAAAGCGGCAGGTAAGTAAGGAGCGCGAGTATGTTGAAAAGTATCCAGAAGAAAAAGAACAGAATGTATACGCAGCGCAAACGCCGTGTCCGTGGCAAAATCCACGGAACCGCCGAGCTGCCCCGTGTGACGGTCTTCCGCTCCAACAAACACTTCTACGCTCAGGCGATCGACGACGAGCGCGGCCATACGCTGGCGTACGCCGACGGACGCAAACTCGGTCTCAAAGCGACCCGCGAAGATGCCGCCAAAGTCGCTGCGGACATGGCCGAGAAACTCAAAAGCGCGGGAATCGAGACGATCGTTTTCGATCGCAACGGCTATCTCTACCACGGCGTAGTCGCGTCCTTCGCCGACGCTCTCCGGGAAGCCGGAATCAAGTTTTAAGGAACGCTGAATGGAAAACATCAATCGAGAAGATTTCGAAGAAGTCATCGTCAACATCGGCCGTGTGACCAAGGTCGTCAAGGGTGGACGCCGTTTCCGCTTCACGGCGCTGGTCGTCGTGGGTAACCGCAACGGAACCGTCGGCTACGGCTACGGCAAAGCCAAGGAAGTACCCGACGCGATCAAGAAAGCCGTCGACGACGCTTTCAAAAACCTGGTCACCCTCAAGGGGATCAAAGGCACCACGATCGCCCACGACATCGAGCACAAGTATAACGCCAGCCGGATCGTTCTGCGCCCGGCGAGCGAGGGTACCGGTGCCATCGCCGGAGGTGCGGCCCGCCCCGTCATCGAATTGGCCGGGATCAAGGACGTCATCGCCAAGTCCATCGGATCCAACAATCCCAACAACCTGGTACGCTGCACCGTCGAAGCGCTCACCAGAATCAAAGGTTAAGGAGCAGTCATGGGTTTGCACAATCTTCAGCCGGCACCCGGCTCGACACACAGCAAAAAGCGCATCGGCCGCGGACAGGGATCCGGGACCGGTAAAACCGCGGGCCGCGGCCAGAAGGGCCAAAAGTCCCGGACCGGTTACAGCCGCAAGCGTGGATTCGAGGGTGGGCAGCAGCCTCTCTACAAGCGCCTGCCCAAAGTCGGCTTCGTTTCGCGGGTCGAAAAGCCTTACGTCATCAACGTCGATCGGATCAAAGCGGTCGCCGAACTCGAGGAGATCACCCTCGAGACGATTCGCGGCGTCCACAAGCTGGGCAAAAACGTCACACGCGTTAAACTTATCGGTACGGGAGCCAAAGAGCTCGCCGCCAAGATCAAGGATGATGCTGTAACCACCAGCAGGAAGTAATCATGGGAAATGCTTTGACTCAGAAGATCCTGATTACGCTCGGATTTCTTTTTGCTTACAGAGTTTTAGCATACATCCCGATCCCCGGGGTTGATCTGGAAGTGATCAAGCACTTCTTCGATCAAAACGCCAACAACGCCCTGGGCCTCGCCAATATGTTCAGCGGCAACGCCATCCGCCGTATGTCCATCATCTCCCTCGGAATCATGCCTTACATCACCGCCGCCATCGTTATGGAACTGCTTGCCGCTACCTTTCCGGCACTCGGGCAGATGAAGAAAGAGCGTGACGGGATGCAAAAATATATGCAGATCATCCGTTACGGTACGATCTTTATCACCGTGATTCAGGCGATCGGTGTCTCTATGGGACTTCAGGCGATGAAGGGAGCCGGCGGACAGAGTGCTGTCATGATCGACCCCACCGAATTCGTCGTCCTCGCCGTCTTTTCGATGATGACGGGTACGATGCTGCTGATGTGGTTCGGCGAACAGATCACCCAAAAAGGTGTCGGCAACGGTATTTCGCTGATCATCTTCGCCGGAATCGTTTCGGGTATCCCCGCGGCGATCAGCAACACCATCGCCGCCGTCAACTCCGGAACGATGAACTTCCTCGTCGTCCTGGCGATTTTGGTGATTATGATCGCGACGATTCTTATCATTATCTACGTGGAGCTTGGCGAACGGCGGATTCCGATCAGTTATTCGCGCAAGACCATTATGCAAAATCAGCATAAGCGGGTGATGAACTACATTCCGGTACGGGTCAACCTCTCGGGAGTCATCCCCCCGATCTTCGCCAGCGCCGTGCTGATGTTCCCGTTGACGCTGCTACAGGCGAGCACCAACAAGTGGGTTACTGTCGTGGCGGACATCCTTCATCCCGGAGGGTTGGTTTACAATGCGGTCATGTTTGTTCTGGTGATCTTCTTCGCGTTCTTCTACGCGTCGATCGCCTTTAACGCCAAGGACATTGCCGACAACCTCAAACGCCAAGGCGGCTTCATCCCCGGCGTACGTCCCGGAGAGCAGACGGCGGCTTTCCTCAACGACGTCGCCAGCAAACTGACGGTATGGGGTTCGCTCTATTTGGCGGTCATCTCGACGCTGCCCTTTATCCTCATCAATACGATGGGGGCCTCTTTCTACTTCGGAGGGACCGCGGTGCTGATCGTCGTGCAGGTCGCCCTGGATACGATGCGTAAGATCGAAGCGCAGCGGACCATGGCGCAGTACGAAACCCTGGGCAACGTAGGTCTCTGATGGCCATCCCTCTACGCAAACCGGCCGAAATCGACAAGCTGCGCCGTGCCGGCGCGGTCGT
>JALWNT010000097.1 GCA_027080995.1 Campylobacteraceae bacterium | reverse complement strand
ATGCCGAGCTGATGTTCGTGGGCGAGGGCCCCGGCGCTACAGAAGACAGCACGGGTCGCCCTTTTGTCGGACGCGCGGGAGAACTCTTGACCAAAATGATCGAAAACGTCCTCTATCTTCCCCGATCAAAAGTCTACATCGCCAACATCGTCAAATGCCGTCCTCCCGGCAATCGTGTCCCCACTCCCAGTGAAGCGTTGACCTGTCGTCCTTATCTGCTGAAACAGATCGAATTGATCCGTCCCCGTATCATCGTGACGCTCGGCGCAACCGCCTACCGCTATTTAAGCAACGACCAGAGCCCCATCGGTCGGGTCCGGGGCCATCCGATACAGATGAACGGCTATCTGCTCGTTCCGACTTTTCATCCCAGTTATCTGCTTCGAAACCCTTCCGCAAAAAAAGAGGCGTTCCATGACATGCTTCTTGTCAAAGAACTGTGGGAAAAAGGAAAGAAGGTTTAGAAATACGGATCGTCAAAACTTTGAGAAAGTAGTTGGATGAGATCTCTGCTTAAATTCTCTTCATCGAGCAGTACCCCTTCATTCAACAATGACGTGGCTATGACACCGTCGAGATTGCAGGGAGCGACGCGGTTGTGGGCCTTCAGGTCCACATCGACGTTGAGCGATACGCCGTGCAGGCTCACCCCTTTTTTGTAGCGAAAACCCAAAGAGGCGATCTTGCGATTCTCAACATACCAACCGGGGCGTTTTGCATCGTAACGGACTTTGGGCAAAAACTGTGCGAAGAGTTCGTCGTAAGCACGCCGGACTTTGCGATAAAAAGCGGCGGGCTCTTGCGCCTGAAAGCAAAAATATACCACCAATTGCCCCTCCGAGTGGCAGGTGATCGATCCGCCCCGATCCGTCGGAATTACCGGCACGGGCCAAGCTCCCGAATCGTCGCTGCCCACGGTATAGCAAAGCGGATGGGAGCAAAGAATCAAGTGGTTTTGCCCGTCACGGCAGGCTCTAGCGTGAACCTCATTCATCCTTTTACGGGCCTTTTCATAAGGGATCAGACCCCAGTGATGAAGAATCATGCAATGACCCTTCTATAATCTCCATACGGCGGTAAGTCGTCACCCTCGACTCGATCTGGGGTCCACGGATTTATTTCACATCTAAACTTTGAATTCAGACTTGATCTTAGGATGGCGTGAGCCAAAATGTCAGAGCAATTTTTCATACAAATAGTTCCATTTAGGATTTTCTTTTTCGATCAATGCGATTTTCCAGGAGCGCCGCCACTTTTTCAGCTGTTTCTCTCGTCGGATTGCCAATTCCATATCGTCGAAAAGTTCAAAGTAGACCAATTTGTCGGTCCCATATTTTCGAGTGAAGCCTTCTATTGCGTGGGTTTTGTGTTGATGGATACGCCGGATAAGATTCGAAGTTGCCCCGATGTACAGTGTTCCCTTCGGACGATTGGTGACAATACAGATTGCCGGTTGTTTCATCCCAATCCTTTAAAACCATGGATCCTAAATCAAGTTCAGGATGACGGGAACTTCGTCACCCCGGACTCGATCCGGGGTCCAGGGCTCCGATTATCCAAAAACACTTTTTAAGGCATCATAACCGCAAAAAGGCCTTCTCCAGCGATTCGCTGAAGGTCGGATGGGCCAATATCGTGCCTTTGGCGGTGGCGGCGTCCATTTCACCCGCCAGGGCCATGGCGACGATCCCGATGAGCTCTTCGGCATTTGGAGCGAAAATCTCGCCGCCTGCGATGAAGCCCTCTTCGTCGGCGTAGACGATCATCACCCCCTCCGCACCGTCGTGGGTTACGGCAAAGGGCAGCCCCGTCAGCGGTACGACGCTCTCGCTGTATTTGGCGCCGCTTTTTTCCAGTTCCGCCTTACCTTTGCCCACCACGGCGTAGGAGCACGGCAGCGTGTGGATGAATTTGACCACGCACTCCAGATCGATCGGCTCGGGCCGTTTACCCAAAATCCGCCGCACCGCGTAGAGCACCTCGGCTCTTGCGGCGTGGGCCAGCTGAAGCTTGCCGTTGCAGTCGCCGACGGCATAGTGGTCTCTTAGCGTCGTTTCGAAATGTTCATCGGTGACGATCCCCTTTTTATCGATCTCTATTTCAGGCGTTTGGATCGCGTCGACCGCCGCATGCCTGCCCGTAGCCACCAGCAGCGTCGGTACATAGTGCTCTTTGCCATCAATGAAAGTGATATGCACGCCCCGTTTGGTGGTTTTGGCACTTTGGATGGAGCGGTTTGAAAGCAGCGTCACCCCCAGGCTCTGCATCTGTTTCATCAGATTTTGAGAGATCATCGGATGGGCTTTGCGCAGCAGCGCATCATGCCGCCAAATGAGCTCCGTCTCCACTCCCGAAGCGGCAAAAAAGCTCGCCATCTCCAGCCCGATCGCCCCGTCGCCGTAGACGGCGATCTTTTCGGGCAGCTTTTGCAT
>JALWNT010000096.1 GCA_027080995.1 Campylobacteraceae bacterium | reverse complement strand
TGAAATCGAAGGGGCATCTCTCTATGAGGGCGAAGAGCTTCTGGGGACGGTACGGGAGATTCAGCGGATGCTCGATACCGATTATCTTTTGATCGAAAGCGCCGACTCTCTGAAAAAGGAGGGATTGCCCGAAAGCTTCCTCCTTCCTTATATCCCCCGCTATATCCTCTCCTTCGATCCCGAAACGCGACGAATTCAGGCACGGGATGCCCGGGATATCCTCGAAGCGAGTTGAGATGCGCTGTACGTTTGTAACGCTTTTTCCCGAAATCGTCGAAGGGTATTTTCGAGCTTCGATCCTCGCGCGGGCAATTGAAGCGGGGCATTTGAGGATCGATTTCGTCAACCCCCGGGATTACAGTGAAAATCGTTACAAAAAGGTCGACGACGCGATGATCGGAGGGGGAGCGGGGATGCTGATGTCGCCGCAGCCTCTCGACAGCGCTCTGGAAGCGATCCGACGAGACTCTCCCGAGGCGCGGATACTTTTTCTCACTCCCGTGGCCAAGCCTTTTCGTCAGAACGATGCCCGACGTCTGGCTCGAAATACGGAGCATCTCGTATTGGTCGCAGGACGTTACGAGGGGATCGATGAAAGGCTGATCGAACTGCATGCCGATGAAGTCTTTTCGGTGGGAGACGCGATTTTGACAGGGGGAGAACTGCCGGCGATGACGGTTTGCGACGCCGTCACTCGTCTGCTCCCCGGGGTCCTGGGCAATCAGGCTTCACTGGAGGAAGAGAGCTTTGATGCGTCACTTCTGGAAGCACCTTCGTTTACAAAGCCCGACGAGTTTCGGGGGAAACGGATTGTTTCAGAGTTCCTAAAGGGGAATCATAGTAAAATCGCAGCCATTAAAAATCGGATGGCACTGTCAAAAACAAAATACTTCCGCCCCGATTTATACCAAAAAGCGAAGGCGAAACTATGAAAAACAAATACATCGAGAGCTTTGAAAAATCTCAGATCGAAGGCAAGAACGTTCCCGAATTCCGTGCGGGTGATACTGTCCGTGTCGCGGTACGGATCAAAGAGGGAAACAAAGAGCGTGTACAGAACTTCGAAGGTGTCTGTATCTCCCTCCGAGGCGAAGGTGCCGGCAAGACTTTTACCGTCCGTAAAATGGGGGCCAACAATATCGGTGTCGAGCGGATTTTTCCTCTTTACTCCGAGAGCATCGAAAACATCGAAGTCGTCCGTCGCGGTCGTGTCCGCCGTGCCAAGCTCTTCTACCTGCGCGATCGCAAAGGGAAAGCGGCCCGCATCAAAGAACTCCGCAGAAAGTAAATCTTTCGATTCGCTTCACTGCATCTTTGCGGGAGCCGGCTCGGTCACTTGCTGCGAGCAAGCTCCTTCGCGACAATCCAAAAATCTATAGTAAATCGAAACGCGAAATATTTTTCTTCTTTCTTCGATAATCCGGTACACTCTCTTATGAAAAAGTTCCTTTACAGACTCACACTGCCGATTCAATATCTTCTGGTCTTTCTCTTTATAGTTTTCGAAGAGTTTATCTGGGAAGGAATCGCGGTTCCCGTAGGGACCTATCTGCAGTCGTTGCGGCTTTTGCAGGGCTTGGAGAGTTTGATTCGACGGATGAACCGCTATCTTCTTCTTGTACTCTTTGTTGCTCTTTTTGTATCGGTGGAGTTGGCCGGAGTTACGGCGGGAGTGCTGGTGGTCCGTGGTATGGGACTCTTTGGCGTGCTTCTATACGCCCTGAAAATTCCCATCGCCGCTTTTACTTTTTGGCTTTTTCGAATCAGCCGTGAAAAACTTCTCTCTTTCGCATGGTTTCGATGGGTCTATGCCAAACTTCTTCTTTTTCTTGATTGGCTCAAATCGCGAAAGATCTATCTTCGCAGTATGGAGATCTTTCGACGGATCAAAGAGAGATTGGTGGGAATCTTGGAAAAACTGCGTCGGATCCTTCCCCAAGGTAGGAACGAATTGTTCCGTCACCTACGGGTTCTTTATCGACGTCTGCGTGAACGTCTAAATCGTCATCGGCTTAAATAGTCCTGTTTTTCATCGCCTGGGCCGCTTCACGATCCAGGGTACGGCGTTTGAGGGTTTCGCGCTTGTCGTGGAGCTTTTTCCCTTTGGCCAAGGCGATGGAGAGTTTGGCCCGGTTGCGTTCGTTGAAATAGAGCATCAGAGGGACGATGGTGAGACCCTCTTTGTTGACTTTCCCGTAGAGGGCATGGAGCTGTTTTTTGTGAAGCAACAGTTTTCTGGGGGCGCGTTCTTCGCGGGCGAAATGGCGGTTGGCTGTCTCCAGATGACCGATATGGGCGTTGAGTAGCCAGAGCTCTCCTTTGATAAAGCGGCAATAGGCGTCGTTGATATTGACGCGCCCCTGGCGCAGGGCTTTGACTTCACTGCCTTGGAGTTCGATACCTGCTTCATACTTTTCCAAGATCTCATATTCATGTCGCGCTTTTTTGTTCCGGGCAATAATTTTAATGGCCATAATCTGTCATTTCTCTCTTTGTGCCTCTTGGGCTATATAGGCTATAATAGAAAAAATTATAGCAGGAAAAGGGAAGAGCCGATGCGACGTAAAAAGAGATGGACCATCATCGCTCTTGCTCTCTTGGGGAGCTGGGGTTTGCTGGAGGGGGAGCAGATCGATCCTCGTTATGCGACCAACAGAAACTGCGAAGCGTGCCATACCGCAATATCGAAACAGTGGCAAACCTCACGTCATGCGCATTCTCATTTCACCAAAAACGATCTCTACGACAAAACCCTCGACTATATCGTGGCTCATGAACTGACAAAGACCAAAGAGGAGATTGTCGTAGAGTGTGCGAAATGCCACAATCCCCGGATTGAAAAACGGTCGATAAACAGTGCGGATAAATTGGGACTGCTATTGGATATCGACAAAAAATCGCTGGACCGAATCCTTGAGACACCGACGATGAAAAACGGAATCAACTGCATTGTCTGCCACAATGTCGACAAAATCCATCTGGATAAAAGGGGGGGGAAACGGGGATTTGATGCAGTGGAATTCGGACCACAGGGGATAATGTACGGCCCTTTCGAGGGGGCGGTCTCTCCTTATCACAAGACGCAAAAGCGGGAGTTCTTCGTCAAAGACCCCAACCGTCTCTGTTTTGTCTGTCACTACAGCGATACCAACGACTTCGGAGTCGAAGTTTACAGCACCGGCAAAGAGTACGAAGCGGCCAAAGCCGAACATCCCAATGCCCCGCAGTGCATCGAGTGTCACATGAGCGGAAAGAAGAAAGGAATCGCCTCCAATTTCGGGGGAGAAGGCGGACGCGTCAAGCGTCTGATTCGCGATCACCTCTTTGCCAGCATCGATAACAGCAAAATTTACGAAAAATATCTCACAATTTCCGCAAAACGGCAAAAGGATCGTCTGACGGTTTCAATAACGAGTCAAGTTCCCCACAAAGTCCCGACCGGATACGGACTGAGGGATCTTGAAATCCGGGTCGCTTTTTTCGGAAAGGACGGTAAACAGATCTCCGAACAGCGCAAACTCTATACCGCCCACTGGATCAATGAGCAAGGAAAGGAGACGATTCCCCATCTGGCCAGGAAAAAAGGCTTGGACGATCGCTTGGCTCCTTATGCAGATGTTGCCGAGACCTTCACGATTCCAAACGGGACGCATTTGATCAACTACAAAGTGATCTATCGACAGATCGATCCGAAAATGGATCGAAGGCTTGGAGTACGTGATCCCTTCTTTATCAACGAATATGTTCTTAAAAACGGGGTGATAGAGTTTTGATCTAGAGCTGGGCGGAATGCTCAGTCGAAAAATGGAGGCGGAAGAAGCTGCTGCCGCTTCCGCTGAAAAACCAGCCGGGGCGTTCGTATTCCCGAAGTTTCGGGCACGCGAGCAGCGCGGCGGGA
Organism: Campylobacteraceae bacterium; assembly: GCA_027080995.1. Classification (GTDB taxonomy): domain Bacteria; phylum Campylobacterota; class Campylobacteria; order Campylobacterales; family Sulfurovaceae; genus Nitratifractor. The sequence continues at coordinate 31,855 of JALWNT010000096.1, read as the reverse complement.
TAGAGATCGTTGAGGAGGGAGGGGTCTGCTATGCGTTCGAGAAGATCGGCGGAGGGGAGCCCTTCCCATCCTCGGAAAGAGGAGAGGTCGATCCGGGGCAAAAAGCGCTCTTTGAAGATTTTGTAGACTTGGGCGGTGTCGCAGCCGACCGGAGGGGTGTAAATGTCGAGGGGGAGGGGAGCTTCGTCGAAGGGTTCGACGACCTCTCCAAAGCCCGAGACATTGGCGCTGGGATAATCATAAATGAAAAATGGCAGATCCGCGCCGATCCCGGAGCCGATTTGAGCCAGTTCATCGATGGAGAGTTTCAGGTTGCAGACCTCTCGGGTCAGCCGCATGAAGGCACCCGCATCGGAGCTGCCCCCTCCCAGGCCGGCCTGGGAGGGGATACGCTTTTGTACCACTACTTTGTGATGATAGAAAAACTCCAGCAGATCCAGATCCCCCGTCGCCTCGTTGAGAGCTCTCCAGGCTTTGTAGATCGTGTTGGATTCTCTGGGGACGCCGGGACAGCCCTCGATGGTGAAAGTCTCGCAGTCGCAGGGGACGAAGCGGATGGTGTCGTAGAGATCGGGTACCTGCATGAACCGGGAGAGAAGGGTGTGGTACCCGTCGCGGTGTCCGGTGATTTTGAGAAAAATATTGACTTTGGCGGGAGCGGTGATTTTCATCGGAATTCCTTCCGATGAAAATCACGCCAGGAATGTTTTTTAACTAGCACCGAGGAACTAGTAACTAGTAAGCGATTTTTGAGTGAGAATCTTGTGGTGAATGGTGAATGGTGAATGGTGAATGATTTCGGTTGGCGTTGCATTGCAACGCTTCCAATAACCGCGCCGAAGGCGCCTTCACTTGCGACTTGCGACATTCATCCTCCCCTATACTTTTCGATCCGATTGAGCCGGTATTTGATTTCCCCCTCTTTGAATTCCAGAATGGAGAAGAACTCTTCGGTTTCGACGACGTAGAGGCCGTTTTCCTGTTTTTCGAAAAAGCGGGGATGGAGCTTTTTGCCGAGTTCGAGCCATTGGAGGTCTCCGAAGTATCGGTTTTTCGGCAGGGCGAGATAGTTCAGAGGATCCAGGGATTCTTCGTTCCCGATACGGAATTTTCCCTCGCGGAGGCGACGCAGAGCGCTCAGGGTTCCGGAGAGCTCCAGAGCCTCGGCGATCATCGCTCCCAGGCTGCGGATGTAGGTCCCCTCGCTGACGGTGGCTTCGAAGGTGACGAAGGGGTGGCGGTAGTGAAGCAGACGCAGTTCGTAAATCTTTGAACGAACATAGTTCAATGTGACCTCTTCGCCGTTGCGCATTCGCCGGTAGGCCCTCTCTCCGTCGATTTTTTTGGCGCTGTATTTGGGGGGCAGATACTCCAGCTCCCCCTCCAGGGAGGTGAGAATCCGTCGGAGTTTCGTTTCATCCACCTTTGGAACATCGCGGATATTCAGGATATTCTCCAGATCGAGGCTGGCCGATTCGGCCCCGAGCCAGAGGGTCGCGCGGTAGGTTTTGGGCGTTTTGTCCAGATACTGAAAGAGTTTGGTGTACTGCCCCGTCGCGACGATGAGGCAACCGGTGGCAAAAGGATCCAGTGTCCCGGAGAAGCCGACCTTTTTCGTTCCGTATTTTCGCTTGATGACGTTCATATAGCGGTTGGAGGAGACAAAGATCGGCTTGTCGACGACAAAGAGGCGATTCACTTCTCACTCTTCACTCAAAGATCATACCGGTTGGACAAAGGAGCTGAGAATCTCCTTTTTCGTGCCGCCGAAGTTGATGCGGAGTTTGTACTCTTTGCCGGATTTGGTGACGGCCTGGACGCGGCCGATGCCGAAGATTTTGTGTTTGACGAGATCGCCCTTTTTGTATTCGGCGCTTTTGGTCACTTTGAGACTGGCGTTTTGGATCAGGCCGGCTTCGCCGAGGAATCGGCTCTTCTTGAGCTGCTTGCGGCGCCCCTTGTAGAAGCGACTGTCGGAGTAGCAGAGCGTCAGGTCGCTTTTGGCCCGGGTGATCGCGACGTAGCCGAGGCGGCGCTCCTCCTCCATATTGCAGCCGTCTCCCAGCAAGGGGAAAAACTCCTCCTCCATTCCGATGACGAAGAGGTGCTCGAACTCCAACCCCTTGGCGGCGTGGATACTCATAATCGTGATGGCGTTGCCGTCGACTTCGTCCTGGTCGCTTTGCAGCGAAATGTCGTTGAGGAATTCGTCGAGGGTGAGTTCGGGGTTTTTCATCACCGAATCACGCAGATACCCGTAGAATTCATCAATATTGAGTACCCGGTCGAAACCGTCGACCATCGCACCGTAATAATCACGCAGACCGATCTTCTCTTCGAAAAAGTCGACGAAGTTGTAGAGCGATTTTCGACTCTCCTCTTGGAGTTCGTGGATCGTTTCGATCAACTCTTTGAGGGTTTTGGCGGCTTTTTTGCTCACGACCGTTGCCAGCTGCTCTTGGCTGAGTTCGTCGATGCTGCGGTAGAGGGATTGCCGTTTTTCGTGCGCGAGGTGCCGGAGGCGATCGATGGTGGTCTTTCCCAGGCCGCGCTTGGGTTTGTTGATGATGCGCAGAAAGCTAAAGTCGTCGTGAGGGTTGGAGAGGACCCGGAAGTAGCTGATGATGTCTTTGATCTCCGCGCGTTCGTAGAAGCGCATTCCGCCGATCAGTTTGAAGCTGAGTCCCTCGCGGCTGAAGCCCTCTTCGAGAGAGCGGGAGAGGGCGTTGATCCGATAAAGAACGGCAATCTCTTCAGGGGAAGCACCCTCGGCGAGGAGCGTCTGGATCTTTTGGGCGATGTTGCGCGCTTCGTGGCTTTCGTCGAGGGAGTGGAGGAGCTTGACTTCGGGCCCTTCGCCGCGATGGCTGAGCAGTGTTTTGCCCAGACGGCGGGTGTTGTGCTCGATGAGGTTATTGGCCGCTTCGAGGATGGGGGCGGTGGAGCGGTAGTTGACCTCCAGTTTGACCACTTTGGTATTGTCGAAATGTTCGTGAAACTCCAGAATGTTTCTGAGGTTGGCTCCCCGCCAGCCGTAGATACTCTGATCGTCGTCGCCTACGACGCAGAGGTTGTTGTGTTCGCTGCTGAGCAGGCGAAGGAGTTTGTACTGCAGTTCGTTGGTGTCCTGGTACTCGTCGACCATAATGTATTGATAACGTTCGCTCGTTTCCCGGCGCAGGTCGTCGTCGGCTTCGAGAATACGGTATGTAAGCATCAGCAGGTCGTCGAAATCGACGAGATTGTTCTCCTCGATGTTGCGTTGGTAAGCTTTGTAGATCCGGGCGGCTTTTTTGTAATCGGGGAGCTCCGCTTTGGCGATGACCTCTTCCGGAGTGAGCAGAGTGTTTTTGTATTTGGAGATTTCGCTTGCGAGGAAGGAGAGGTTGAGGTCGATTTTAAGCTCCTTGGCCAGGGAGCGAATCAGCCGTTTTTTGTCGTCGCTGTCGATAATGACGAAGCTGTTTTCCCGCCCCAGGCGGTTGATGTTAAACTTGAGAAAAAGCAGACCGAATTTGTGGAAGGTACACAGAAGCGGAGGATAGGCGGTCCGGTCGTCGAGGAGTTGCAGGGCCCGCTCACGCATTTCGGCGGCGGCTTTGTTGGTGAAGGTGAGGGTGAGGGTATTGGCGGGATCGATTCCCACCTCTCCGATCAGATAGGCCAGACGGGTGGTGAGGGTCTTGGTCTTGCCGCTGCCGGCACCCGCGAGGATCAGCAAAGGGCCGTCGATGTGGGTGGCCGCTTCCCGTTGCGCATCGTTCAATTGCTCAAGCATCGCTCCGTATACTTCCTTCTTATAATATAGAATAATTATATCGATATTGGATTAAAAACGGCGTAGAGTTCCGATCCAATCATATAAAATGCGGAAATTAGTAAGATATTTTGATGATTTTTAAAAAGATAAGTCAAAGTTATTCCATTCTATGTTATCATCCTAATAATGACCGACTATCCATTTCTAATGGAGAGTGATAAGGAAAAGGGGAGAAAATGCTCAAGGATTTTACGAAACTGGAGACCTTTCTGACGGTGGTACGTGAGCGAAGTTTCTCCCGGGCGTCGGCGAAACTGGGGATCTCCCAGCCGGCGGTAACGCAGCAGATCAAGTTTTTGGAGAAATATCTCGATACGAAGATCATCGAGCGTAAGAAAAACGGCATTCGGCTGACCAATGCCGGTGAAGAGCTTTACAAAGTGGCGGTGAATTTGGAGCGATGCATCCACGAAGCCGATGCGGACATTTTGAGGATCATCGACAAGAAGATCACCTTCCGTCTGGGGACGTCGTTTACGATCGGTAACTATATCTTACCCGGGGAGTGTCTCAACACACTCAGTCAAGTGATCAACAATGACGTCAAGCTCACCATCGAGGTGAGCCGGAAAATCGCCGAGATGGTACGCGAACGCAAGATCGATCTCGGGCTTATCGAAGCCCCTATTATCGACGACGATCTTGTGATCCGCGAATGGAGAGAAGATGAGCTGGTTGTCTTCAGCAATGTTCCTTTGCCCAAGATTTTGCGTCCGGAGGATCTCTACGAATTCAAATGGGTCTGCCGAGAAGAGGGGAGTCAAACGCGCAAAGTACTGCAGGAAGTGTTCCAAGAGTTGGGGGTAAGCTGTAAAGATTTTAACGTCCTCAGCGAAGTCTCCAATACTACGGCGGTGCTTCAGACCATCAAACGGGCAAAAAAAGATTCCGAACATCCTACCGTCTCCATCGTCTCCCACTACGCCGTCGCCGAAGAGGTCCAAAACGGTATCTTTTACGAAGCCCGCTTCCAGGGATATACGATGAAACGGAAATTTTATATCATCTATCACAAGGACAACAAGCACAACGCCTACGTCAACAATACGGTGGACTTCATCCTCTCGGGGAAATGTTAGTGCGCCTACGGCGTAGTCGTTAGTTGTTTGTCTTTGGTCCTTTGCTATTTTCCGGTATCCGGCTTGACCACGGGTTTGCCCAGCTCCTTCCAGCCGTATTCGATCCCTCCTTTGAGTTCGTAGACTTTTTGGTAGCCGAGTTTGACACTGAGCCAGCGGCCGACGGCTTTGCTGCGGTTGGCGTGGGCGCAGTAGAGGATAACGGGAGTATCTTTCCGGGGTACCAGTTTCCGGAACTCCTTCATCCATTCGTCAATGTGGGGCCGCCCCTGTCGGTCGAAGAACATGAGCAGATGTGCGCCTTTGATGATGCCGCGCTCTTTCCATTCGTCTGGGGTGCGGATGTCGATGACGGGGATGCCTTTGGCTTGCATCTTCAGTAGCGTATCGGCGTCGATGGATCGGAAGCCCGCCTGGGCGCCGAGGAGGGTGAAAGCGAGTAAGAAGAGAATTTTTTTCATAAATCGAGCTCCTTTTTTGGTTTCAGAGTATAACGGTTCCTTATGCATTTATTGTGCGCTGTCGCTTTTGTCCTCTTCCTCTGATTCCTTTTTCGCTTTTTTCGGGGATTTGAGGATCCAGACCGTTGCGATGATGATGAGGAGCATCAGCGCTCCGTTGATGTATTCGCCGATCATTTTCTTCCTTTCTTCAATAATTGAATTCTTTGTGAAACAGCCGCTTTCACTTGATGGCTTTGGCAGTCTCTAATGCCGTTGGCACCCTTTCGGGGCAAGCGCTCCTTTGTCACCCTCAAGTGAAAGCTCACTTATTCAAAAGAGAACCCGATAGAAGAAGGGATATTGCCTAGAGTGGTCATTTGGCCTTGAAACCCTCTTTGCTTTTGCAGTATTCCCTTAGGAAGCAGCGGTCGCATTCGGGATTGACCGCTTTGCAAATGTAGCGGCCGAAGAGGACCATCGCCTGGTGAAGACGGTGCAGGTCGGTTTTGAATTTGCGCACGAGATCCTCTTCCGTCCCTTTGGCGGTCGTTGCGTCGCTGAGACCGAGACGGTGCGCGACACGGAAGACATGGGTATCGACGGCCATGAGGTTGGCGCCGGTGTATTCGATGAGGACCACGTGGGCGGTTTTTTGTCCGACGCCGGGGAGTTTGATCAACTCCTTTTCGTCGAGCGGAATTTCACCTCCGTATTTCTCCATCACCATTTTCGCCATCGCGACGAGATTTTTGGCTTTGTTGTTGAAAAACGAGCAGGTTTTGATGTACTCTTTGACCTCTTCCGCATCGGCCTGAGCGAGGGTGGCGGGATCGGGGTATTTTTCGAAAAGTGCCGGGGTGATGAGGTTGACCCGCTTGTCGGTACACTGAGCTGAGAGCATCACCGAGACGAGGAGTTCGTAGAGGTTGCGGTAGTGCAGTTCGGTGACGCTGTCGGGATAGTGCTCCAGCAAAAGCCGCTTGATCTCCTCGATCTCTTTGCGGGTGGCGAGTTTCACTTTTTTCTTACGGGTTTTCACGTTGTCCTTCCGGATCCGGAATTTTGACGCAATCTTAGCATAGGCTACGCAAGAATGATTAACGCTTGATTTAATCTGAGTGGCTATACTTCATAATAAAAACGAGTTTTTCCAAAGGAGAGAGGGGAAAACTTTAAATAAAAAACGAGGATGAAAAGAATGAAGAAAAAGATATTGACTGCGGCAATGATCGGGATTGTGGGTATCAGTGCTTCTGCGACGGCGTCGGATATTCTCGCTGAGGTCAACGGCATCAAAATCACAAAAGAGGAAGCCAATGCCTTCCTCCACCAACTGCAGCCCGGGCAGCCGATCAGTTACGATCTGTTGGATCCCAAAATGAAGAAAAAAGTACTCGACGGGCTGATCGAAACGGAGCTTCTGGCACAGGCGGCGAAAAAAGCGGGTGCCGACAAGTCGCCGGAGTATAGACAGATGGTGGATCTGGCTGCGAAGAAACTTCTGATCAACGCTTGGGCGAAAGATCAGTTCGACAAAACCATCGTCAGCGAGAGTGAAGCCAAAGCGTATTACCAAAAACATTTGGATCAGTTCAAAGTACCGGCACGGGCGCATGCACGGCATATCCTGCTGAAAGACAAAAAGAGCGCCGAAGCGGTAATCGCCGAGCTCAAAGGGCTCAAAGGCGAAGCCCTCAAGCAGAAGTTCATCGAACTCGCCAAAGAGAAATCGACAGGTCCGACCGGACCCAAAGGGGGAGATTTGGGATATTTCACCAAAGAGCAGATGGTCCTTCCCTTTTCCAAAGCCGCCTTCGCCCTGAAAAAGGGAACGATCACCGAAACACCCGTCAAAACGCAGTTTGGCTGGCATGTCATCTATCTCGAGGACAAAAAACCGGCACAGACCATCCCTTTCGATCAGGTGAAGGAGAAGGTGATTATGAAACTCAAGCAGCAGCGCTTCGCGCAGAAAATGGAGCAGGAGACCAAGCAGCTCAAAGAGAAAGCAAAAGTCATCTATCCCGATGCACCCAAGGGGGGAAAGTAGGAGCCTGGTTTAGAAATTAGGTTGAGTCGCGATACAATGAGATGATCGTAAAATCGAGACTAATCGTCAAAGAAGAGACGGCATTATTAGCGCCCCAAATAAATACCTTGAACTTGTTGCGGTAATCAAATTATGAGAAAGGGAAAATCTCTATGAAAAAACGTTTTGCAGTGTCAATTCTGTTGATAGGAATGGGAGTCACTTTCGCTGCTGCGAAAGTGATCGCAACGGTCAACGGCTATCCCGTGACCCTGAAAGAGGCCAACGCTTTCGTCAAAAAAGCGACCCGCGGACGGGCCAATTACAGTATGCTCAAAAAGTCTGATCGGCAAAAAGTCATCAAAGCCATCGCCACCGACAAACTGATTTTGGAGGAGGCCAAGCAGAAAGTTCCCGCCAAAATTCAAAAACAGTTGATTTTGGATTTTTATGTTCGCAAGCATATGCGGGAGTTGATGAAAAAAGCGGAGAAATCCCTGAGCAAGAGGGAGAAGCAGATGGCGATCGCTGATGCATGGGTACGTAAAGAGTCGACATCAATCCCCGTTAGTGATGCGGAGATCGAAGCCGTTTACAAAAAAAACAAACGTTTTTTCAAAAACAGAAAAACCGGCAAAATCGTTCCCCTTGAGAAGGTCAAGCCGGTCATCGCCATGCAGCTCAAACAGAAAAAGTTTGTCGAGAAGCTGATGAAAGACGCAAAGATCGAAATGGGAAGTAAAGGCTTGAAGTCGAGCGCCAAGAGCACGAAAGTTTCTGCATCGGGAAAAGAGGGGATCTATGTCGTCAAAAGCGGTGACAGCCTCTCGAAGATCGCCCACCATTACGGTATTTCCGTCAAAGAGCTTCAACAGCTCAACGGGATGAACAACAAGAGTGTGATTCGTGTCGGCGAAAAGCTCAAAGTCCCTGCCAAATAACTATCAACATTCAAAAGGAGCGGAAATGTCCAAAAAAATCTCACAATTCGTCAAAGCGGGAGTCGCGACCGGTGACGACCTGCAAAAAATCTTCGAAATCGCCAAAGAGCAGGAGTTCGCTCTGCCGGCCGTCAATGTTGTCGGGACCGATTCGGTCAACGCCGTCATGGAAGCGGCCAAGAAAGTCAACTCTCCCGTCATCGTCCAATTCAGTAACGGGGGAGCCGCCTTTTATGCCGGAAAAGGTTTGAGCAATGAAGGGGAAAAGGCAGCGATCCTCGGAGCGATCAGCGGAGCCAAGCATGTTCATGAATTGGCGGAAGCCTACGGTATCCCGGTCATCCTCCATACCGACCATGCCGCCCGCAAACTCCTGCCCTGGATCGACGGATTGCTCGAAGCGAGCGAAGCGCATTACGAAAAGTACGGCAAACCTCTCTTCTCGTCGCATATGCTGGATCTGAGTGAAGAGCCTCTCGAAGAGAACCTGGCCACCTGCGAAAAATACCTCAAGCGAATGAGCAAAATCGGGATGACCCTGGAGATCGAGCTGGGCATTACCGGCGGGGAAGAGGACGGAGTGGACAATACCCATGTCGACAATGCCGCGCTCTACACCCAGCCCGAAGAGGTCTGCGAAGCCTACGAACGCCTCAGCGCCATCAGCGACCGATTCACCATTGCCGCCAGCTTCGGCAACGTCCACGGGGTCTACAAACCGGGCAACGTGCATCTGGAGCCCAAGATCCTACACAACTCCCAGGAGTACATCCAGAAAAAGCACAACACCGGTCCCAAGCCGGTCAGCTTCGTCTTCCACGGCGGTAGCGGCTCGAGCCCCGAAGAGATCAAGGAGGCGATCAGCTACGGGGTGGTGAAAATGAACATCGATACCGATACCCAGTGGGCCTTCTGGGAGGGTGTCCGCGAGTACGAAGCGAAGTATCACGACTACCTCCAGAGCCAAATCGGCAACCCCGAGGGGGAGGACAAACCCAACAAAAAATATTACGATCCGAGAAAATGGCTGCGCGCCGGCGAAGAGTCGATGCGGGATCGGGTCGTGCTGGCTTTTGAAGAGTTGAACTGCATCGATCGGTATTGAGAGATCACCCTCTCATAAAGCCGAGATTTCGAGTAGGAAAATTCCGTAGATTCGGGAGGACAAGATCGAGTTCATCCTCTGAGAGTCCCATCCAGGCCAAAAGAGTTGCCAGATAACTCTCCATCGAAAGAGCGGGGACGAGCCGATCGTACCAGGCATCGGGGGAGTTTCGTTGGATGCGCGGCATTTTCCCGTAAATATTGCCTCCGTTGACGGCTCCTCCCATCACAAAAGCGAAGGTCCCCCATCCGTGATCGGTCCCTGCGCCATTGGGTGTAAGGGAGCGTCCGAAGTCGGAAAGGGTCAAGAGGGTGACCTCCTCCTCCATCTCCAATTCTTCCATCGCCTTTTGAAACGCTCCAAGAGAGTCACTGAGATAGCCCGCCTGATGTTCGTTGTCACTGTCGTGGGTATCCCAGTTGTGATGATCGACAAAGAAAATCTGCCGTCTCGGTCTTGCTGGAAAACGATCTTTGACGGAGAGTGTCTGAGCGACAAGCTCCAGTTGGGAACCGAGTGGTTTGCCCACTTCGTGGACGCCAGTCGTAAATCCGTCGAAATCCCGCACTCCGTCGAAAAGTCCTTCGAGCTTTACCGGTAGATTCAGTTCGTGGATTCGCTGTCGTGCCATGGTTGCCTGTAGAGGATTGCGGTTGCTTTGCTGTAGGGCATAGAGGTGCTGATAGACCCTTCCGAAAGCAGCTCCTCCGGATTCCGGACCGAAGCCGTAACGTCGCATAGTGTCGGGAGATATGCTCGGCTCCGTGAAATGGAGAGGATCTTTTCTTCCGCCGCTGAAGAGAAGGGTGTTGATATCCGCTGTATTGATGGCGCAGTAGGAGCGGGCCGGATCGGAGGTGGCGTAGAGACGGTCTGCGGCACGTGCTCCCCATCCGTTATGAGTATTGCCTGTGGCATCCGCGAACATCCATTGGTTCCGTTGCGTATTGTGAGCGAAAAGTTCGAAGGGAATTTTCTTGCTTCCCTCCCGGACCTGACGGGGGGTTACCGGTTCGACGAGAGTACCGACATTGGCGACGACAGCGAGCTTTTTTTCCCGATAGAGTCTTTGCATCTCTCCCATGTTTCCTCGGAAGCCGTATTCGGTGTCGATCGGAAGCAAAGTCTCTCGTGCTACAGCGAGCTCTCCGCGCAGTCGCCTGTATTTTCTGTAGCTTTTTCTCTGTCGTGGGATGAGCATGTTGAAAGTATCGGCTCCGCCCTCCAGGAGTACGCAAACTAGAGCTTTGTATCCGCTATCCGACGTGGAGTAGGGTACTGTTTCGGTGGCGTTCGAGGGAAGAGTGGATAGGGCGATTCCGAGGGATCCTGCGACGCTTTGTTTGAGAAAGTCTCTTCGTTTTTTGTTTGGGTTCATCGAAGGCTCCTATCGCTGAAATGCGTAATCGGGAGAAGTCATAATCAGACCGATGACGAGACGGGCCATCTTTTCGTGGGTCATTCTTTTGTCACGAATGTGGCGTTTGATGTAGTGCAGTGCTGCCTGTTTCGTTCGCGGGTCGAGGCGCGATCCTGTGAGAATCAGATCGAGCCGATCGATCAGACGACGGTAACGTTTGCGGGCAATCAAGGCAATTTCACGTTGAAGTTGCAGACGTGCCGTGATATGGAAAAGCCGATAGACATAGCTGTTTTCCGTCACTAGCCCCATGATGACGTCGTCGATTCCCTGTTTGTCGTAGAGTTCGAGTTCCGGAGCTACGAGACCCTTTTTCTTAAGGGAATAGGGGCCGTCGTCGGGTGTGAAGTAGTTGAAGACCGTTAGAGCTTCGAGAGGTCCTTCCTGACGGGTCATTCCGGTTCCGTTGAAATTGAAAGAGCGGTAGCGGTAGACCCTTTCCTCTCCCTGACGAAGGGTATGGATACCATTTTTAGCGTGGAAAGCGCGGAAAAGATGGGCCGGATAGAGAAGAGGCTCGCGAAATTTCCCAAAGATTTTCGGGTCGTGTCTGCCCCGAAGAGCCTCTTTGTCGAGGAGGATCGCTTCGATGACCGCTTTGAGGTCGCCGCGCACCCCTTTTCCGTTGTCGTCGAAAGCTCCAGCAACCCGGGCGATGTATCCGGGAGAGGGATTGCTGGTAACCAGTCGTTGGATCAGGCGGCGGGCAAGAAAAGGGCCGACATTGGGATGCATGAAGAGATGATGCAGTGCGGTGTTGATATCGGTGACGGTATCCCCGCCTGCGGGAATGATTTTTTTCCCGTGGAGGATCCGTTTCTCTCCCCGGTCGTGATATTCATCGAATGGAACCATTGCAGAGGTGCGACTGTGAAAGTCGGAGAAAGCGGCTTCAGCGGGGAATTCGCCGTTGTCGTCACTCAGTCCGGTAAAGACTCGGGCCATCTCCCGAATATCTTGCTGGGTATAGGTCGGGATCGGGTTTCCTCTGCGGAGCTTTCGGCTCCCGTCGGGATTTAGTTGATAGAGCCCGATGGTAAAAAGTTGCATGACTTCCCGGGCGTAATTTTCGTCAGGATGGCGGTCGGATCGCGGATCCGCTTTGGCGTTGCCCAGATAGCTGAGATATTTTCCCATCGCCGGATGATAGGTCACTGCTCTCAACAGGGTTTTGAAATTGTCAAAAGCGTATCGCACCAGAATATCGTAATAGGAGAGGCGGGCATCGGGGAAATTCAACAAAGGGCCGTTGCGGGAGACGACGAGAATTTCACTCAGTGCGAAAGCGACGCGTTGGCGTAGCTGGTCCGCGTGGCGCACGACAATGTCCCACCACGCATCACGCTGCATGGTCCCCAGAGCGTCGCTATAGCGCTGCCACCCCTCCGGATCGTTTTTGAGATCCTCTGTTCCGTCCACCCCTTTGGCGTGATTGAGTACCCACTCCAGATGGTAGCTCGGTTTTTTTTTGAACTCCCGTCGGATCCATTGCCGATAGTCTCCCACTCTCTGAAGTTCTCGGATCGACTCTTCCGTAGCTCCGAACGTGGCCCGAGAGAGAAAAGCCGAAGCCTCCTCTGCCGAACGGACACTGTATCTGCTGCTTTTTTCTGATTCTCCTTGCCTCATATCTCTCCCCTCCTTCTTCTATTTTAGCTGAAAAGTGATTGAAGCCAAAATTCTGGGTTAAATAGTTATTGTTCGTTTTTCGTTCTTTACACTTTGCGTTTCGAAAAGGGTTTTCCGGGACGAAAACTTCCGCCTGGCCCAGAATTCATAGAGGTTGTTGAGATGATTTTTGGAAAGGAGAGGGAAAGAGACGTTTGCCCTCCGTTTTAGAAATCGTCCAGATCGAGGCTGTTTTTTGCGTAATTGGCGACGTTACTTTCGAAAAAGTTGCTGCGTACGTCGTTCATACGCAGATGTTTCTCGACGAGTTTTTGTAGATAGGTTTCACCGCTTTGTGCGAAGATCGGATCGAGGCCGATTTTGTTGAGGCGGTCGTTGGCATAATTGTAAACCGTCCTCTCCATCAGCTCTTCAGTCAAGCCCATGATCGGATAATTCTCCAGCAGATACTTCCCGTATTCAAGTTCGATGTCCACCGCTTCTTTGATCATTTCGTAGGCTTTGTCCACTACGGAAGCGGGGATCTTGTTCTCTTTGTAGATCGTTTTGAAAATATTGGCGAAGAGGGGCAAGTGGGTGTTGATCTCGTCGCGGGCGATGAATTTGATCATATCCCGAGCGCCGGGGACTTTGTCGCCGAGGACGTAGATATAGCTGAATCCCAGCAAGAAGTAAATCCCCTCCAGGTTGACGCTGGCCATGGCGCTGAGCAGCATTTCGTCGGCGGAGTTGCCGTCGATGTAACGGGCGAACTGTTCGGCGATGCGCTGGTTTTTGCGGTTGAGGGCGATGTCGTGCTTGTAGAGGTCGAAGACTTCGTCGGAGTTGCCGGCGGCGTCGAGAAGTACGGCGTAACTCTTGGAGTGGTTGACCTCTTGCATGATCTGCAGACTCAGTGCCGCTTTGACGAGGCGGTTGTTGGCCAGGCGGCGAAAATCTGAGAGATACTCCTCCTGGGCGCTATCGTTGAAGCTGAGTTGGGCGAAAGTGAGTTTGTAGATTGCCTGCTCATTCTCAGTAAGCAGTTCGAAGTTCTTTTTCTCGCCCGTGGTGTTGACCTCGGAAGGAAACCAGGTGTTGGCGTTCATCAGATCGTAGAGATTGACGCTCCATTTGTAGCGGGGGCGGTTGAAGTCGACGAAGCCCGTCGGATTACCGCCGTAGATTTTCTCGTCAAGGATCGGCTCGCCGTGGGGGTTGTAATAATGTTCGGGTTTCATCGGGTTTGTTCCTCTATTATATTTTCTGAAAGATGTGTATTATACACAGCTTACGCAAGATTAAGCAAAAGTTACCATAATATGATACATTTTAGAGGATTCGAAAGATGCAGAAACTTGCCATTCCCAGCCCGGTGAAACGGATCCGATTTGAAGGAAGGGAATATTTCCTCAAACGCGACGATCTGATTCATCCCGATTTTTCCGGCAACAAAGCGCGCAAATTTTATCATTGGCTCGAGGGAGAATTCCCCGACATACGCAAAGTCGTCTCCTGGGGCTCTGTCCAATCCAATGCGATGTACTCCCTTTCGGTTTTGGCAAAAATGCGGGAATGGGAGTTCGAGTATTTTGTCGATCATATTCCGAGCCGGCTGAGGAAGAATCCCATCGGGAATTATCGGGCGGCTTTGGAAAACGGAACGGTTTTTCGTAAAAAAACAGAATTGAAAAAGAAAGAGTGGGGAGAAGAAGTACTTTTTGTCGAAGAGGGAGGCCGACAGCCCGAAGCCGAGGAGGGGATTTGGCTATTGGCTCAAGAGATTTTCGACTGGCAAAAAGAGGTAGGCATTGGAAATTTGACAGTTTTTTTTCCTTCCGGCACCGGTACGACGGCACTCTATCTCCAAAAATCTCTTCATTTTCTCACACGTCACTCTTCACTGACGACAAAGGTCGTCACAACTCCCTGCGTCGGTGATGCCCGATACCTGTGCCGGCAGTTTGCCATGCTGGAATCCGATGAAAAACTTTGGCCCACGGTTTTGGATACCAGAAAAAAATACCATTTCGGAAAACTCTATCGGGAGTTTTACCGACTTTGGTTAGAATTGTACCGACAAACGGGAGTGGAGTTCGATCTGCTCTACGACCCGAAAGGGTGGTTGACGCTGTTTGAAACAAAGGTGCATGAGAGTGAAGAAGAGATTCTCTATCTGCATCAGGGCGGTCTCAAGGGCAACGAGAGTATGCTGCCGAGATATCAGCGAAAATACCCAGGTATGGATAATGAATTTTGAATGGTGAAAAGGTAGACAGAGATGAAAATCTATTACAGCGGTGATGATAATTTTTCGACGGAATTTAGAGAGCTTCTCAAACGGGGAGCGATGGATATGGATAATGTGACAGAGACAGTGGCGAATCTGCTCAAAGAGATTCGCCAGGAAGGCAATACCGCTCTGCGTCGGCACATTGCCCGTTTCGACCGCTGGGAGCCTAAAAACGATGAAGAGTTGCGGATCGATCCCGCGGAAATGGCGAGGGCCTACGAGGCGATCAGCCCCGAACTCAAAGAAGCACTCCATCTGGCCTACGACCGGATCAAAGCCTACCACGAGAAGTTGATGCCCCGCTCCTGGATCGACTACGAAAAGAACGGCTCGATGCTGGGGCAGAAAGTAACAGCCGTGGATCGGGCGGGACTCTACATCCCCGGGGGCAAAGCCGCCTATCCCAGCTCACTGCTGATGAATGCGATTCCCGCCATCGTCGCCGGGGTCGAAGAGATCGTCGTCTGCACGCCGACACCGGACAATGAGATCAATGTCCTGCTCCTGGCGGCGTGCCACCTGTGCGGGATCGACAAGGTTTTCAAGGTGGGCGGCGCGTCGGCGATCGGAGCCATGGCCTACGGCACGGAGACGATCCCCAAAGTGGATGTCATCACCGGCCCGGGCAATATCTTCGTCGCCACCGCCAAGAAACTGGTCTACGGAGAAGTCAACATCGATATGATCGCCGGCCCCAGCGAGATCGGCATCCTCGCCGACGGCAGCGCCCGTCCCGACTGGCTGGCGATGGATCTGCTCAGTCAGGCGGAGCATGATGAGATGGCCAGTTCCATTCTCATCACCGACGACGCGGAGCTGGCGAACCGGGTCAACGATGAGGTGCAGAAGGCGCTGGGGACATTGGAGCGGGAAGCCATCGCCCGCAAATCGATCGAAGAGCGGGGCGCCATCATCGTCGCTTCCGATATGAGTGAGGCGGTAGAGTTGATGAACCGAATCGCTCCGGAGCATCTGGAGGTGATGACCGCCTCGCCCATGGAGATGCTAGGCGGCATCCGGCATGCCGGAGCCATCTTTTTGGGACACTACACTCCCGAGCCCATCGGCGACTACATCGCGGGCCCCAATCACACGCTGCCGACCGGTGGGACGGCGAAGTTTTACTCGCCGTTGAGCGTGGAACACTTTTTGAAAAAATCCTCGCTGATCATGATGAGTGAAAAAGGGATCGACGAACTGGGCGAAGCTTGTGCTCTGCTGGCGAAAACCGAGGGGTTGACGGCGCACGAACGCAGTGTTCGAATACGATTGAGCAAATGACCGGTTCGCCAAACGACAAAAGAGAGGCTCTGTCGTCTTACTCCTGCAGACGGTAGGCTTGACAGCCGTCGTCAAGCCACAGAGTGAATTGGGCAGGTTTTTCCAAGCCGGCGATCTCCTCGTGAGCCAGATAGAGCGGACGGTCGCTGAGGATGCGGAGCGTTTTCTTGTCCCAGCTGAATCTGATTTCCGCGGCGGACGAGTTTTCGTGAAGGATCAGTGTCAGCGTATAGATGAAAGCCAACCATTTGATCTTTTTTTTGGCAGGAAGCAACTTTTTGTATTGCCGATAGAGAGGGCGATAATAAAGAGCGTCACCCTTGGAGCGCAGCAGCAGTGCGATGGTAAGCATCTCCCGGTGGGTGAAGCCGTAATTAAGCTCCTGGCTGGCGATATAGAAGGCGTGCTGATGCTCTTTGTAAATCGTCAGCATTTTGCCGATATTGGAGAGCGATAGAGCATGATGGAGCATCAGGACGTGATGCTTCGAACCGTCGAACTCCTCTCTCAGGGTTTCGAAAAGTTGACGACCGATTTTCTGTTTGTTTCCTTCGGGGAGTTTGAGCAGATCGAAACGGTCTTTGATGCTGCGCAGACTCGGATTGATTCCCGGAGGGAAATGGAGCCGGTCATTGCGAAGCAGATCGTGCAAAAAGACCCCCTCTCGAACACCTACGCCGCTGCTGAGTACCGTCTGCGCTTTGATCGTTTCGAGAATCTCCAGAAAAATCAGTGCCCCCTCCCGGATCGTATCGTGGCGGTTTTTTTTGATGAAAAGTGCGGGGAGCTCTTCTCTTTTTGCTGCAGCGACCGCTTCGAGGTAGGCTCTCTCCTTTTTTACGGAATATTCGAAGGCATGGATCTTTTCGAAAGGGTATCCGTTTTTGAGGATGATACCGCGGGAGAGGGCCCGGGCCGTTCCTCCGATCCCGACGGCCGTGCGGTTGCGAAAAATCTCCGGCAACTTTTCCAGTTCTCTACGGATGAAGGATTTGGCAGCCTCCAGATTGCGATTTCGGTCGCTGAAGAGTTCCTTAAGCCGGACCGTTCCCAGTTTGAGAGAGTGGGTGGCGATGATCCGGCCGTTTTGCAGGAGGGCCAAATCGGCCGATCCTCCTCCGATGTCGACAGTGATTCCGTTTTCTACGGGAAGAAGGTTGACTACGGCAACCGCACCGAAAAACGCCTCCTTTTCACCGTCGATTACCTTGATATTCAGATCCAGTTTTTGTCGGACTTTTGTGATGAAGTCGCTTCGATTGGGGGCGTCACGCAGTGCGGAGGTCGCGACGCAGTGGACTTTATGGACTTTGTATTCTTGGAGAGTGTGTCGAAAAGATTGCAAAGCGCCGAAGGCCCGGCGCAGACCGACCTCCTGGAGTTCTCCGCCGCGTTCATAGGCGCCTTCACCGATACGCACTCGGCTTTTTTGCTGAACAATCAGATGAAAACCGTAGCGGCTGGTGCGCTGGTAGATCACCAGGCGGGCGGAGTTGGAGCCGATGTCGATGACGGCGATACGTTTGGGCATCGGAAAGCCTACTGCTCCTCCTGGAGCTGCTCGAACTTAAATTTCAACTCTTCGACACTTTCGACATTGTCGGGATCGGGAATGATACAGTCAACCGGGCAGACGGCGATGCACTGCGGTTCATCGTAAAAGCCGACGCATTCGGTACATCGATCAGGATCGATAATGTAGATCGGATCGTTCTCTTCGATCGCTTCGTTGGGGCACTCTTCGCGGCATGCGTCGCAAGCGATGCAATCATCGGTGATCATCAGGGCCATACTTACCTCGTCTAAAAAAGATTTTCGAGTTTATAGCTTATCAAAGCTTAGGTGGACGTTAAACCCGGCAGTTGGCTCTTCCTCTTCGATGGGGAGCCGTAGAAGTGCGACGGCTCCCTTCCCGTCGGGACGGTTGCGTAGGGTGATGGAGCCTCCCATCGCTTCGACGGCATTGCGGACGAGAAAAAGGCCCAAACCTGCACCCGGCGAATCTTTGGAGCGGCGAAAAGGAGCGAAAAGATCGATGCCGTTTTCGATGCCGGGCCCTTCATCTTCCACGCTGAGAAGAAATTCGTTTCCCTCCCGACGACAGGCAATACGCAAACTGCTACCCTCCGGCGTATAACGCAAAGCGTTTTGGATGAGATTTCGGAGGATTTGATCGACGAGATGCGGTTGAAAACGCATCGTCAAATGTGTTGGAGTGCAGCGGATGGAGATTTCTTTGTTCTGTGCATGAGCGAGGAGTTGCAACTCGCCGATCTTTTTTTGAATGAAAGAGACGATATCCTCTTCCACCGCGGCATCAAACTGCGCCCCTTCGTCTCTTCCGAATTGCAGGATTTGCCCGATCAATGCATCCATCGCATCGATGGTTTCAATGTTCTCATGCAAAATTTTTTCCAGGTCCTTTAGAGATTTTTTGCGTTTGATCAGAGCCACTTGACTGCGGGTCTTCATGACGGCGAGGGGGGTTTTCAGCTCGTGGGCGGTTCCTACGAAGAGCTCTTTTCGGTACAGATAATGGTTTTTGATCCGTGTGACAAGGTGGTTGATCGAGCGTGCCAAAGGGCGAAACTCGATCGGGAACTCTTCGGGGCGGAGGGTTTCAAGGAGGTTTTCGTTCATGCGAATCAATCGCTGGCTGAAATCGGTGACGGGGAAGATCAACATACGTGAGAGAATGTAGGCATAAAAGATGATTAACCCCATGGAGAGTAGATTGAGCAAGACAATGGCTCGGAAGACCTCTTTGAGCATATGCATCGGCTGACTGATATCCATCTCGAGTCGAAGATAACGTCTCTTTTGTGTTTTGATGGGGAAATAGCCGAGTAGATATTCTCCATCCTTGCGATGGACGATTCTAAAGTAGGAATTTAAACGTTTTAGCCGGGGGTTTTGGACGATGGAGGCTTGAATGCCGAGAGTTTTTTTGAGCAACTCTTTTTGTCGGGAGACAATGTGTTCGAGGTCTTTGTCTTTGGCGAGAAGATATTCGGCGTGTTTGGTCAAGGATGCGTGCAGTTCCGCTTCGAGATTGTAGCGAATATAATGAAAAAGCACGAAAGAGAAAATGAGTAGAAGCACCGCCATCGCGGCGATGAGTTTAATGAGGTAATTGCTTCTTAGGCTTTCTTTTGGGGAAAACAAAACCGATATCCTCTCCGCCGGACGGTTTCGATGGTGACGATGCCCAGGGGTTTGTCCATCTTCTGGCGGATCTGGTTGATGGCGACTTCGATGACGTTGGGGGTGACCAGTTCGGGCTCCTCCCAGATGGCGTCGAGCAGTTGCTCTTTGGAGACGATCTGATCTTTGTGCATCGCCAGGTGGGTCAGGACCTCGAAGGGTTTGCCCTTGAGTTCGATGCTTTCGCCCTTGTAAATGATCTTCTCCTCTTCGGGGTTGATGACCAGATCGTCGATCTCGATGATGTTACTGCCGCCGAAGCGGAGTTTGGCTTCGATGCGCATGAGCAGGATGTCGAAATCAAAGGGCTTTTTGATGTAATCGTCCGCGCCGGTACGCAACGCTTCGATCTCGCTCTCCTTGTCGTCCCGGGCAGAGAGGACGATGACGGCGGTCTTGGGGCGTTTTTCTTTGATCTCGGGAATCAGTTCGATCCCGTCCCCGTCGGGGAGCATCCAGTCCAACAGCACCAGATCGTAGTTGCGGATGTCGAGGAAGTAGCGTCCATCGGCCAGACTCTCGGCCACGTCGTTTTGGTACCCGTACTCTTTGAGGCCTTCGGCGAGAGTTTTGTTGAGGGTTACTTCATCTTCAATAATGAGGATTCGCATCGTTTAAGCCTTCGTTCAGTTTAAGATATTTTTAATTATAGCACAAAAAGTTTCCCCAGGAAGAAGATTTTGGTTTATCTTCGATCCAAATTGAGTTTGTGGATCGAGTTATTGCCCTAAATTATGTAGCTTTTGCTGGGCAAATAGCCCAATCTATTACCGCACCGACGTCTCGTTCTCTCAATGTTTGAGGTAGTATATAGTCGGTGCGGTAATTAGGTAGCGTGGCTCCGCCGTCAAAGTCTTGAAGCCGTAGATCGAGAAATGAATGTGTGATTTTAGAAATCTATTCGATGCCACCGTTCGCTGACGGCGACACGGCAATGCCTCAGGATCTCCGGCTTTTCGAGGCGGAGTTCGAGGCTCTCGATGAGAGGATACTCTGCAAAGATTTTCTCCTTCAATGAGAGAAGAGCCTCTTCGAGGAGGCCGAATTTTTCCTCGACAAGGTGATGGCGTATCGTCTCGGCCACGGCGGCGTAGTCGAGGTAATCTCCCGCTTCGTAGCGGTACTCGGCCTGCAGGTCGGCGACGATGCGCTGAGGGGCTTCGCGCTCTTCGGGCAGGATGCCGATAATCGCGTCGATCTGCAGGGAACGGATTTCGATCCTCATGCGACGGGGGCCTCCTCTTTGTTCACGAGGCGGACGAGGTTGGGGATATGCTTGTAGAAGACGGTGATGGCGATGATCCAGACCGGCGCATGGGTGCCGATGCCGGGGATTCCGGCGGGGTAGATCACGTAGCTGGCGATCAGCAGCGTGGCCAGGGCGATCAGCGAAGAGAGGGAGGAGATCTTGATCGTCTTGGCGGCGACGGCCCAGGCCGCCAGGGCGATCAGCGTGGGGATCGGCAGCAGAAAGAGCAGGACGCCAAAGCCCGTGGCGATTCCTTTGCCCCCTTCGAAGTTGAGGAAAATGCTGAAGCAGTGTCCCCAAACCGCCAGGACGGCGACGGTCCATAGGGTCTGAGGCTCGGCGCCGGCCATTTTGGCGATCAGAAGCACGATGACCCCCTTGATCGCATCGAGGAAGAGTGTCGCCGCTCCCAGTTTTTTGGCCAGGGCGGGATCTTTCTGTTTGAGAACACGCAGGACATTCGTCGCCCCGATGTTGCCGCTGCCCTCCTCTTTGATGTTGACCCCGGCGAAGGTCTTGGCCAGGAGATAACCGAAGGGGATGCCGGCGATAAGGTAGGCGGCGAGATAGAGTTGAATGTTTATGTTACCGAGAAGTTCCATGGATCGTTTACCTTTCAAACACGAGTACTCTCAAATATTTTTGTGTTCCGCGTTCAGTGCTCCGTATTCCGAAAAAAGCTGATGTGCAGCTAAACGAATGACGAATATCGAATAACGGATAACGGATAACGGATAACGGATAACGAGTTGTTGTGGATGCTATTTTATCGAAAAGTGTTTTTTTTGTATCGCCGCCATCGCCGTATTCTCTCATACGGAATGGCGGCGAGAACCGTAAAAATCAGATTTCAGACGACTGATGACTGACAACTAATGGCTAATGACTTGCCTCCGGCGACTATTGTATAATTCAGAAATTTTCCGGAAGGATCCAAACGATGAGTATCGATTATCGCGCCGAGATCGAGCGCCTCAAAAAGAAATTGGACGTCACCGTCGTCGGGCACTACTACCAGCGGGACGAAGTCTTCGAGATGGCCGATATCACCGGCGACAGCCTGGAGCTGGCCAGAAAATGTAAAGTCGACGCAAACCCCTGGGTGGTCTTTTGCGGTGTGGGCTTTATGGGTCAGAGCGTCAAAGTGATCGCTCCCGAAAAGCGGGTGCTGATGCCCAAGATCGCCTGCTGCGCGATGGCGAGGATGATCGACGGCAGCTACTACGACGACACCGTCGAGGCGATCGAAAAGGGCGGAGTGAGCCGGGAGGATCTGCTGCCCATCACCTACATCAACTCCGACGCCACCGTCAAAGCCAAAGTCGGGAAGATGGGGGGAATGGTCTGCACCAGTTCCAACGCCGTTAAAATCATCGAAAAAGGGTTGGAGAGCGGCAAGAAAATCCTCTTCGTCCCCGATCGCTGCCTGGGGCAGAACGTCGCCAACATGATGGGGCTCAAATCCTGCGTCGTGGGCGAAGAGGGCTGCGATCCCAAGGAAGCGGATGTCCTTTGCTTCAACGGCTTTTGCTCCGTGCATCAGCTCTTTACCGTGGACGACGTGGAGTTTTACCGCCGGCGGTATCCCGATATCAAGATCGCCGTGCATCCCGAGTGCGACCCCAAAGTCGTAGCTGTCGCCGATTTCGTGGGCTCCACCTCCCAGCTGATCAAGTACGTCAACGAACTCGATCCCGAACAGAAGGTGGCGGTAGGGACCGAATACAACCTGGTCCACCGGATGCGCCCACGCAACACTTACGTGCTCTCTTCCACCAAACCCGAGTGCCCCACGATGAACGAAACGACCCTGGAGGATCTCTATCTGACCCTCAAGTCCATCGAGGAGGGTAAACCCATCAACGAAATTTTCGTCGACGACGAGACGGTGCACTACGCCCGCTTGGCTCTCGAGCGGATGTTGGAGGTCAAATGAGAGTCGCCCAGCGTCTGATCGAAGCTTTCGTCCGCAACGCCGTCGAAGAGGACCTGGGGCGCGGGGACCTCTTTGCCCGCATCGCCGACTCCCGCCCGGTGCAGGCGGTCATCGTCGCCAAAAGCCACGGAGTTTTCGCCGGCCGGGAGTACATCGACGCGGTGGAAGCGCTCTACGACATCGCTTTGGAGTGGAAGATCACTGACGGCGAAGCTTTCGCTCCCGGTGATCGGCTGCTGGAAGTTCGGGGAGAGTCGCGCGACCTGCTCTCTTTGGAGCGTTCGATCCTCGATTTGGCACTTCATGCCAGCGGGATCGCCACGTTGACGGCCCGCTACGTCGAGAAGATCGCCCCGTACAACTGTGTACTCCTCGATACCCGCAAAACCCGCCCGGGGCTGCGGGCTTTCGAGAAGTACGCCGTGCGCTGCGGCGGAGGCCAGAACCACCGGATGGGGCTCGACGACTGCCTGATGCTCAAAGACACCCATCTGCGGACCATCGACGATCTCGAAAGCTTTATGAAAGAGGTCCGGCGCAAAATTCCTTTCACCGCCAAGATCGAAATCGAATGTGAGGACCTGGAAATGGTGGAGCGGGCGATGGCCGTCGGAGCCGACATCGTGATGTGTGACAATATGCCTCCCGAAACGATTCGCAAAGCGGTGGAGTTTCGCAACGCCCGCTATCCCCACATCCTGATGGAAGCCAGCGGCAACGTCACCCTGGAGACGATCGAAGCGATCGCCGCCACGGGGATCGACGCCATCAGCTCCGGCAGCGTCATCCATCAGGCGACTTGGCCCGACCTCTCGATGCGGGTGGAGGGATGAACACCGATCCCACCGTTGACCGGGAGGATGCCCGGCGGGAATTTCGGCAACTGTTGGAGCGCTTTCCTTCAGTGACCGTCCTCTCCCATATCCGTCCCGATCCCGATGCCATCGGGAGCTCTCTGGGTGTCTACCATCTGCTCAAAAAGCTGGGCAAACGGGTCGAAATCGCCAACGCCAGCCGGGAAATCCCCCGGACCCTCGACTTTCTCAAAGGGTACGAAAAGATCAAACGGAAGATGGATTACAAGGATTCCCTGATCGTCAGTTGTGATTGCGGAAGTCTCGATCGACTGGGCTTCGAGGGGCTCGAGGGGCGCACGATCGTCAACCTCGATCACCACCTCAGCAACAGCCGTTTCGGGACCCTCAACATCGTCGACCCTACCGCCGTGAGTACCTCGGAGGTGGCCTTCCGGCTTTTTGAAGGGTGGTTGCCTATCGGCAAAGAGAGTGCCGAAGCCTTCTACGCCGCGCTGATCTCCGATACCCGGCATTTTACGACCTCCAACGTCACGGCGGAGACTTTCACCCTTGCCCGTTCACTGATCGAGCAGGGAGCCGATCCGGCCACCATCGCGCAGATGATGCTCCAGCGGCGTTCCTTGGCTTCGCTGCGTATCTTGGGCAAAGCGTTGGAATCACTGCGACTCTATGCCGATGCGCAAGTGGCGATCATGCGGATCAGTCGAGAAGATCTGGCCGCCACGGGGGCGACGGCCGGCGACCTCGACGGCGTGGTAGACTATGCCCGCTCTCTGGTAACGGTGGAGATAGCGGCACTGGTGGTCGAAATGAAGAGTGAGACGAAGGTCTCTTTGCGTTCCAAAGGGACCGATCTGCTCCCCCTTGCCAAAGCTTTCGGTGGAGGCGGCCATCGCGAAGCCGCCGGTTTCGAGCTCCCGGGACACGTGAGCGATCAGGTGATCGAGGATCTTTTGCAGTGCATTGAAAACGAAGGAGTATTGACAAAACGATGAGACGAAGAAACTACTACGGATCCCGGCGACGCCGCCGGGGAGGCGGCGGATGGATCCTTTTTTTGCTCTTTTTGCTGATTGCGGGAGGGGTGGCCGGCTACGTTTGGTATTCGCCGAAATTTGAACGGATCGCTCCCTCTGTGGAGCTTCCGGGAACCCGCTACTGGAATCCGAAAAAGGCGATTGAGATCCGGGTACGTGACAACCATGCTTTGGGGAATTATCGGGTTTTTCTCACCGACGGAGTCAAGCGGATTCGGTTGGCTTCCGGAACGTTTGTCGAAGGGTTGAAAGAGGCCAGGATTCCCGTCACCATCTCTGAAAAAGTCGAACTCGACCCCCGACGTACTCCCTGGACACTCCAGGTGGAAGTGACGGATCGAAGTCTTTGGAATTTCGGCAAAGGCAACCGATCTTTCGCCACCTCGAAAATCCTCGTGGACCGGACTCCTCCGGTACTGGGAGTGTTGGCCAAAAGCCCGAGCATCGTTCGCGGAGGAAGTGCGTTGCTGATCTTTCAAGCCCGTGACGCTCATCTCAAAAGCGTAAAAGTCCATGCCGGCGGCCGAAACTGGATCCCCATCCCCTATAAAGAGAAAGGATCTTATGTGACGCTTCTTGCTTGGCCGTTTCGTAATCCGGGTTTTCGGGTAGAGATCGTTGCCGAAGATTTGGCGGGTAATCGCAGCGTTCTGCGAGTCCCTTTTGAGACAATCAACCGCAAATACCGTCAATCCTGGATCCAACTCAGTGATCGTTTCCTCAACGGCAAAATCGCCGAGATCGCATCGCAGTATCCCGAAATTGCCAAGATCCATGATCCTCTCAAGCGTTTCAAGGCGGTCAACGAAGATTTGCGCAAAAAGAATGAGGCACTGATTCACCGTTACAGTTCCAAAGTCTCTCCCGTCGATTTCGACCGTTGGCGATTGAAGGCTTTTTATCCTCTCAAGCATGCCAAACGTGTTGCTGACTTCGGTACAGAACGGCACTATTACTACAAGGACCGCAATGTAGAAGTCTCGCGATCCTATCATATGGGCTACGATTTGGCCAGTACGCGCAATGCGCCTATTTTCAGTTCCAATTCCGGTACCGTTGTTTTTGCTTCCTACAACGGTATCTACGGCAACATGCCGATCATCGATCACGGTCTGGGCCTCTATACTCTTTACGGTCACTGCTCGTCGCTGCTTGTGGCCAAAGGAGACAGGGTTCGCGCCGAAGAGATCATCGCAAAGACCGGAAAAACCGGCCTGGCTCTGGGGGATCATTTGCATTTCGGTGTGCTTGTTCAGGGAACGGAAGTGCTCCCGATGGATTGGATGAAAGCCAACTGGATCAAAAGCCATATCGATCAAGTTTTCAAGCGGGCCGATCGGATCATTGCCAGCCAAAAGGGATCTCGGTAAATTTTCCGTTAGTTTTTCATTTATCTTACATAAAGGGATAATAAAATTTGTTATAATTAGGTCAATACGTCGAAAAGGGTTCACCATGTATCAACGCACAATCGCCCGTCCTGTGGAGGTCGTCGGTATCGGTCTGCATAAAGGCGAATCGGTTCGTTTGAGGATCGAACCGCTCGACGACGACGGCGGCATCGTCTTTTACCGCAGTGATCTGGGTCGCAGTATTCCCTTGAGCGTGGAGGCGGTGATCGATACGCGGATGGCCACGGTCATCGGCGCCCCCGACGGGTACATCTCCACCATCGAGCATTTCCTTTCCGCACTGTATGCTTACGGCATCGACAACCTCCGTGTCATTCTCGAAGGCAATGAAATGCCGATCATGGACGGCAGTGCCGTCTCTTTCTGTTTGCTTCTTGACGAAGCCGGGATCCGCAAGCAGCGCCAACCGAAGCGGCTTTTGCGGATCAAAAAGCCCGTTGAGGTCCGCGACGGGAAAAAATTCGTTCGTCTTGAGCCTTTCGAGGGGGCGATCTTCGATTTCACCATCGATTTCGATCATCCCGCCATCGGTCATCAAC
Source organism: Campylobacteraceae bacterium (assembly GCA_027080995.1). Taxonomy (GTDB): domain Bacteria; phylum Campylobacterota; class Campylobacteria; order Campylobacterales; family Sulfurovaceae; genus Nitratifractor. The sequence continues at coordinate 5,641 of JALWNT010000096.1, read as the reverse complement.
ATCACCGTTTTGACTTTACCCGCCGTCGTTATATTGAAGAGATCGCTCGGGCGCGGACCTTCGGCTTCGCTCGGGACATCCAGTATCTTCAGAGCCAGAATCTGGCGTTGGGTGCCAGCCTCGACAATGCGATCGGCCTCGACGACCGACAGGTTCTCAATCCTGAAGGACTTCGTTACCCTGATGAATTTGTCCGACATAAGATCCTTGATGCGATGGGAGATATGAAGGTCGCCGGATACAATCTGGTGGGTCGTTACCTCTCTTTCGCAGGCAGTCACGATCTCAACCATCGTCTCACCCAGGCCCTCTTCGCCGAATCGGCCAACTACGAGATTCTCAGTCTCGGTGCGGCCCGCGTTTCCCACTATGAGCGCTGTTTTGCCTGAGCGAGAGGAAAGTACACTTCTTCTTAATCCCATCGCCTCTCCCTGGCAGATGGGGATCTACGGGGCGGAAGGATTTCTTCATGAGAGTTTGAAGATGGAGGGGTACGTCTCCGAAACTCTTGTAGAAACACTTGATCGGATTCTGTCTCAAAATCGGATCAAGCGGATCCTTTACGTCAGCGGTCCCGGCAGTTATATGGGGATCAAACTTACCTACATAACGTTACGAACCCTTGAAACGGCAAGAGGGATCCCCTTCGCCGCCGTCAGCGCTTTTTCCCTCAACGGAGGAAAGCCGCTCAAAGCGATGGGAAAACTCTATTTCGTCAAAGAAAAAGAGACTATAATTACACGAAAATTTGACGAAAAGATTCCGCAGGAGTTTCAGATGCCCGAGAGTTTGAATGATCTCGAAATCCTGCAGGATCGGGAACCGGACTACCGACTTCCCTCCGTCTGAACCCAAAGGTCCTCCGTGCAGATCAGCGTACCCGCCACCAGTGCCAATCTCGGTCCCGGATTTGACACCCTCGGTCTGGCCATCGACCTGCGCAACGAAATCGTCATTAAACCCTCTCGTTTTTTGAGCCTTTCGACCAAGGGGGAGGGGGCCCAAAATCCTCGGATCAAAAAAAATTCTCTTTTTCTCCATATCTTTAACGAACAGTTTCGCAGATTGACGAACGGCTCGAAACAAAGTTTTCGTTTTGAATTTACCAACCGTATCCCCATTTCCCGGGGATTGGGAAGCTCTTCCGCCGTCATCGTCTCGGCGATTACCGCCGCCCACGTCGCTGCAGGACTCAAATACAACAAACGCAAGATTCTCAATCTCGCTCTACGCTATGAGCATCACCCCGACAACATCACTCCCGCCGTTATGGGCGGCTTCAACGTCGCCTGCCTCGAAGGGGACCGGGTCTACAGCAAAAAGCGTCGCCTTCCCTCCTACCTGCGGGCGGTGCTCGTCGTCCCCAACCGTACTATCTCCACCAATCGCTCCCGTCACGTCCTGCCCAAGATGTACAGCAAAGAAGAGCTGGTCTATTCCCTCTCCCGTGCCGCCTACATGACGGCGCTTTTTATGAGCGAATCCTGGGATCAACTTCGCATCGCCTCCAAAGACAAAATCCATCAGGAGCGTCGGATGCGGATGATGCCCGAGCTTTTCGAGGTCCAGAAGCTCGCCCTGGAAAAGGGGGCGTTAATGAGCACACTCTCCGGAAGCGGATCGACTTTTTTCAATCTCGCTTATGCCGACGATGCGGTGAATTTGCACGCCGCGCTGGAGGAGCACTTCCCCCAGTTTCGGATCATGACCCACTCCCTGGACAACGTGGGCGTCATTGGAAAGCCGTAAGGAATTCTGCTATAATTCCCATGAAAAAGAATCCTATACGAATGTGTATTGCCTGCAGAAACAGAGAATCCCAACATTCACTCATCCGAATACAGTTCATCAAGAACCGGGCGGTTGCTTATACGGGCAGCGGACGAAGTTACTACGTCTGTCGAGAGTGCGGACGCAACCCGAAGAGGATCAAAAAAATTATTAAACAGTTCAAACTAGACGAAGAGGATTTCCTCAAGTTGATAAAGGAGTTAGACACCGATGGATAAAGTCAAAATCCAGGAGATCGCGGCCGAAGCCGGGATGTCGAACAATGAGGTCCTGGCCAAAGCCAAGGAACTCGGATACAACGTAAAGGTGGCGGGAAGTTCCGTCAGCCTCGATCAGGCCGCGATGCTCATGGATTATCTCATGACGGGTCGAATGCCCGAAGGACTCGCCAAAGCGGGGGAGAAAAGAGGCGGAGTAAAAAAAAGCTCCAGAAAAAAAGAGGAGACATCCGTCGAAACTCCTTACGAGCCGGAAGCGCAAACGGCGTCCGAAACGGAAAATCAAACACCAGAGGTCGAGATCGGGGAAAAAGTATCGTCGCAAAGATCTGCCGAAACGTCGAGTGAAGTTACGAGTTCCGAAAAGGAGAGAAAGGAAACGTCGGTTGAAACCCCGCTCGAAAGGACGGAAGAGAAGAGTGTGAAGCAGGAGAAGCCTGCTCCAAAAGCTCCCTCTCCCGAAAAGACGAATAGCGAAACGACGGTAGAACAGGAGACCAAGGTGGAGAGCGAGGAGGCTGTCGCGCCCAAACCCGAGGAGCCCGCCCCCAAAAAAGCCCCCCGCAAACGTGCCGGCATCACCGCCACCGCAAAAAAGAGCCCGGAGGCGGAAGCCGAAGAGGCTCCCAAACCCCGAGCTCCCCGGATGCGTAAAGGGATCACCATCGTCAAAAAAGCTCGCCCCTCCGCTCCGAGTCGTCAGAAAAAGATTTCCCTCAGTGGGATGGCGCCTGCCCCCAGCCGCAAGAAAAAGAAAAAGGGTCCCGCTGAAGCCAAGTCGGCCGGAGAGCGCCTCGAAATCCTCGGTGAACGTGATTTGGGAGGAACCGTTGAACTCTTCGAAGAGCAGGAGGTGGTCCTCCTCGACTTTTCGGACAAAACGATCTTTGAAGAGCAGCAGCGCCAAGAAGAGCGGCGGCGTGCCGAAGCCAAGCGTCGTGCCGCACAGGGCATCGGCGGTCAACAGCGTAACTTTCCCAACCGTCCCGGCGGCCGCAACATCCGCCGCCGCGGCAAACGAAGAAAATATACAAAACAAGAGAACACAGAAAAGGTCAGCGTGGTACGGATTCCCGAAGATGTCAGAGTGTACGAATTTGCCGAGAAGGTCGGCAAGAGTGTGGGCGAAGTGGTCAAAGTCCTCTTTGCTCTCGGTACGATGGTGACCAAAAACGATTTCCTCGACAAAGACTCCATCGAGATCCTCGCCGAAGAGTTCGATGTGCAGGTCGAAACGATCAATCCACTGGATGCTTTGGATTACGTCGCCGCTTACGATGCGGAGCCCGACACGGTCGAAGAGCCCCGTCCTCCCGTCATCACGATCATGGGACACGTCGACCATGGAAAGACCAGTCTGCTCGACTACATCCGCTCCACCAAAGTCGCCGAGAAAGAAGCCGGAGGAATCACTCAGCATGTCGGTGCCTATCAGGTCGAAAAAGACGGCAAAAAGATCACGTTTATCGATACACCGGGGCACTCCGCCTTTACAGAGATGCGGGCCCGGGGCGCCCAGGCGACTGATATTGCGATCATTGTCGTGGCCGCGGACGACGGCGTCATGCCCCAGACCAAGGAATCCATCTCCCATGCGCAAGCCGCCGGAGTTCCTATCATTATCGCAATCACCAAGGTCGACAAACCGACCGCCAATCCCGACAACGTCAAATCGCAGCTGGCCGAGATCGGGATCCTGCCCATCGATTGGGGCGGAGAATACGAGATGGTCGAAGTCTCTTCCCATACCGGAGAGGGGATCGACGATCTGCTGGAGACGATCCTGCTCCAGGCCGAGGTGATGGAACTCGTCGCCGATCCCACACGCCGGGCCAAAGCGATCGTCATCGAAAGTTCCGTCGAAAAGGGCTTCGGCCCCGTTGCCAACGTCATCATCAAAAACGGAACGCTGCATGTGGGTGACAACGTCATCGTCGGAACCACTTTCGGCCGCGTGCGGACCCTGATCCTCGATGACGGCAGCCGGGCCAAAGAGATCGGCCCCAGCACTCCCGCCGCCGTCGTGGGTCTGCATGATGTCCCTCAAGCGGGGGAAGTCCTTGTCGCGATGGAGAGCGAGAAAGAGGCCAGGGAACTGGCCGAGAAGCGCAAAGAGTACGCCCGGGCCAAAGAGCTCTCCAAAAGCACCAAAGTCTCTCTCGACGAACTGGGCTCCCTCATCGCCGAAGGCAAGATCAAAAAGCTGCCCCTCATCGTCAAAGCCGACGTTCAGGGCTCTCTCGAAGCGATCAAATCGGCGCTCGAGGAGCTCCACAACGAAGAGGTCAAAGTCGAAGTCATCCACGGGGGGGTCGGCGGGATCACTGAGAGCGACGTGCTCCTGGCCGATGCCGACGAAAACGCGATCATCATGGGCTTCAACGTCCGCCCCACCGGTGCGGTCAAGAAAAAGGCTCAGGATCTCGGCATCGAGATCAAGACTTACTCCATCATCTACGATATGATCGACGAAGTCAAAGCGTTGTTGAGCGGTATGATGAGCCCGGTCGTCAGCGAAGAAGTGACCGGCCAGGCAGAAGTGCGAGAGACCTTCTCCGTCGCCAAGGTCGGAACGATCGCCGGCTGTATGGTCACCGAAGGGGTTATCGAACGCAATGCCGGCGCCCGGCTTATCCGCAACGGAGTCGTCGTCTATACGAGCAAGATCAGCTCGCTCAAGCGCTTCAGCGAGGATGCCAAAGAGGTGCGCGCCGGCTACGAGTGCGGAATCATGCTTGAAAACTTCAACGACATCAAAGTCGGAGACGTTATCGAAACCTTCAAAGAGGTCGAGGAGCAGGCCACACTATGAACCAGGCCGAGATCAAGCGCAAACGGACCGAATCGGTCCTCAGAGAGCTGATCCCCGAAGCGCTCGGAACACTCGACGATTCGCGGATCAACACCCTCGTCGTCACCGAAGTCGTCTGCTCCCGCGGACGCTACGACGCCAAAGTCTATCTCGAACCGGGCGAATTGGATGCGCAGGAGCAGGAAGAGGCTCTGCAGCGTTTGCGCAAAGTCGCCGGATATCTCAAGACCTACGTCAAGGAGTCGGAAGGGTGGTTCAAAGCCCCCAACTTCACCTTCGAATTCGACGATGAACTGGAGCGGATCGGCCGCATCGACAAACTCTTCGAAAAGATCGAGAAGGAGATCGGCCATGAATCTTGAGGAACAGATCGCCCGAATCGTCCGCAGCCACGGTGCCGAATTTTACGATACGGAGACGGTCAAAGAGAACGATCAAACCATCTACCGGGTCTACATCACCAAAGAAGACGGTGTCGATCTGGACACCTGCGCGGAGATCTCCAACGACCTCTCTCCGCTGTTGGATGTCCACCCCCCCGTCAGCGGCAACTACTACCTCGAAGTCAGCTCCCCCGGTATCGAACGCACTCTCAAAAAACCGCAGCACTTCCAAAGCGCCGTCGGCGAGCGGGTCAAGCTCAAAATCAGCGGCGGCGGCAAAGTCAAAGGGATCGTCCAATCCGCCGACGAAGAGGGCGTCACCCTCAAAACCAAAGAGGGTGAAGAGCGTTACGACTACGGCAAGATCAACAAAGCCCGCACCTATTTCGACTGGGCGAACGAAGGAAAGTGAATTTTGAATTTTGAATTTTGAATTT
>JALWNT010000095.1 GCA_027080995.1 Campylobacteraceae bacterium | reverse complement strand
GCAGGTCGTACTTTTGGGCGAATTCGTAGTCCCGCTCGTCATGGGCCGGTACCGCCATCACCGCCCCGCCGCCGTAGCTGGCCAGGACGAAGTTGGCGGTCCAGACGGGGATATCCTCGCCGGTGAGGGGATGGATGACGCTGATCCCCAGAGGGTACCCCTCTTTTTCGGCCTGGGAACGCTCCCGCTCGCTCATATTGATGATGGCCTGAATGCGTTTGATTACTTCATCATCGAGGAGTTTGTGGTCGATGAGGTGCTTGACGATGGGATGCTCGGGGGCCAGAGCCGAATAGGTCACCCCGAAGATCGTATCGGGACGGGTGGTGAAGACATCGTAGCCGTCGAAGCAGCCGTGGAGTTTGCTCTTGCTTGCGTCGCTTAGTTCGAAGCGAAACTGCAGCCCCTGGCTGCGGCCGATCCAATTGCGCTGCATCGTGAGCACCTGGGAGGGCCATTTGCCTTCCAGCTGCTCCAGATCGTCCAGCAGTTCCTGGGCATAGCGGACGATATCGATGTAGTAGCCGGGCATCTCCCGCTGCACGACGGGGTTGTCACAGCGCCAGCAGCACCCCTCCTCCACCTGCTCGTTGGCCAAAACGGTGTGGCAGCTCTCGCACCAGTTGACGGTGGTGCTTTCGCGGTACATCAGGCCCGCTTCGAACATTCGGATGATAAACTCCTGCTCCCAGCGGGTATAGAGCGGATCGCAGGTGGCGAACTCCCGCTCTTTGGAGAAGCTCAAGCCCAGAGCCGCAAGCTCCTTGCGCATGTAGTCGATGTTTTCGTAGGTCCACTTCTTGGGGTGCAGACCGTGTTTGATGGCGGCATTTTCGGCAGGCATCCCGAAGGCATCCCATCCGATGGGGTGCAGGACGTTGACCCCCTGCTTGCGCCAGTAGCGGGCCAGGGCGTCACCGATGGCGTAGTTACGCACGTGCCCCATGTGGATCCGCCCGCTCGGGTAGGGGAACATGCTCAGGATATATTTTTTGGGAAGGCTCCGATCACGGGAAGGTTCGAAGGCTTTCTCCTCTTCCCAGATCTTCTGCCACTTTTTCTCGATCGATAGAGGATCATAACTGCCGTTGTTCACATTGTTCTCCATAAGTGAAATTGGCGTGATTATAGCGAAAGGGGGGTTTGAAAGAGGAGAAAAGGCACGGGCGGGAAGGAGGCCCTTTCCGCCGTCGATGGGAGATTAAAGCTCTTCGGCTTTGTGGACGTCGTAGAGGATGTCGTCCCAGGGGTGGCGGTACATGGGCATCGCCAAGCGCTTCTCGTCCAGGACATGGCCGATGAAGCCGATGGTCCGTCCCAGGATGAAGAAGGCGTTGAGGGTTCCCGACTCGATGAACTCGTCGATCTCCTCTTCATGATAGCCCAGAGAGCGCCACATATCCACCATCAGAATTCCGATGGTCCCGTCCACGTTGAGGATCAGGTTGTCCTTTTTGGAGGTGGTCAGCTGCTCGACGGTCAGGGCATAATCCAGCAGCGGCGTTTCGGGGAAATGCTCCGCGGCGAACTTCTTGAGCCCTTCGACCCGCAGGTCGGGATTACGCAGAGACTTGATCCGGTGACCGATACCGGGAATGGGAATCCCTTCTTTTTTCATATACGCCAGGAACTCGGCGGGAGTCATGTCGTTGTCATGGGCATACTTGAAGTATTTGGCCGCTCCGTCGATGGCACCGCCGAAGCGGGGACCGATGGTGAGCAGTCCGGTTACGAGGGACTCCACGACGCTCTTGCCGGCACGGGCGGTTACTTTGGCGTTGTGGGCACCGGAGACGGCGGGGCCGTGATCTGCGACGGTCTTGATGACGGTCTCGATGAAATCGACCGCCCAGCGGGGATAGACCTTCTTGAACCAAAGCAGGCTGACGACGTCCCCGATGGTCTTGCCGGTATCGGGAGTGGCTACGGAGCTGATGGGATAGCCTGCATAGGTAGCCTCTTCGCCCCGGTCGTCACTGATGGTACAGATGAAGTTCTTGGGCCGACGGACCTTCGGAATGGTACGGATCTCGGGCTCCTCGATCTCCAAGATCACCCCTTCGTTGTAGAGCTTGGTATAGACCTCGTTGATGACACGGGGCAGATCGTTGAAGCTCTCGGGGACATGGATTCCCGCTTCGGCCATCGCGCGGTTTTTGGCCTCGGCTGTTTCACGATCGGCATTGGCGGAGGCCCCCGCATGGCCAAACTGGACGCCGCTGCTGAAATGCTTGGCGATGGTTCCGATACACCAGGCGATGACCGGCTTGGTGATTTTGCCCGACTTGACCGCTTCGATTACCTTGTACTCTTCGGTTCCTCCGACCTCACCCAGGAGGATCATATATTTCACATCCGGGTTGCTCTCCATGCGGAGCATATTGTCGATAAAGACCGAACCGACGAAGCGGTCGCCACCGATCGCCACCCCCTCGGCGATACCGTCGGCGTTGAGGGCGATGATGTTACAAAGCTCGTTAAACAGACCGCCGGAGCGGGTCACCAAACCGGCACTTCCGGCACGGTGAAGCTTGGACTTGATGATGTTCTCGATGGTTCCGCCGATATTGGCAATCTTGAAGGCACCGGGAGCGATGGCCCCGACGGTCGCGGGTCCGATGACGGTAACGCCGGCATCTCTGGCCGCCTGGTTCATGGTCCGTGCCAACCGCTCGGGGATCCCTTCGGCGGTGACCATGATCACCCGGAATTGATTGGGGATGGCAATCGCTTCCATGGTCACGTCATAGGCCGTCCGGAAGGAGGCGAAGTTCAGCAGAACATCCGCATTGGGATGGGCCTCCACCGCCTCCTTGGTGCTGCGGAAGACATCGATCATGATCTCGTCGGGACCCCAGAAGAACTTCTCGAACTTGGCACTGCTGGTCGGCGCCACGATCGCGGCGACGGAAGGCGTCTCCCGATTGATCACATAGTCATAGTCCAGCATCCGCTGGATCGCACTCTTGTTGTTGTTCCAGAAAATCGCCTGGGTATCCCGTGTAAAAAGTCTGCTCATAATATTCCTCTCCTCCCTTACTTCTTCTCGTCTTCAAGTGCCATGCGGACAATGTCGGTTACGTGGGTCTCAGGGCCGTAAACATGGATCTCCAGTCCCAGACGCTCCGCCGCCTCTTTCATATCCTGCAGACCCTTTTCATAGTTGGGGCCGCCCCGGCGTACGTAGATCTTGGTGTTGTTCTCTTTGAGCTTGGGCGCCCACTTTTCCAGGGCGTTGATGATGCCGGTGAAGGTCTTGGCCACGTCGGTGAAGTTGGCAATGGCGCCGCCGATGATGAGGATCTTGCCTCGCGGATCGGGATAGCGGGTCATCAGATCGAAGATCGTCTCGGCATAGAACTCGGTCTCACCGGTCGTAGGACCTCCGGAGTACTCTCCGTAGTTCGCCAAATCCTTGACTCCGGCCATATCGGCGATGGTGTCGGCATAGACGACTGAGGCGCCTCCTCCGGCCACCATCGTCCAGATGCGTCCCTGAGGATTGAGAATCGTCAGTTTGAGCGAAGCGCCCGACTTGCTGTCGGCCTCGGCGATCGCTTTCTCCTCGGGAGACTGATCCTCCATCCCGAAAGCGGTGGGGAACTCGATGTCGCCCCATTTGTCCTTCATCATGAAGCCGGCGGTATCATCGAGACGGGCCACCAGGTCGAGAATGTGGGCATCGGTGCCGATGAGAACCAGCGGGTTGATCTCCAGATAAGCAAAATGCATATCCCGGAAGAACTTGAAGAATTGGATCGCAAAGGAGACGAAGGCTTCACGGTTTTCGGCGGGAATATCCTCGGGAACGTTGGCCCGGATTGCTTTTTCGATGTCGGCTTCATTCATGTTAATGGGAATGCGAACTTCGTTAACCTTCTCATCCCATCCCTCTTCAACCTCCATACCTCCTTCGGCCGACATATAGAGGACATCATCCTCGCCGACAGTTGTCGCAGCAATATAATACTCCTGATCCTGAGTGTGGGGAGTAAAGGGCTCAACGATGAAGTGAGTCAGGTGACCGTGCTGGCCGCTCAGCAGCGTGACGTCGTGGGCCTGCTTCTCTTCGATCCATTTGGCGGCATCTTCCAGGGTCACATCACCGGGCTTGTTGACTTTGAAAAGAACCAAATCATTCTTCCCGCGCTTTCCGAAGAGCATATCGGGCTTGACAACCAGAGGCTCCTGATTAAGCCACTCGAATCCGTGTTCTTTGGCTTTTTGGCGCAGTTCGTCGGCACTGGTGACCAGGACCGACTTGAAGGGGTAGTGGAATCCGTCAAAATATTCGTTCCAATGCTTGGCAAAGAGCTGCTTTCCGTCATATTCGCGTATTGCTCGTTGAGCCATCGGCTTCTCCTTTGTCTGGTTAGGGTTGGCTAGATTTTATCATTAGATTCTTTTAAAGTTATGAAAGTGAAAAATATGGACCGGTTTTTTCATCGATGCTGTGTATTATGGGAACAGACGAAAGAGGAGAAAAGCTGATAGTTCAGCGCGTGCAGGGGAGAAGATCATAAAAGCGATAGACCGGTTCTTCCCGTTTTTTCACCGGTGGATGGCAAGAAGCTCCCTCCTGAAGCAGACGGTCGATTTCCGCCTGATTCTGATAGAGCGGCGCGACAAAAAAATGCTTCGGCTTTCCCAATACTTCGTATAAAGGACGATGCAAAAAGAGCAGCAGGGCACTCAAAACCATCGAAAGGATCACGACGCCTCCCGCCAAACGATATGCACGCTGAAATCGACGGATTCGTACCCGAAGACTGCGAAGATAGACCGCCACCGGGATCATCGCACCGGCAAGAAGATAGGGACTGAAATCGACGATCAGAACCTGCTGACGCACCGAAAGAAGGATGGAGATCACCAGAGCTCCGGAAGCGACGGTCCAATAGATGTCTCGAGGACCCTCCAGCGAAACCCGATAGAGTGAATAGAAATAGTAAACAAAAAAAAGTGGGGAGAAGAGCGCGGCGTAAACCCCCATCAACTCGAGAAAATGCCCCTGGGGGCGTCCCCGAAAATCGTAATTCCCCACTCCGAGAGAGAGGAGAAGAAACAGGAGACCCAACCACATTGTTTTACGTCTCTCCTTGCGATATCCGTAAAGTGCGAGCATTCCATAAAAGGAGAAAGTGGCCGTCGGTGAAGGAAGCAGCATCGAGAGTATAAAAATTTGCAAAAGGAGAAGATCGTCACGCCGGTAAGCCAGCAGAAAGGACAATACAGCCGTCAAGGCATAAGTCGCCTCGTTGAGCAGAACACTTGAGGCGATGACTCCCGGAAGCAGCAGATAAATGACAAAAGCAAAGCGGGCATCATCCCGACGGGCAAAATAACTGCGCACGATCCGCCAATAGAGATACGCGTTGATTATGCCGAGGAGATATGGAAAGAGCCGTACACCGACCGGTCCCGGGATCCATTGGTGCACAAGCCGGGCCATCCAGAGCGTAGGCGTTTCAAGCCCGGAGAAAAAGAGCTTCGCTTCAGCGGGATTCAACGGTGTCGTCAGCAGCAAAAAAGCGGAAGCGGCAAAATAGAGGAAAACCCCTGTCCAATAAATTTTTTCGTTTTTCCAAATCTCCATCATGGAGAGCTCAAAGTTTCAAAAAATTGTCCAGCATCTCATGGCCGTATTCGCTCATGATCGACTCCGGGTGAAACTGCACACCATAGATCGGGAGATCCCGGATCTGAAGCGCCATGATTTCTCCGTCGTCGGTACTGTAGGCGGTCGGGACGATCCTATCGGAGAGATTTTCAGAATTGACGGTGAGCGAGTGGTAACGCGTCGCACGAAACTCATCGGGAAGCCCCCGGAAGAGAGGGCTTTCGGCCGTCACCCTCACCTGCGATGTTTTCCCATGCATCATCCGTTTTGCACGGATCACTTCGCCGCCGAAAGCTTGGGCAATGCTCTGATGCCCCAGACAAATCCCGAAGATCGGGGTCTCTCTCCCGAAGCGCTCGATCACCTCCAGGGTTACTCCCGCCTCGTCGGGAGTGGATGGACCGGGGGAGAGAATGATTTTCTCCGCCTCCAATTCCGCAATCTCATCCACCGTCATTTCATCGTTGCGGATCACCCGCAGATCGGCTCCGAGCTCCCGGCAGTATTGAACGATGTTGTAGGTAAAACTGTCGTAGTTGTCGATCATTAGGACCATGATTATTCCTCTGAGCTTAAGTGGCGGATATTTTATCGAAAGGCTCTTGGGAAAAAAACTCCTCCGTCACCCGACGCATTTCGATCGGATCGGTGATCGTATTGACGGCGTTGCGAAAAGCCGCTGCGCCGGGAAGCCCCGCCTTGGAATAGGTGTGCAGATGCTTGCGGAAAAGGAAAATCCCGTACTCGCCGTAATGCTCGATCATCCGATCGAAATGCTCCAGCACCACTTCCCGGATCAGCGCAGGCGACGGAGTATCGATCCCCTCTTTGATTTGGGCGAAGATCCAGGGCCTGCCCACGGCGGCCCGGCCGATCATCACCCCGTCGCAGCCGGTGTACTCCAATACCCATCGGGCCTTCTGGGGAGAGTCGATGTCGCCGTTGGCGATGACCGGAATGGAGACCGCCTCTTTGACCTCTCGAATGGCGTCGTAATCCACCGGGGCTTTGTAGCGCCCTGCCCGGGTACGACCGTGCACGGCGATAAAATCCGCTCCTGCCTCCTCCATCACTTTGGCCAGCTCCACGTGGTTTTTCTCCCGTACCCCCAAACGCATTTTGACGGAGGTATAGGATTTGTTGGAATAGCTCTTGATGGTCTCGATGGCCCGTCCCAAGCTTTCGGGATCTCCCAATAGCGCGCTTCCTTGGAGATTGTTGACGATTTTGGGGGCGGGACAGCCGCAGTTGAGATCGATCCCGTCGATCCCCTCCCTGGCATTGAGTACATCGAGCGCCCGCTTGATGATCTCAGGATCACTGCCGGCGATCTGAACGCTGTAGGGAGTCTCGAGCGGAGATTTTTCCAGCATCCTCTGTGTCTTTTTGCTGCCGTGAGCCAGGGCGTTGGAGCTGATCATTTCGCTGACGGTCAGATCGACGCCGAACTTTTTGACGACGGAACGAAACGGCAGATCGGTAAAGCCCGCCAACGGGGCGAGCGCATAGAGAGGTTTGGAAAAGTCCGGGGTCATCGGCAAGCGATCTCGGTATCGAGAAGGTCGTCGATTTTGAAGGGGTGTTTTCCGTTTTTGAGGACGGCGAAAGCCCGGAAGGGGAGGAACTCACGCTCGTCGTGCTCTTCGAGAAAACGGTTGGCTTCGTCCACCATTTCATATTCGAAAAGGAGATAGAGATAGGCGTTTTGGGCCTTTTCGTCCTTGTGGGAAAGGCGCTTGAAAAGAGCGAGGTTCTCGTCGGGCGTGAAGCGCCGTACCGTCGTCTGTGCGATGCGAACATAGTCGCCGCACTCCAGCTCCAGCGCTTCAGCCAGCGTCTCGAGCACGTCGGGAGTGAGGCCGATCTCCTCTTTGCGGTCCGCCCGCTCGAGAAGCCGGTACAGATGTTTGCGCTCCAAAAAAGGGATGAACTTTTTCAGTTTGCCCAGATCCTCTTTCGAGACCAGAATCTCCAGCGCCTCCTGCACGACCTTCTCGTCGTAGGATTCCCGGGCCTGGAGGACCTTTTCGGCGAAACCTTTCTCTTTTTGGAGCCGGTTGAGCTGATTGCGGACAAGCAGAGGGTTCTCTTTGGAGAGAAAACGCTCTATTTTTTTCTCTTTCAGGTCGACCACTTCACCGTTTTCAATCCGTGTGACCCACTCCAGCGCTTTCGTCAATTTCTCGCTCAGGCCCGAGACGGATCCGACGGTCTGCAGGCGTGCGACGTTGAGTAGGGGAGCCCCCTCGCGCATTTGAGGAATCCGGTAGCGATGCTCTTTGGGTTCTTGCAGCAGGCTCCAGTAGAGAGCGTCTTTGAGCTCTTCGATGTCGTCGAGATAGCGACGACGCTTGAAATAGCTACGGGTCCCGTGATAGGCCATATGTAGCAGAGTCGCCAAAAAGAGCAGCCCCATTGCCAGAGCGAACCAGGCCGCCACGGGCAGGTTGATCGTGACTCCCAACACTGTGACGGAGTAATACCCCGGATTGAGCAGGTAGACTCCCCCCGCAACCAGCGTGATGAGTACCAGCCCCGAAAAGATGTAGGTCCCTATGCGCATTTCTCTCTCCTCGTTACGGGGGTGAACGCTTTTACTCTCCCCCTCAAATCTGATTTTCCCGTTCGTTGATCTCCCGGCAGCCGATGCAGTAACGTGCGTAATTTTTCACGATCAGACGCTCTTTTCCGATGGGCTCTTCGCACATTTCGCAGATCCCATAGGTTCCGTTTTTTATTTTACCCAAAGCGATTTCAATCTCGTTGAGCTCTTTGCGCTGCTGTTCGATAATCCGGCTGTCGATATCCGTTTCGGTGGCCAAGGTGGCGAAATCCCCTTCGTCCTTGGGATCCTGATTTTGCATCATTGTGATCTTCTGATGACTATGCTCCAGGTTTTTGAGGATCTGCTCCTTTCGGGCCAACAGATCCTTTTCGAATTCGTGCATCTCTTCCTTCGTCAGCATTTCCGCTCCTGCTAAGTTTTATTTATGGTAGGGATGGTTGTTAATTATAGTAAGACCCCGAAAGATCTGTTCCATTAAAACCACCTTCACCAGTTTATGTGAAAGCGTAATTCTACCAAAGGAAACCGTTTTGTCACTGTGGCGCAAAAAATCCCTTTCGAACCCGTAAGCGCCGCCGATGTAGAAGCGGATCGTGGAGTGCCCTTCGAGCAGTTTCGCGAAGCGGTGGCTGTCGACCGCCTCTCCCTTCGGATCGAGGACGATGTTGTACGCTCCGGACCGATAGCGCTCCAGCGCGGCACCGTATGCTGCCTGCGCCGCCGCGGGGCTTCGCTCCTGGGCTTTGGCGATCTCTTTGGTGAAAAGCTCATGCACCTCTACCTGCGCCCAGGGGCGACAGAGCTTGCGGTAGTGCTCGATCAGGGGATCATAGAGCTCTCTCTTTCCTTTTTTGTCGATGATATAGATTTCGATTTTCATTGTAACTTTCCGAAATTTCTCATTGCGCGTTTTTACGCTTCCAACGAAGCGTAAAAACGCTCCACCCTCTCATCGATTCGAATCGCCCGTTGCAGATAGTGCTCCAGATTGCCCCGGTTGAAATCGATCTTGAGCCGCTTCGGGTCGGTGGCACGCGAAATCGCCACGTAAAACTGGCTCGGAGCGAAAATATGATCGACGTTGCAAACCAAGCGATCGAGGCTCATCCCCTGGGATTTGTGGATAGTCACCGCCCAGGCGAGCTTGAGCGGGTACTGCCGCAGCGTCGCCGGCGCCGCCATCTCAATGGAGCCGTCCGCGGCAACGTCGAGCTCGTGCAGATCGAAGTCGTGGCGCTCCACCCTCACAAAGCCCTCCTCTTTCTCCACGAGGATAAACTCCTCCTCGATCGCGCGGACGATCCCCCGCTCTCCGTTGGCGTAACTGCCCCATTTGTTGACGGTAAAGAGCACCGGAGCCCCCACCTTCAGGCGCAGCTCTTCGTGCACGGGCAGGAGCTTTTTCCAACTCTCCAGGCGCTTTTCGTGGACCCGCTGCCGTAGCTCGACTTCGGCGGCGAGCAGACGCTCTTCTCCAGCCAGAGCGTCGAGGCTTTCGCGGTTCATCCGATCCACCTCCTGGTTGCGCCCGAAGAGAAAGGTCGGCTCCAGCGCGTAAACCTCATCGTGGTTGCAAAGCCCCAGCAGATAATCCACCAGCTCCGGGCTTCGTTCCCCCCGGCGAATCCGGGCCAGGATGTCGATAAACTCAGGGTCCCGGCTGCGGTGGACGGTGCGCAGCTCCACCGTCCGCGGGGCGAAAGCCCCCCAGGCTCCGCTCTCGAAAGCGTAGAGTGCCTCCCCGAAGAGGTTCCCCCCTTCGCTGCGTCGGACGATGGGAGGCAGCTGATAGAAGTCCCCGACGAACATAATGCGCCCCCGGAAATCCAGGCTCTCCAGCCGATAGCGGATCATCTCCATCGTCTCGACCCCGACCATACTCACTTCGTCGACGACGATGAGATCCGTCGCTTTGAGGATCCGCTTGAGATCCGCCAGACGCTTGCGGTTGCGGCGGTCCTGTTCCCTCAGTTCGTCGAAATTCCGGCAGATCCCCAGCGCAAAGAAGCTGTGCAACGTCAACCCCCCGATGTTGACGGCGCTGACTCCCGTGGACCCCAGAGGAATCACCGTCCTCCCCTCTTCCCGGTACCGCTCGATCAGGGCGTTGCTCAGATAGCTTTTGCCCGTGCCCGCCGCCCCGGTGAGAAAGAGGTTTTCCCGCTCCAGCGTCTCCATCAACTCTTCCACATGAGGATCATTCACAAAACTACCTTTGTGGAGAGTTTGAATATGTTCTGATCAATTTTACGATCAAAAGATATCCAAATTATTTTTATCAAGATCCAAGTTCATCACTGATATAAGCATAACCGGTTTCTGGCTCGATATTGATCTGGAAACTTGAGCCGTCAGAAAGCGTAAAAACCAATTTACATTGAGATGTCATATATCCTTTATTGTCTGACTCATTTGAGTCGGTAAATGCACTGCTGTAAGGGCGCCCGAGATGATCGAAACCGAGGTAACTTAGGCCACAACCTCCACTTTCGGCAATATTGGTAACTCCATATTTTTTCCCAAGAAAAATGTTGGGGCTCAATTCACTCAATTGATGATTTCCTTCGCAACTTCCACCGTCATGGGCCCAGATATGTTTACCGTTGGCGGGATCCAACGCACTCTCATTAAAATCGACTCGACCATTGTTGGCTGAATCCATATTGTCATCGCTTCCGATAACATAGAATTTTCCATCGTCACAAGTCCCGAAATAGATACGCCAGAACCTCTGTTGCCACTTGGGATTGTCAAATTTGTGTTTGTCATCCATCTGTGCCAAATGCTGAGTGTATCGTATCGCGGAGAGGACATTGTCTGCAGCCTCCTGCTTTAGATCCCTTTCCATTCTTGGGATTGCAAACGATGCCAGGATTGCCAATACAATCATTACCATCACAACTTCAATCATTGTAAATGCTCGTCTCATTCTAAAGTCCATTATTTATATCTTTTGAATTGTACGACGATGCACTGTAAACCAAGGACCCGATGGATTGTCCGGATCCTTATAATCGACATATGCATCGATAATAATCGTCAAAGGAGTACTCGTAGTATTCACATCAGTGCTCAAAATTCGCGTGGATGCACAATTCCCCACGACCGATGCCGGTCCGATATACGCTATATGCGTGCGAATCCGGTATCCCTTTCCATTGCTCGGAGAGCTCCCGATACTCCCCTTGATTGTTTGCAGACATTTATCGGTACGGTTGTTGCCCGTTACAGCAAGAATCGCATACTCCGTATAACTTTTTGCATACAGGACTGCTTGTTCATGCTGATATTGTGCGGTCGAACTTTTGACAACTTTTCCACTGAGACTAAGTACAAAGACCGCTACCGTCGCCATCAGAACGATGACGACTATCGCAGTGATCATCGAAAATCCACGTCGTTTTATCAATAGTTTCATCAAAAAATCACTTTCTCTTTGCATGCCGTCACATTTGCATCCGCGGCGATAGGCTCCTGCAGACAAATTTTGACACGGATTGATCCTTCTCCCCCTTTAAACCTGAAGTTGCTGACATTTTTCAAAAGCAAACTTTTTTTTGCATTATTGAGTGAAGCTCCGGGATTAGGAGAGAAGTTGTAATACAGATAGAGATCTCCGCTTTCCACAGAAAGAGCATAAGAGCTCCAGGCTAGTTTGTACCGCTCTGTAGCATTTTTCTCTTTCGAATCAGTGAAAGACAAATGGGTATCATCGGAATCATAAACTCCATAATATCTCGGCAAACCGGTACTTTCATCGTAAACCCCCATAAAATAGACAACGGAATTATTGATATCTTTAGTTTTGCCTGAGAGGTTTTTTATGATTTTATTTGCCAATGAAAATTTCGATCCAGGACTCGAAAGTGTGCTTTTGCTACTGGTATTTAGATCACAAAAACCGCTCCATCCGGGGGTCCGTCCACTCTGAGGAATCGCCTCGAAGCTGTCTCCGTCATAAGCCACCCATTGAAGTACTTTGTCGTTGGGGGCTGTCACGGTGCTGATCTCTTCCCATGTGCTAGAAATGTTTGCTCTCGCACCGACCGTTCCCGGGATGGCGTAACGCAGTCGGTTTCCGATCTGCTCCAGCGCCAACTCGGTTTTCATTGTCGCTCGATACATTCCTCTTTGCAGTACATAACTTTCATATACTTTGGCAATCACTTGAGAGCCGAGCGAAGCGACAATCCCCAACACAACAATGACAAAGATTAATTCTATCAACGAAAACGCTTTCTTATATCTCACTCTCTTTTTTATCATTGCAAGACCTGGTGAACGTATTTATATCCGCCGACATTGCAACTGAAAGCTTTCAAAACAATTTTTTTGTTCAGTGCCGACTTCCCGCTTGTACTGGTCAACGTGACAGTGATATGCTTGATGTTACTGGTTCCGCTCACCGTCGCAGGAGGTGAATAAGTTATGATTGTAGAATCGTAGTTTGCCGCATCACCGATATACGCCACGTTTGTATGCATATTAACCGTGGTTTTTTCAATGTAATCAACTCCTCCCGATCCCACATTGACGAATTGAAGTGTATCATCCCCTATAAAATCATCGATATCGTCCATCCCGTCCACGGCGATTGCTGAAGCATTGTACTCTTTGCCATCGCAAAGAAAGGTACGCGAATTGGTCTGAAGAGGTACGCCGATCCGTCGATTGGCACTCGCCTCCTCCAACTCACTGTCACCTTGATTTACATGAAGAACAGGAGGAATGCAAGTATTCATTGTATCGTTCTGGTCCCAGGCGTAAGTCAAAATCATACTGATACGTGAAGCCGCTTCGTTGATACCTTCTTGCTGTAGAGCCACCGACGCACTTTTTGCCGACGTCGCCATCAGCGTGGGAGCGGACATCAACGCGATCGCAATGACGACAATCGCGAAGATCAATTCGATCAATGCAACCCCCTGCCTTTTATCTTTCAGAAACATTTACCACTCCAAACGTCTGGTTTTTTTGGAGTTCAAGCTTCCCCCCGTCACATGACCTGTCTTTCCGTATCCTGTCCATCCGCTTCCGGCTCCGATAAAACGTACCCGATAAAAAGGAGACGGTATCGTATCACCGTTTTTGTTGTAAATTAGCCATCGATCGGTACCCGTCGCAAGATTAATATCGACGACATCGGGAAGAATCGCTACCGTATGACTTACCAGAATATTGCTGTCAATTCCCCCCGTCGGATCGATCGGTGTAGGAGCTGCCGGAGAAACTTTCCCGTTCGATGTTGATTTCAACAGTACATTCCCGTCCCCGGCATCCTGGTTATGTTTCTGTACTACCCACCAGGAACTCTCCTCACTCTCGGCATCTTTCAACATACCGCTGGCGATGACGTCCAAACCTCGATTTAGACATCCATTCAACCCCAAATCACAGTAAGCGACCAAAGAGATCGGTGTCGTAATATTACTTTCATTTACATCATCATAGATAAATCGATTTGGTTTTGCTCTACCATAAATAAACG
The DNA here is from genome assembly GCA_027080995.1 of Campylobacteraceae bacterium. Classification (GTDB taxonomy): domain Bacteria; phylum Campylobacterota; class Campylobacteria; order Campylobacterales; family Sulfurovaceae; genus Nitratifractor. The sequence continues at coordinate 22,236 of JALWNT010000095.1, read as the reverse complement.
TGATATTTTGATCTAATTTATACGAGCCTTGGATTTTATAATTGTTTACACCGTGCGCATAAAGTGTGGCGGGTTTTTCGGCGTCGGTGATGTTCAACTCGCTGAAATGGATATAGATCGGATTAACTACAGTATTATAGGTACGAATATAGTTGTATCCTAAATCCATATTAATACTCCCTTTAAGAAGTTTAGCGAATCTATTTTTACTTTGGGTAGCTGTGTTACTATCAGGAAGTTTATAATCTTCGCGTATGAAATTCGAAAGATTATAATCATACAAATCATAATACATACCCGTTGTATTCTCATCTAAAACAATCGGTTCAAACTTCAAAGTCATATTGGTGTCATCGGCATAACAACCATTGACAAAATTGCTCAATGTTTTGTTGTCATCTCCCACTGCTCGGAAAATCCCCTGAATGTTGTAGGACATGTTCTCGTCTTTGCTCACATTCGGATAAGCGCTTATATCCATCGTATTCATATAGACGAACGTATCGGAAGTGATGTTGGCAGGACGTGCTCCGCTTTTCAAGCCTGAAACATCATATCGTGCGGGATAACTACGAATCTGAATCAACTTGTAAGATCCGAATGTACTGTTTGTTTCACACCCTACTCTTTCATCGAATCCTTTGGGAATTTTGTTGGAATGTCTGATACAATCCGCAGAGGTATAGAAATGGGAATGATTGTGATGAGCCGTGAGATTGCTCTCCCAGTCATATCTCGTCCACTCTTCATCCACCACCCCAAAGGCGTACTCTCCCACATTATTGAGTGTATCGTGTCTATCCCCCCATGTATTCAAAGGATTGAGATTCGTATTGGTACCGTTCACCAAAGAAAAAGTCATGTTTCTGTCATCCGGCGCGTTACAGCCGCTTACGTCTCTTCCGTTCTTGGGGCTCCACTGCATATAAGCCCTCTTCAGAGGATCCGTACTGTCAAATCTCTGCACATAACCTTTCACCGGTCCTTTGTCCATATAGTCAGTCGCGTTGATATCAAATCGGTAGGGATATCCGGAAATGAGATTGATACCTGTAGATTTGCCGGGACCATTGGAGAAGTTGTTGGCAAAATCCTCTCTTATCGTCGATGTATTGTCGTCGGTTAGGGAAACTTTGATTGCTTTGGGGCGAATGGCAAAATTGTCACGAGAGCAGACATAATGAAGATTGCTTCCATAGATGCACTCCATACATTCGGCCAACTCCTGCGCGTTCATTCCGTTTGTATGGCAATAGTCACTCACTTTGGCACCCTGATGGGTCTGCGAAAAGGCTTCATTGCAATTTTGAGTTCCATAATCGGGAAAATTGTTTGGCTTGTATTTTCCGTTCTGGAGTTTGGTAAATGTCAATAATGACCCGTCATTCGCTGAACTATAACTGACTCTAAAGGCAGCATTTCTCCTCACCTCGGTAAAGTAATCCCTCGCTTCTGCCAGAAAAAAAGGAGTATTGATCATCTGATCGGATGTCATACCGCCATCTATTGCCGCTTGGATAGTCTCCTTGTTCAGTGGAACCGAATCCGTATCATCAAAGATCATCCAGACACGGGGGGTGAGTGTGTTGATCGGTTCTTCACAGTTGGTTGACGTTTCATGGAAAGCCCCCATATCGATCACTTCCACCGCAACAATCGTACTCAAATGATTGAGCGGTGTATCGTAATTTCCCGTTCCGTCATCCTGATAGGCTTTGATCTCAAAATCATCGATACGTTTGGAAACTTGCGTAAAGAGATTGTAAGCCCCCAGGCCCATCTCTTCGACGTTGAAATTCCCATAGACGGGATTGTATTGGAAACCACCCTTCGCACAAAAAGGAATTCTGGCGTTGAGCTCCTCTTTGGGATAGTGGAACGTAAGCGTTCCACTGCCATCCGGGAGAGTGATGATCATATCGTAAGCCAATGCCGCATTGATCGGCATATCAACAGAAGAAACTTTCGGCTTCAATTGATAATAGAAGTATAGAGCCTCTTTGCTTCCCAGGCCTCCGATATCCGCTGCAACGAATGAATCACTCGATGAAACGTTGGAGGGCGTCTCTTCTTTGACGGCCCCCGGCGGGATGTATTTCGCAGAATCCTGAATATAGGTGGCTTGCTGCGTATCGATGTCGCTGACATTGATCTCTATGTTTTTGAGGACCAGATCCGACTCTTCCCTGTTTTTGATATACAAAGACATGTCGATAGGGTCCAGAGAAAAAAGCTGTCCTTTCAAGCGGGGGTCCTGAGATCCGTTATTTTCTTCAGTGAAATATCTTCCATCCTGCTTATAAGCATAGTCATAACAGAGATTCGGGACTCTCAATTCCGCACTAAAGGAGATCATCGACGGCCAATACCTATCCTGATCCGACCCGAATTTGAAATCTATTTTCGTCTCTTGCGGTTCGATGATATTCAAACCGCTCGTCCCAAGATCGAACGTCTGAATGTCTATCCCTTGATTGTTGACAGGGTCCGGAGATCGATTGAAACTGACAGGAGAGACGATCGCCGAATAAAATGTTTGATCCGTGGTATGTGAGAGCAGAGTCCATGTACTTTTTTTGGAGGGTTTGGCTTTCAGATAATCATGCCAAATGTATTTATCTCCTTCCGCGGTAAATACAGAGGTTTGCGCTGAGATCGGCGTTGTCTTGGGGGTGATGAAGTTTGAAATCGGAATATCGACTTCCGGATGATCACTATCTACCTGTTGCCATCCGTCGTAAACATTGATCGCCCGAAATTTCTCATCATCCTTTTTATAAATGACGACCAGAGTCCAGGCACCGTATGTACCCAATCCACCAAAACCTTTTCCTTCTACAACTGGAATATCTCCTACTGTGATATTCCCGGCTTTCCAACCGTTTTCTTTAAAAAGATTTGTCACATCGGCAAACGCCGAATAGCTTATGTATCCTTTTGCTCCGACGTCCTTCAGCGAATCTAATTGATCATACTTGACCGGATAATAGACCTCTTCACCACTGTGTTTGATTTTAATCTGCATCTGTGAAACATCATAGCTATCATCCACTAAAGCCTGCCAATAGAGTCCGGCCCAAACAATTTCCACATCCTTCCCATTTGGCAAAGGCAACTGTGCCGTCGTTGTCGGGAAATCTACATTTTTGTCGTCGTAATAAGCACAAAGCTCGTAATCGGTATTCGAAGACTCCGTATCATTTAGATAGGGGCCATCTCTATACGATTTACATACATTGCTGCTTTGATCCTCTGGAGCTACCAGGATGGTATTGCCGATCGTCAGCATATTTCCGCGTAAAACTTCCCGATGTCTCAGGGTAAAGGGGCGGTATCCTCCATTACATGCTTTGAGTTTTCCTCGATGGTACTCTCCGTCTTTGATATAACTTCCGTAAAGATTGCTTCCGTTAAAACAACTTCCGCTGAACATTGCCACCGTCCATATGTCCGAGCTCTGATCCGGTTGTATCGGTCCATCGATATCAAAAACAGTCGTTTTGCCCAACACTCCCACAAACGGTCCCATATCTATACCGCTCTCCTGCTGACAACTTCCGGAGGGATCAACGCCGCAGTCACTCGCAAACGTCCCTCCCAATCCAGTTTCATCATAAATCGCTTGTGCCCCGGTCAAAGGGCTATCCCCAATGTTTTTTAATGTGTAAGTAGTCTTGCACCCTATTCCTCCTTTACAAAAACCCATATCTATACAAAACATGCCACTATGTTTCGGAGGCTCTTCATAACAAAGATCATCGGCATCCTCGACAACTTTCATCGCTTGAAAATCAAACTGGATCTGATATTCACCGGGATCATCTAAGAGAAAATCTTTGACATAGATATAGACAAGATCTCCGGCTTTTAAAACAACGGTTGGGACTTCATGATTTTGAGCGGGGAGTAGACCTTCATAATATTCATCTCCTCCAGGAGTCTTCCCAACTTTCAAATAATAGTTGTGTCCATTGGGAGATGAAGTATCAATCTTTAAAATACCGTCTGTTTCAACCCTGAAATAATAATAATCTTTGTCATCGTTTTCAGAAGAACCGCTGATGCATTTGGTCACATTACCGGTGGCTCCGTCAAGCCCCGGTATGACGACACCCGGAAGATTGTCGTTGGCCGACGTATCAAGACTGCAATCACATCCATTGCATGTAGCAGCATACAAATTGATGGAAGCACTAAAGAACAATACTGCTACCAATGGTAGCAAGTTATATGTATTGATTTTCTTCTTTAATGAAGAAATTTTTCCAAAGAATACTATTGGAAAAAGATACAAACCGTCATATATGCGCGCACTCAAACTCTTCATCTTTATCTCCTCCTTGGCTCCGAAAGACTCTTGCCTCTTGATTTCTATACTACATACGATGGATAAAACCTGCAGAGTTTTTGCTTGGCAACCCGGCCATCCTCTTGGGATCCGTGGCTTTCCGTCCCCGCCTCACGACGGGTTTGGCTTTTCATCATAGAGTACATTTTAATAGTATATTACAGAGGAGCAAAAAAAGCAATACAGGAAATCCATTTTCATTCCGGAAATCCCCAAGCTCAAAAAAACCGATTGCTTCATCACTTTAAGCTCCGACCTACTCTTCTCAATGCTCCAAAAGGAATGGCTCTTTACCCCTATCCATCATATTCTGAGGCGTCTTAGGCTATAATTTTATATAAATCTAAACATCGACAAAGGATTGCTGAATGAACAAACATATTGCAGGTAGACATTTCGAGCTCACCGAACCTATCAAAAATTACATTGAGAATGCTATCGACAGCCTGGAGAAGTACAACCTGGAGATCATCTCTGTTCACTGCATCGTCTCCGGAGACACAAAAAACGGAAAGAAGGGTTACAGCGTCGAGTTCGTCGTCAATCTGAAAGATAAAAATACCGTCGTCATCACCCAGCGGGACAAAGATGTCTACGCCGCCATCGACCTCGCTCTCGAGCGGATGAAAAAAAGCTTGCGCCGTTTCGCCGACAAAATCAAGGACAAAAGCGGTAATCTCAGCATTCGAGAATTGGAGAGTGAAATCGAAGAAGCCGAAGAGCAGCTCGACTACATCAACGACATCGACGAAGACATCGTCCCCATGGATTTGGAGATGCACAAACCTCTGGATTTCGAAGAGGCTCGCGAGATCCTCGCCTCCGACCCCAAGCGTCAATTCCTCGTCTTCAACGATAACGAAGGTCGGCTTCGCGTCATGTACAAGCGTGCCGACGGCAAATACGGTCTTTATTGATTCAAAGGGGGCCTTCCCCCTTTTTTTGCTTTATCTTTCTTCTCTTCTCTCTTAAATTGCGACTCTCTTTCTCTCCTATCTTCCGCCTAGAAGTTACAGGACTTTTTAACCCTTTTCCTGATGCGTACGGCGATGGTAGCGTTCGACAATTTCAGGGTCATGGTGGAGATTTATCTTGGCATCTTCCCGACCTTCATAGGGAATCTGGGAGAGTACGTAACGTATCGATTCGAGGCGAGCACTCTTTTTGTCGTTGCTGTCGACGATGATCCAAGGAGCGTATCCAGTATGGGTCCGGCTAAACATCTCCTCTTTGTAGTAGGTGATTTTGTCCCACATCTCCTGGGCTTTCTGGTCCACCGGGCTGAGTTTCCAGTGTTTGAGAGGATTGCTCATCCGCTCCTTGAAGCGTTTTTGTTGCGTCTCTTTGCTGATGGAAAACCAGAATTTGATCAAGATAATCCCATCATCGACGAGAGCGTGCTCGATCTCAGGGACTTCCATCATGAATTTCTCGTACTGCTCTTCGGTGCAAAAGCCGTAGACCGGCTCGACGATCGCACGGTTGTACCAACTGCGGTCGAAAAAGACGATCTCTCCCGGATCGGGGAGATGCTTGAAATAGCGCTGGAAATAAAATTGCCCCGTCTCCACCTCCGTCGGTTTCGGCAGGGCGGCGACCCGGAATTTCCGAGGGTTGAGATACTGGATGAAGCGCTTGATCGCTCCCCCCTTCCCCGCGGCATCACGCCCTTCGAAGATGATCATTACCCGTTTTTTATTGTCATACACCCAGTTTTGCAGTTTGATGAGTTCCACCTGCAAGGCTTCGAGCTCCTGTTCGTATTCTACGTTACGGACGATTTTAGCCAATTTTTTCTTTTTGAGCAGTTGAGAGAGACCGCTCTTGGTTCTTAAGAGTTGGAAGCGTTTTACAAGATCCTTGACAACCCTCTTCGCCTCTTTGTCTTCGACATGATCTTCCAAATATTTGAGATCTTCATAGATAGTTTTCATTCCTCTCCTTGATGCCTTTTTTCGATTGTACTCCCCAGTGACTTAGCCGATAATGAAATAAAAACTCCGTTTTGATATTCGTTTTTTTTGATTTTTATTTTTGGTTTTGGGGGTTGGGGGTTGGCTCAACGTCCTCGTTCGGAGAGTAATACCCGGAATCCGGAACACGGAACGCGGAGCACGAAGTTGTTTGAAAGGAGGAGTCTACTGGAAGTTTCCAAAGACAAGGGGAGCTTTGAGATCCAGTTTTTTCACGGCAGCCATTACCTGCTGTAGATCGTCGATCTTTTTGCCGCTGACACGGATTTCATCGCCTTGAATGGCGGGGGTGACTTTGAGTTTTAGCTCTTTGATCGCTTTGACGATCTGCTTGGCTTCGTCCCGGTCGATGGCGTCTACAATCCGATAGACTACTTTGACGTTGCCGCCGCTGATCCCCTCTTTTTTGACTTCGTCCAGTGATTTTGGAGAGAGTCCTCTTTTGATCATTTTCGAGAGTAGAATGTCCTTAAGAGCGTCGATCTTTGAATCGCTGGAGCTGGTGAGGGAGAGAGTCTTGGCCTTTTCATTGAGATCGATGGAGGTCTGAATCCCCTTGAAATCAAACCGGGTTGATACCTCTTTCCGGGCCTGTTCGATGGCGTTTTTCATCTCCATCATGTCGAGTTTGGCACTGATGTCAAAATAGTGTTCTTTGGCTTTGGCCATACAAATCTCCTTGGGTAATCTTTATGGAAAATGAACAATGAAACAATTTCATCTGATCGTCTTGAGCCAGGTCCTCAGATAGAATAGATTTTTCAGATCTTTCTATTTCTCTATGCGGATCATCGTTACACTGTCGTCGACGACATCAAGTCTTTTGAGGGCTTCGATGGCTCCCTTCATCTCTGACTCCCTGCAGCGATGGGTTGTAAAGAGCAGACGGACCCTGTCGGCAAGGCGGGAGGGCTTTTGGAGCATCGACTCGACGGAAATACCGTGTTCGCCGAGCGTGGAGGTGACGGCAGCCAGGACCCCGGGACGATCGATCACTTTGAGTTTCAGATAGTATTGGCTGCGAATCTTTGAAGGGGGAACGAGATGCAGACCGCTCTCAAGCCCCTTCTTGTAGCCCAGCATCGGACCGCTGTTGCCCCGGACGATCTCCACGATGTCCGCGATGACGGCACTGGCGGTCGCGTCTCCTCCCGCACCGGGACCGTAGAACATCGTCTCACCGACTCGATCGCCGACGACACTCACGGCATTCATCACCCCGTCGACTTTGGCGATCATACTCTCGGCAGGAATCATCGTCGCATGTACCCGCATCTCCACTCCCTCTTCCACCTTTTTGGCAATACCGAGCAACTTGATCTCGTAGCCGAATTCACGGGCGAACTCCACATCCGTGGGTGAAATGTTTTCGATCCCCTCAATGATAATATCTTCGGGTTTGGCGTCGATCCCGTAAGCGATGGACCCCAGGATCAGCAGCTTGTGAGCCGCATCGTACCCGCCGACATCGAAGGTGGGATCGGCTTCGGCATAGCCCAGCTCCTGAGCCTCCCGGAGGACACGTTCGTACTCCACTCCCTCCCGGATCATTTTGGTCAGCATGTAATTGCAAGTCCCGTTCATAATCCCCTTGATCGATTCGATGTGGTTGGCACTGAGTCCGTTGCGTAGCGCTCCGATGATCGGAATTCCTCCGGCAACACTGGCCTCGTAGAAGAGAGGAGTCTCTCCCGCGATCTCTTGAAGTTCGTAGCGGTGATAGGCCAAAAGCGCTTTGTTGGCCGTGACGACGGGTTTTTTCTCTTTCAGCGCTTTGCGGACAAGACGGTAGGGTTCTTCCACTCCGCCCATCAATTCGACGACGATATCCACCTCGGCGCTTTCAATCAATGCCATGGGATCGTCGGTCAGAGGAATGTCGACGTTTCTCTTTTTCGACAGATCCCGGACAACCCCCAAAACCGGGACGATTTTCCGCCCGGCTCGCGCCTCGATGATGTCGGCATTTTCCAAAAGGATCTTCGCGACACTCTCACCCACGGTTCCGACACCGAGTATTCCCACTTTAACCATGTACAGCCTTTTTCTTTTCCTCTTCGAGCTCTTTGAGATAGCGTTTGATATTTTTGGCGGCTTGACGAATCCGCTTTTCGTTTTCGATCAGGGCGATGCGGACGTATTCGTCTCCGTACTCTCCGAAACCGATACCCGGACTCACCGCTACCTGGGCCCGTAGAAGCAACTCTTTGGAAAACTCCAACGATCCCATATCCCGCGCGATTTCCGGGATTTTCGCCCAGACGAACATGCTGGCGCTGGGGCGTCCCACTTTCCAGCCGGCTTTGCCGAAGGCATCGATGAGGACATCCCGACGACGCTGATACTTCGGGATGACAATCTCTTCGACGAGATGTTCGTATTCATCCAATGCCACCGTCGCTGCGACCTGAATCGGTGTAAACATCCCGTAATCCAGCCAGGATTTGATCTTTTGCAAAGCGGCCACCAGCTTCGGATTTCCCACGATGAAACCGACCCGCCAACCGGCCATATTGTAGCTCTTGGAGAGGGTGAAACTCTCCACCGCTACATCTTTGGCCCCTTCGACCTGGAGAATCGAGGGGGTTTTGTATCCATCGAAGGTGATATCGGCGTAGGCGATGTCACTGATGATATAAAAGCGCTCTTTTCGGGCCACTTCCACGAGTTTTTCGTAAAAATCCAGCGTCACCGTCGTGGTCGTAGGGTTGTGAGGGAAGTTGACCACCAGGTATTTGGGACGGGGGACGGAATTTTTCAGCGCCCGTTCCAGATCGTGGAAAAAACGCTCCTCGTCCACCCGAAAAGTCTCTTCGTCGAACGTCAGTTCCATCTTCTCGACATTCCCGCCGGCAAGGACGAAGGCGTAGGAGTGGATCGGATAAGTGGGGTCGGGGACGATGGCAACATCGCCGGGATTGGTGATCGCCTGAACCAGATGGACGTATCCCTCTTTGCTTCCCATCGTCGCTACCGCCTCCGTTTCGGGATCGAGAACGACATTGTATTTACGCAAATACCAGTTGCAGATCGCCAAACGGAGTTTGTAGATCCCTCGGGAGGCGCTGTAGCCGTGAGTATGAGGCTTCCGGGCACTCTCGACCAACTTCTCGATCACCGGTTCAAACGCCGGTCCGTCGGGATTACCCATACTAAAATCGATGACGTCGGCACCGGCACGTCGTTCAGCCATTTTGAGCTCGTTGACGACAGCGAAGACATACTTCGGAAGTCGATCGATTTTATTGAACTGTATTTCGTCGAACATTTACCATACCTTGCTTTTGTTGAGTCGCTGGAAAGCTTCGTGGGAAATTTCACGCACTCCGCCTCTGGCAACCATGAAAAAATGTTTTTTGCCGTCGGCAAGCTTCAGCAGCGTCTTGCCTTGGGCGTCATTGAACTCCAGTTTGCCGTGCCCTACCGCGACGATGTAATCTCCCTTGGTAGTATCGAAAGGAATCTCCTTGGAAGTAACGGTCGCCACCCTCTTCATACTGCGAAGTTCCGTATAGCCGATCCAAACCTTGGAGCGGGGATGCAAAACGATTCGGCCGGAATCCACGGCTTTTGTCGGAGAGGCTTCTGCGCTTTTTGCTTCGGGCTCGGTCACAGCGGCCTGCATATTTTTGATGGAACGTTTCTCTTTCTCCGCCTCTGTCGCTTCGGTCTGTGCAGCCGGTTCCTCCGTCGCCTGAGCGATCATCGTAGCGACACCCTCGGAGTTCCCGGATAGTTTCGGAAGATTTTCTCCGGTCTGTTGCGCTTTGCCTGTACCGGTCTGGCTGTTTTCGCCTTGAGATTTCTGCTCCGCCGCGGCCTGCTCACTCTTCACGCGGGCGATGATCTGCTCTTCTTCCTCCTCTTTCGGCTGTTGCGTCTCATTCCCTGTATCTGCATGGATCGGTGCTGCAGTTTTCGGAACCTTGTCGAAGGAAGGAGTCGTTTCGGGGGGACTTTTCTTCTCCCCGCCCGTCTCTTTCTCTTCGCTTTTCATGCTTTTTTCCTCTTTCTTTGGAACGGGAGGGGCCGCGAGGGGCGATTTTTCACCCGTTTCGGAAGAGACATTCGATGCGTTGCTCTCCGCGAACTCTACGGCTTCTTTCTTCTCTGCGGAGCCTCCAAACCATCCGTTGGCCATCTGCAGAACCGTCTCGTAAAATCCCTCTTTTTTGGGTGCGGTGGCGTTGCTCTCCAGTTCCCGGTTCTGCGCGACAAAAAAATACCAGCTTCCATACGCCAATCCCAGAAGGATAAGAAGGATAAAAAACTTGGAGAGAGGATGTCCCTCCCGATGGACCGCCTCCTCCGACGCTACGGAAATTTGCCTCTCCGGCGGACGTTGGCTGTCGAAATAGTTCCGACACTCCTGACGTAGATCGGAGAGATCCGCTCCGTACTCCCGCTCCAGGATCGAAATGAACCCCAAGGCCTGGACCTTTTTGAGGCGGTCCCACTCTCCGTGGACCAGGCTCTCGAGATTTTCGATAGGAATTCTTGTCCGTTCGCTGATACTCTCGAGCGTATGCTCTTCTAAAATCTCATTCAACTGCATAAGCCATCCTATGAATCATGATTGCCGCGGCGGCACTGACATTGAGGGAATCGAACTCTCGCTGCATCGTGATCGAAATCGTCTCGTCGAGACGGCGTCGTGTTTTGGGAGCAAGCCCCTTCTCTTCGCTTCCCAATACCAGCACCCGACGGCGGGCGAAATATTTCGCCTCGATCGGTTCTCCCTCCATCGATGCTCCATAGAGCGTGAAACCGACCTGGCGACATTCGTTGAGCACGTCCAGTACGTTGCGATGGATCGCCATGGGCAGATCCAGCAGTGCTCCCGAGCTTGTCCGGGCAATCGCGGCGAAGTTGAGACGTCCCACTCCACAGGCGACGATGCCGTCGACCCCAAGCGCATAGGCTGTCCGAACGATCGCACCTATGTTACCCGCATCGGTCAAACCGTCGAAGACAAGAAGGAATTCTGCATTTTTGAGATCCTCGAATGCAACCGGTTCGAGCTCCTCGATCTCCAGAAGAAGGCCCTGATGATTCCCCCCGCGACTGAGTTGCTGGGCCCAACGGTTTTCGATGAATTTGATCCGCTCTTTCCACTTTTCGAAAAGTTCACGGGGCAAAATGCCCTTTTTTGCCACATAAACGGTGCGGACTTTTTCCGGATATCTGCGCAGTGCATAGAGGCAGACCTGTTTGCCGTAAATAATCATGAGTGATTTTACCCTTTTTTTCCTGACGCCTCTTCCGTCACTCTCTTATACCACAGTGAAGTTTCTTCCCCATGAAGGCGAGCCAGGAGTTTCGCTTTGATTTTCGGCGGCAGGGACATGGCGAGAATCTCCTCCGAAGAGAGTGAAGCATCCGAGCTCTCCTCTTTACCCTCAAGAACCAACGCCCACTCTCCCCGGATTTTTCCCTCCTGTGTAATTTGCCGATGAAGTTCCGAAACCGTCCCGTGATAATAGTGCTGATACTGCTTGCTGATCTCTTTGGCCGCAAAAAGCCGACGATCGGGAACGGTGCGTTCCAACTCTTCGAGCAGTTTCCCCAGACGGTGGGGAGCTTCGTAGAGCACTGCGTCAAAAGGCTGGGCGATCAGCGCCCGCAGCGCCTCCTCTCTGGCCCGACCTTTGTGCGCCAAAAAACCGTAAAAGAGAAAGCGCCCGGAAGGAAAGCCGCTGGCTGCATAAACCGTCGTCACCGCGCTCGGGCCGGGGAGGACATCGTAAGCGATTTCCCTCTCCTGACAATAACGTACCAAAAGCTGTCCGGGATCGGAAATCGCCGGCATTCCGGCATCGCTGACATAGACGACCGACTCCGCTTCGAGTCGATCTCCAATCGTCTCCAATCGACTCGGCCCGTTGTGCTCGTTGAAAGAGAGAAAATCCGCCCGGGGAAAATCCGCCAACATCTCCCGTTCCTGAAGCAGTCGCAAAAGAGACTTGGTCACACGGGTATCTTCACAGAGAAAAAGAGTGGCTTCCTGGAAAACGGAAAGAGCGCGAAAGGTTATGTCCTGGAGATTTCCAAGAGGTGTGGGAACAAAAGTAAGCATACGTACGCTCCGGACGGAGCGAAAGGATTAGGAGAGCTTGTATTTGTTGCGGAACTTCTCCACACGTCCGGCAGCGTCTACGATCTTCTCCGATCCGGTGAAGAAGGGGTGACACTCGTTGCAAATATCGATGGAGAGTTCGGGCTTGTTGGAGCGTACGGTAAATTCATTGCCGCACGCGCAGCTGACTTTGCAATCCATATACTCGGGATGAATACCTTTTTTCATCGCTTATACCTTTTTAAAATAGAATTGACGATGGGCAACCAACCCATTCCGATACGGCGTACCGTATCCTTCCGCTGCCGAAGCAGGGGGCGCTGCAACGCTCTGGGGCGAGACAACTCTCTCGCGGTTCGCGAGGAAATACAGGGCGGCATTATACAGAAATTTCTTGAAACTTCCATGGATTATCGTCAAAACCCTTTCCAGCGCCTCCCGACAACGAATAACGAATTTCTCAAAGGAGGATTCGCGCGGCGGCGGCGCAAACGGCGGTTTCACTCCGCAGGATCGAAGCGGTCCCAAGCCCCAAGATCCGCTCCATCGGGAAACGGGCACGCTCCTGGGCCTCGAACCCCCCTTCCGGCCCGACGACGAGCGCCTCCGGCCCCTCTGCGCATCCGAGTCTGCGGGAAGAAAAATCCAGAAGATGGGCTTGCGGCTCTTCGGCCAAAAAATCGGTAAGTTCCGGTACTTGGCGCAACCGCATCCTCACACTGCGACCGCACTGTTCACACGAACGTAAAACGATCCTCTCCCACCGTTCAAAGTCAGGACGGAAGCTCCTCTGTGAACGTGCGCAGTGAAAAAAAGTGATTTGAGCGACACCGATCTCGTTGAGAGAGGGCAATGCCTTTTCAATGCTTTTGGGATCGATGAGACACCACCCCAGATGCAAAGTTTTTTCAGGAGCGATACGAAGCGGGGTTTCTTCCTCCAAAGCAAGAACCGCTCGCCGACGATCCAGGGTTTCGATTCGGTAGGTATAAAGAAAATCATCCTTCAAATTGCGCAGATGAAGAGCATTTTCCTTGCGAATCCGTCGTGCCTTGAAAAGATGCCGATAGGCTTCACCTTCGATCGAAAGACTCGGCGCTCCCGCCTGCGGATGATAGACAAAACGCATCGTCTCAGCGAAGGGCCAGCCCGGTCACCGCGAGGACGAGGAGCATCTCCGCCCCCAAAACTTTCATTGAAAAGTTCAACCCCTCCTCTCCGTTTTTCCAAAGTGCTTTGAGTCGAATCGCCCGGTAAGCGTCGAGAATCGGCAGAAGCACCGCAACAACAAGCATAGCGACAACCGCCGGCGTAAGCCGTTCACGCATAAAGACAAAAACAATCAGCCCGCTAAAAAGCACCATCGACCAAAACGCCCAGAAGGCAAAATAGCCGATGCGTGTCCAGAGTACTCTGCGCGCCGCAGAGGAACGCAGCATCGCAGGTACGAAGAGGTTAAGCAAAATCACAAGGAGCAAAGCTTCCACCAAATGCCGATGGGTCGTGATCAATACATCCATACTTCGGTCTCCTCAGTGTTCGGTCGTTTCATGCTCAGACGGGGATCGCTTCTCATCCCCGTCCACTTTTCCATGAAACTCATGGCCCATCTCTTTCACCGTCTCCACCGCTTCCTTGGCTTGCCGTTTCGCCTCTTCCATCGCTGCGGAGCTCTTCTCTTTTAGCTGCCGGACAACGGTTGCACTCTCCCGGCCGGCGGTAGCGGCCGCCTCTTTGGCTTTCTCTTTGCTCCGCTCACTGCAGGCGCTCAGGGCCAGGGCGACGATAAGCAGCCCTACTCCTCCCCATCTTTTCATCCCTATCTCTCTCATTTCTCTACCAACCGGTTGTAGACGAGAAGGAAATCTTCCTTTGAACGCCAAGCGATCTCTTTGGCCGCTTCAGCCATCAGCGTATCGGGATCTTCGGCAACCAGAGCCAAAAGATCGGGCTCCGCTTCGCAACTGCGTTCGAGGATGTCATCGACCAGGCCGTGCTCTCCGAGTTCGAATCGACCGCGGAGTCCCTTGGCTTTGCAGAGTTGTTCGAAAGCATTTCTGCGAATATCGATCACTTCACTCTCTTCGGCCATCAGCACGTCGGGAGTCATCGCACCGACCACCGGATCGAGCGTCGGATCGGAGAGACTGACGATCAATTGATAATCCATGTAGCAGGAAACGTCTGCTTTTCCGACAAAGTCCAAAACCGTATCGAGACCCTCTTCCGTAGAGGAGGCGCTGTCCAGTGCGAGAAAAACTCTTTCATAGCAATGGGAGAGTCCCTTTTTCAAAATCAGAAGATGGATCGGAATCTTTTCGACCAGTTCGTCCAGATCTTCGTGTTCGTCGCTGACAAGCAGGAAACTCCCTTCCCTCTCCGCCTCGAGTTTCGCCCGATCCACCGGGTCATTATCATAGGCCAAGACTGCCCACTCTTCACATCCGCGTGTGCGCAAATGTTCCAAAAGCTGCTCATGCAACTCTTCCATCGAGCCGCCGGCTGCTTTGTCAAAAATCGGCAGATCGAAAAGACGCTCCTCCCGTACATAAAGCAGTGTCACCCCGGCTGAATATTTTTGACTCAACTGTGCGCACTTTTCGATCAATGCATCCAACTGCCCAGGATCCGTGTTCAAAGCCAGGATCCGTCGTTCTTTTGCCATGTCGTCTCCTTTCAGGGAACGGGATGGGGCAGAGTCAACGAGCTCAGCCCGGCAAAAATCATTCCGAAAATCGTCACAATGAAATAGATAATGAAAATCGCCGGGATGGAAGCGAAAGCAAACTTGACCATAAACCAGACCAAATCCCAAAAAGGAACGTCCAAGCCCGCGAGAATAATGCGCTCTTTTTGATCATCAGCCATCGGTCATTCTCCTTTCACAGAAGAAGCCTTTGCGGCTGCGATTCCCTTCTCCTGCATAATCCAATGAAAGACGATCAACTGGGCGAAGAAGGGCGTGAAGATATTGATGATCGGAACGAAGTTGAGCAAGGAAGCGAAAAAAGCGATGCTCCAGATTACGGCCCGATGATGCCGCAGGCGTTCATACTCTTCCGCGGAACAGTAGAGCTGGCAGGTTCCCCGGAAATTGGCATCGCGGTAGAGCCAGGCCCAAAGAAAGAGCTGGATCAGGACATTGACGATGGGAATCAGTAGCAGAGGAAAAAAAAGAATCGTCAAAACGATGAAAAGCAGAGAATCTCTCAGGGCAATCGGTAGATGAGAGATTTGGACCTTTTTCTCGGCGATCTCCAGGTCGGGGTATTCGATCTCTCGCACCGTTTCGAGGAAATCTTTACGATAGAGTGAAAGAACCAGGAAAAGACTCAGGATATAAAAACTGTAAAAAACATAAAAGTTGAGCAGCACTGCGCTCCCCTCCGCCACCGTCTGAAACGGCAGCCAGACGAGCAGTTTGTTGGCGATCCACTTCTCCAGTACTCCCCAGTTGAGCATCATCAGCCAACCCCAGAGAATCGCAAAGCCCAGGAGTGTACTGAAAGAGTAATAGTAGTAACCCTTTTTCATCCGGCGGAAAAAAAGCGGCCCCACGATTGCCGTCAGAAAAGCATAAGAGACCAGCACCGCCAGCGCCCAGAGAAGGAAGAGCACCAACATCGCTCCGTTGGCTTTGACCACCGAAAACGGCACCCAGCTGATCAGCCAGGTACTCCACTGCAACAATTTGTCCCAAAAGACCCAACCGATCCCCATCCAAATGAGGATCATGGGAATCCCCGTTACCAGTACCTCACGCAGTACTTCCCAACGAACCAGATCCCGGATGCTCCGGTGAAAGATTCCGTAAACCGCTCCCATTTAAACTCCTTCGCTCTCTTTCTTTTTCCGCTCCCGCTGGCAGGCGATCTCTTCGCTCCTGATCCATTTGAGCTTGGTGATGATCTTGTCCAGTTCAGCGAGATTGTCACGGCATTCGGCTTCGAGATTTTTCCGCTTCTCCTCGACTTTTTCAATCTGCTTGTCGATCTCATCGAGAGAGATGGCGCAATTTTTCGCCATCTCCTCCTCCTTGTTCAACATCCATTCGGTCATTTTTTTTAGAAAATCAACCATACATACTCCCTTTTCTTTTAATTATACTCCATTTTCCCAATAATCTATGCCTCCTTTCTCCTCTGACGTTTTTTTTAGAAAAAATCCTGAATTTTTTCCTCTATTGCGACCGAAGTAGCATCAAAATTAATCAGGATAGACTAAAGTTCTTGATGTGAAACAAAATAAAAATCCAATTAGGAGGTTACACAATGAAAAAGGTTTTTCTCTCATCGGTCGTAGCCCTGGCACTGCTGGGAAGCGGTCTGCAGGCCGCAGAAAAAAAAGCGGCTGACAGTCAAGCCGTCACCGCTACCGCAATCCGACATGCAAAATCCAACGCCATGACGGCGAAGGGTGATGTCAAAATTGTCAAAGAGGCGGTCGAGGCGGTCAAACTGACCCAGCAGGTTCTGATGCAACTCGATCAAAAGAAAAAAGACGTAGCGATCAAGACCCTGGAAAAAGCCATCGGAAAAATGGAAGTGGTTATGAGCAATCCCAAGGCACCGGCGCTGATTCCGCTGGATGCCTCGGTCGTCGTCAGCACCTTCGCAGGGACGGCTTACGATGTACAAAACGCGGTCATCACCAGCATCGCACTGCTTCAGCATCAGCGGGTACAGGATGCCCGCCTGATCGTCCAGACGCTCAAAGATGAAGTGGATCTCATCACGATCAATATGCCGTTGGCATCGTATCCCGCCGCGCTGAAACTGGCGGCGAAGTTCCTGCATGAGAACAAAATCGATCAAGCCCGGAAGGTTCTAGCCACAGCCTTGAACACATTCATCGAAGTGGATCTGGTCACTCCGTTGGGAATTCTGGAAGCTCAGGATCTCATCGCCGCCGCCAGCAAAGCGGCCAAAACGGACAAGAAACTCGCTCTGGCTCACCTCGAAGCGGCCAAAGCGGCTTTGAAGAAAGCCGAAGCACTCGGGTACACCAGTACCTCCGATACGACCTACAAGATGCTCAATGAAGAGATCGACAAGGTTGAAAAAGAGATTCGCGGCGCCAACAAATCCGAGGGACTCTTCAAAGAATTGATCGAAAAACTCAAAGAGTTCGCGGACAAAGCCGTCAAATCGGTCCGGAAATAAAAACGACCGCCGTGTCTCTTCCGGAGCTGAAAAATTAAGCCTCCGGAGAGATCGGATAGATATTTGAAAAAACAACAAAGGAAATACCATGGCAATCATCGGATACACCAAACTCGAAACACTTTTCCGCAAGGCGGCTTCACTCGATCTGGACAAAGGTCACGCCAAAGAGATCACCGACATCGTGGAGAAAAAACTGGTCGATCTGCTCCTCGCCGGAGAGCGCAACGCCAACCTCAACGGCCGTGACGTGATCTGGGAAGGAGACCTCCCCATCACCAAGGGGCTGCAGGAGACGATCATCGCATTCAAAAAACTCGAAGAGGCAATCGACATCCAGGATGTCCTGAACTACCTGACGACAATCCCGCCTCTGAAATATCCTCTGGATGCCGAACTGGAGGCGAAGCTTCCCGAAATTACCGGAGCGCTGCTCGTCGTCCTGGCCCGCATCATCAAAGAGATCGATACGGAAAAACGACGTGTCAACCATGAGGTAATCGAAAAAGCGAAACGCATCATCGATCTGACGCTCTAAGCAGCATCTCGTAAAAAATACAAAGGAAAAAAGATGGTTAACTATACACTCTTTAGCAACAACCCCGAAATGATGGAGCGTTTCGGAAAATATTCCAAAATCACCGGGGTGATCTTTCTGATCATCGGTTTGGTCGGGATCTTCTGGCCCGTTCTGATGTCGGTTACGACGGCGATTTTCGTCGGATGGCTTTTCGTCTTCAGCGGGATCATGATCGGATGGCATACCTGGAAGACCAACCCCAAAGATTGGCTCGGATGGTTCAAAACGGTCATTTTCTTTTTGACCGGTCTTTTCATCGTGATTCACCCCTTTCCGGGGGTTGCGGCGTTGGGTCTGCTCTTTGCGATCTATTTTCTGCTCGACACTTTCGCATCGACAGCCCTGGCCTTTACCATGCGCCCTGAAAAACACTGGTGGATCGCCCTGCTCAACGGCATTCTCTCTCTGGCAATCGCAATTTTCTTCCTGATCGGCTGGCCCTTCAGCTCTCTTTGGCTGGTCGGCCTGCTGGTGGGGATCAGTCTCTTCTTCGACGGAATATTGCTCCTCTCTCTCAGCGGAGCCGCCAAAGAATCGAAGTAGAAACCGGAAACGGCTCTTCGGTGAATCCCGCTCGGATATCATCGAAAGCCTTTCATTCTTTAATTTAAATCAATAGAACCCTCTGAATAATGTACGAGAGAGGTTTCACTCGATGGCGACAAAGGAGCGCTCAATCCGTGAAACGGGCGCTTCTCCACGGCTTCGCTTCTCTCCATCAGTTTTTCACCGCTCTTTCACTATCCACGCAGAGCCTCCTTAATCAAAGCACACTATAATTAGTGAGCTACTAATTTGAAGAAGGAGAAAATATGCCCCATCCTCTGGCAGGAAAACCCGCTCCCAAGGAGATGCTCGCGGACATTCCCGCCCTCATCACCGCCTATTTTACCCTCGCACCCGATCCCACAGTCCTCGCCGAGCGCGTCGCTTTCGGGACTTCCGGGCACCGGGGGAGTTCGCTCAAGCGCAGCTTCAACGAAGCCCACATTCTCGCCATCACGCAAGCGGTCTGCGACTACCGCCAAGCCCACGGAATCGACGGCCCGCTCTTTATGGGCAAAGACACCCACGCTCTTTCGACTCCCGCGCAGGAGACCGCGATCGAGGTCCTTGCCGCCAACGGCGTTCTCACCTACATCGCCGAAAACAACGGCTACACCCCCACGCCGCTGATCTCCTTCGCGATCCTCGAGCACAACGCCTCCGGCGGCAAACCCGCCGACGGCATCGTCATCAGCCCCTCCCACAATCCACCCGAAGACGGCGGCTTCAAGTACAATCCCCCCGACGGCGGCCCCGCCGACACCGACGTCACCGGATGGATCCAAGATCGCGCCAACGCCCTCATCGAGGGCGGCCTCGCCGATGTCAAACGCCTCCCCCTCGACGAAGCGATGGAGCAGGAGCATCTGCGCACGATCGACTACGTCACCCCCTACGTCGAAGCCCTGGGGCAAATCGTCGATCTGGAGGCGATCAAAGCCGCCAAGCTCAAACTCGCCGCAGATCCTCTCGGAGGGACGGCGCTTGCGGTGTATCAAAAAATCAACGAAATCCACGGCCTTGGGATCGACATCCGCCACGCCTGGGTCGATCCCACTTTCTCCTTCATGACCCTCGACCACGACGGGAAGATCCGGATGGATTGCTCCTCTCCGTGGGCGATGGCTTCTCTCGTCGAGCTCAAAGACGACTACGACCTCGCCTTCGGCAACGACGTCGACGCCGACCGCCACGGCATCGTCACCCCCTTCGGCGGCCTGATGAACCCCAACCACTATCTGAGTGTCGCCATCGGCTACCTCTTCGAACACCGCAGCTGGCCTGCCGACCTCAAAGTCGGCAAGACCCTCGTCTCGAGCTCGATGATCGACCGGGTCGCCGAGAGCCTCGGCAGCGACGTCTACGAAGTCCCCGTTGGCTTCAAATGGTTCGTCCGGGGACTGCACGAAGGGTGGCTCGGTTTCGGCGGCGAAGAGAGCGCCGGAGCCAGCTTTCTGCGCTTCGATCGTCGCCCCTGGAGCACCGACAAGGACGGGATCATTATGACCCTTCTTGCCGCAGAGATCCGCGCCGTCACCGGCAAAGATCCCGCCGCCATCTACGCCGGGTACGAAGAGCGCTTCGGCCGCTCCTACTACGGCCGCATCGACGCTCCCGCCACCCCGGAGCAGAAAGCGAAACTCAAAGCCCTGAGCCCCGAGGAGATCCACGCCAAGGAGCTGGGCGGTGAGCCGATCACCGCCGTCTACACCCGCGCTCCCGGCAACGACGCTCCCATCGGGGGCCTCAAGCTCGTCACAAAAAGCGGGTGGGTGGCGATGCGCCCCTCCGGTACCGAAGATATCTACAAGATCTACGCCGAGAGTTTCCTCTCCGCCGAGCACCTCGCACGCTTGCAGCAAGAAGCCCAAGCCATCGTCGCCGACGTGTTCGGCCAAGGAGCAGAAAAAGGAGAACCCCAATGATCGATTATCGACTGACCCTACACCACGAAACAATTCCCAGCACCCGAGAGAGGATGGAGGAGGCTTTCGGCCGCCTTGTCCGCGAACGTGAAGAGGGGATCACCGGCTACTACAATCTCCCCGTCGACACTGCCCTGGTCATCGACGAGGTCAAAGCCCGCGCCGCATCGATCCCCGAGCAGTGGGGGTGTGAGACGATCGTCGTCGTCGGCATCGGCGGCTCTTCTTTGGGCGCCAAGGCCCTCGATCAAATCCTGCGCCCCGCCCATCCCGAAGCCAAAGAGATACTCTTCCTCGAAAATCCCGACCCTCTGGAGATCCACGCGAAATTCGAGCGGATCAACAAAGAGAAAACCCTCTTCATCGTCATCTCCAAGTCGGGCGGAACCATCGAAACCACTTCGATCTTCAAAGCCCTCATCGCCCGCTTCGGGCTCGACCTCGAAGGTGCCGACCGCCATCGGGTTCTTACCATCACCGACAAAGGCTCCATCCTCCACAGCTTCGCTCAGGAGTACGAACTCGATTGCTACTTCATCCCCGCCAACGTCGGCGGACGCTTCTCCGTCCTCAGCGCCGTGGGGATCGTCCCGCTGACCCTCGCGGGCTACGACACCGGCAAAATCCTCGAAGGTGCCCGGGAGATGGTCGACGCCTTCTTCAAACGCGAAGCGGATCATCTCCTCGAAAAGGGAGCCTTCTTCGCCGAAAACTGGGAGCAGTACCGCATCAACGTCCTGTTTGCCTACGGAAGTTATTTCGAAGATTTCACCAAATGGTACGTCCAACTCTGGGGCGAATCCCTCGGCAAGATCGACCTCAGCGGCAATTCGGTCGGGCTCACCCCCGCCGGACACATCGGCTCGGTCGATCAGCACTCCTTTTTACAGCTCATCATCGAAGGCCCCCGCGACAAAACCGTCACCTTCCTCCAGGTGGAGGATTTCGGCCTCGACATCGAGATCCCCAAAATCTCCCTCAAACACATCGAGAAGAACGATTACATCAACGGCCACAGCTTCGGCGAACTCCTCAACGCCGAATGCGACGCCACCCGCGAAGCGGTGAACGGCGTGGGAGTCCCCACCGACCTGATCCGCTTCGATCGGCTCAGCGAACGCAATCTCGGGGAGCTGATCCTCTACTACGAACTGCTCACCTCGATCGTCGGGGCGATGCTCGGCATCAACACCTACGATCAGCCCGGTGTGGAACTGGGCAAAAAGATCCTCGTCAAAAAATTCCAAAACAAGGACCGTTGAGAGATGAATCTCTTTCCCTACGAATTCGATCCGAAATTTGAACGACCCGTCGCCTACTTTTCGATGGAATTCGCCATCGACCAGGCCCTCAAGACTTACTCCGGAGGCCTCGGCTTCCTGGCCGGCTCGCATATGCGCAGCGTCAACGACCGGCGTCAGAAAACCGTCGGCGTGGGGATGCTCTGGAGCTACGGCTACTACGACCAAGGGCGCCACGAGGACAATACCCTCGAAGTCGAATACCGCCGGAAGTTCTACTATTTTCTCCAGGAGACCGGTATCGTCGTCGATGTGATGATCAACGGCAAACCGGTCTACGTCAAAGCGTACATTTTGCCGGCGGAGACCTTCGAATCGGCCCCGG
>JALWNT010000094.1 GCA_027080995.1 Campylobacteraceae bacterium | reverse complement strand
TTCATTATGTGGTCTTTTCAGGGGAAAAACACCGAACTGGTCGAAGAGATCCCCTCCATCCGCAAGCAATCCTCCAACCGCTACCTCCGTCTTTTGGCCGTAGCCCGGCTCTTCCTCGACAATGTCCTAAACATCCAGAGTTCCTGGGTCACCCAAGGAAGCTACATCGGACAGATGGCCCTGCTCTGGGGCGCTAACGACCTGGGGAGTACGATGATGGAAGAGAATGTCGTCTCCGCCGCAGGAGCCAGCAACCGAATGAACCAAGAAGAGATGATCCGCCTGATCCGAGATATCGGAGAGACCCCCGCCAAAAGGAACACCGCTTACGAAATTTTGGAAATTTTCAAGTGAGGAGTAACATTGCGTAATTTGAAGAAAGGTGAAGAGGTGGGGTTGAGCTTCGCGCTGGTGGGAAGGCAAGAAGGTGTCGTAAAAACTACACTACCCACCTTCTCACCCTCTCACCTCCTTACCGGTTTTGATGGAGCTGTTGTAGCGCGACGCATACCGAAATTCATCATCGCTATTTTTTATTTTCTCATTTTCTTCCAAGGAACAGTTATGGCCGCCACCCTTCTACACGTCGATGTCAAAGGGGTAAGTATCCCCGTTGTTTTCGAAGCCGAAAAGCGTCTGCCGCTGGCTTCGATGGAGTTGGTTTTTCAAAACAGCGGTTCTCTGGCCGATACGAAACCGGGGATTGCAAGCCTCTGTGCCCGTCTGCTCGGTGAAGGGACGAAAAAAGAGGGTGCCACAGCGTTCGCTACGGCCCTCGAGAACCGGGCGGTCCATCTGAGTGCGGAGACGGGACGGGAGACGTTCGTTCTTTCTCTGGAAGCGCTCAAGAGTGAATTCAACTTCGCCGTGGGAAAGATGAACGATCTTTTGAACGATCCCAACACCACGCCCGAAGCTTTCAAAAAGGTGCAGACGCAGACTCTGGGGATCCTGAAACAGAAAGAGAGCGATTTCGACTACATCGCCGCGACCCGGCTACGTGGGATCCTCTTCGAGGGAACGCCGCTGGCTCATCCCTCCCTGGGGACTCCCGAGAGCGTTTCGGCGATGAAGCTGGAGGAGCTCAAAAAATATCTCGCCGATCACCTTCGCCTTGACAATCTGATTGTCGTCGTCGGCGGCAAGTTTACGCCCGAAGAGGTAAAATCCGCTGTCGAAAAGGCCGTGGCGGGCCTGGAGCGGGGGAGGGTGAAGCCGATTCCCCATTTCGGAGCCAACGGCAAGCGGCGGGAAACCGTCGCCTACGAAGAGACCGACCAGGCATACATCTACTTCGGGGCCCCCTATACGATGGCGGCAGACGATCCCCGGCGGGTGCTGGGCAAAGTGGCAGCTTTTATCCTCGGAAGCGGAGGATTCGGCAGTCGTCTGATGGAAGAGATCCGGGTCAAGAGGGGATTGGCCTACTCCGCCTACGGGCGTTTTGTCGTCAACCGGACCCACAGTTATTTCAGCGGCTATCTCCAGACAAAGCTCGAAAGCGGCGGGGAGGCCAAAAAAGTCGTGCAGGAGGTTGTCGACACTTTTCTCAAAAAAGGGGTCACTGCCGAAGAGCTGGAGGGAGCCAAAAAGTTCTTCCTGGGAAGCGAACCTCTGCGTACCGAGACACTCTCCCAGCGGATGAACCGGGCCTTTCACGAATACTACGACGGCCTGGGCCTCGACTGGAGCGAAAAAGAGTTGAAATTGATCCGGGAGATGAAACTGGAGGATCTCAACGCTTTCATCCGTCAACATCCCGAAATCGGAGAGCTCAGCTGGTCGATCGTGACGAAGAAAAAGTAGTGCTTAGTCGCTAGTCGCTAGTCTCTAGTTTCCATTGCTAACTATACCTCTTGCTAACGACTATCGACTAGAGACTAAAAAAGGAGGTTCAGCGATGGAGGAAGCGGAGGCGAAACGGCTCTTTCGAAAGTTGAAGATCCGCACCCTGCTCGATCTGGCGCTGATTCTCCCGAGCCGATACGAGGATACCCGCCTTAGCGAACGGATAGAGGTCGGGAAAACAGGGACCTTCGAAGCGGAGGTAGTCGAGGCGGAGCAGAGGCCGGGGCAGTTTCGCGTCCGCTTTTTTCTTCCCGGGTTTTCGCAGGAGATGACCGGTGTCTTTTTCCGGGCGACGCCTTACCATTACCGCCTTTTCGCAAGAGGAAGCCGTCATATTATCCAGGGAAAGGTGATACAGTATCGCAGCCGGCTGCAGATCTCCCAACCCAAAGCGATCAAAGAGGCCGGCCGTATCGTTCCCCGCTACAAGGCCGCGGTCAAAGAGAGTGAGATCAAAGCGCTGATCGAAACCTACGTCAGCGAGCGGCGCCTCTACGCCGAAGGGCTCCAGAGCCCGGAGGTCGAGACCCTCTTGGCGCTCCATTTTCCCCAAAGAAGCTCGAGAAGTATCCATTCCACCGATTACGACGAAGAGACAGTGGCTGTTTTGAAATTCGTCGAAGCCTACAATCACCTCCG
>JALWNT010000093.1 GCA_027080995.1 Campylobacteraceae bacterium | reverse complement strand
GCAACGAACCCGCCTACTGCAAACTCATCGCCGAAAAGATGGCCGAGCTCTCGGAAATGCCTTTTGAGGAGTTGACCGGGATCTGTCGGGAAAACACGCGACGATTATTCGGGATATAAACTCTCTTAGTTTGTAAACTCTATACTTTGTAGATAGTTTAACCCAAAATTTGCATTAGCCAGCACGCCATCTGTATCGATCATCGGCAGCATGGGCGATCCGTCCAAAGCCTTTTTGGGCGTTTGCGATGCCTGCGGCATAGACGCAGCGCCGTGCGGAGCTACGGAGGCAAAGCAGTTTGCCTCCGCTTTACGCTCCTCCCCCTTAGGTGCGCCTACGTTTTGGCCGAATGCCCCTACACACCGAGCACCGACGCACTTGACGTACTTACTACTGCAAAATTTGGATTTAATAAATCTTATCCATGTGAACTCAATGATCGGAAATGTTTGGATTGGAAATATTGAGGCAATTCGGGATTGCTCTTTTGCAAATACGAGAGGCTCTGGACTCCGGCAGATGCCGAAATCCAAAGGTGCGACGCTGCTTCCGGCTGAAGAAAATCAGAGTTTGCCGTCGAGGTGGTCGGCGAGGCGCTGGAGCTTGGTCTTGTAGGCATCCAGATCGAACTCTTTGATCCGGGCGACGCCATCCTCGACCGCAGCCTGGGCGACGGCGGAGGCGACGTAGACCAGGACACGGCGGTCGAAGGGAGAGGGGATGATGTAGTCGGGGCCGAACTCCATCGTCTCACGGCCGTGGGCTTTCTTGACATGTTCGGGCACGGGCTCTTTGGCCAGGGCGGCGAGGGCACGGGAGGCGGCCATCTTCATATTTTCGGTGATCTTGGTGGCGCGAACGTCCAGGGCGCCGCGGAAGATCTGGGGGAAGCCCAGGACGTTGTTGACCTGGTTGGGGTAGTCGCTGCGGCCGGTGCCGATGATGATGTCGGGGCGTGCTTCCTTGGCCAGAGGGGGCTTGATCTCGGGATTGGGGTTGGCGCAGGCGAAGATGATGGGGCTCTCTTCGCTCATCGTTTTGACCCATTCGGGTTTGATCAGGTCGGCACCGCTGAGGCCCAGGACCATATCGGCCCCCTTCATCGCGTCTTCGAGGGTACGGTCGGGAGTATCGAAAGCGAACTCCTGCTTGTATTTGTTCAGGTCGGTCCGTCCGCTGTGGATGACCCCTTTGGAGTCGAGCATCGTGATGTTTTTGACTCCGAGCTGCTTGTACATCCGGGCGCAGGCGATCCCGGAAGCTCCGGCACCGATGACGACGACTTTGAGGTCTTCGGGTTTCTTGCCCGTCATATCGAGGACGTTGATAAGGCCTGCTGTGGTGATGACGGCGGTACCGTGCTGATCGTCATGGAAGACGGGGACGTTGCAGATCTCCTTGAGGCGGTCTTCGATCTCGAAGCAGCGGGGAGCGGAGATGTCTTCGAGGTTGACTCCGCCGAAACTGTCGGCCATCCGGGCGACGGTCTCGATGATTTCGTCCACGTCTTTGGTGTTGAGCTCGATGTCGACGGCGTCGACGTTGGCGAAGGTCTTGAAGAGGACCGCTTTGCCCTCCATGACGGGTTTGCCGGCGAGATGGCCGATGTCTCCCAGACCCAGGACGGCGGTTCCGTCACTCACGACGGCGACCAGGTTGCCTTTGTTGGTGTATTCGTAGGCAGCTTCTTCGTCTTTTTCGATTTCGAGGCAGGGATAGGCGACGCCGGGGCTGTAGGCCATCGAGAGCTCTTTTTCGGTGTCGCAGGGCTTGGTGATCAGGGTTCCGATCTTTCCGTTGGTGTCAAACTCATTGCGGGCTTTGTGGTATTGCAGGGACTCTTCTTTGAATTGATCTTGACTCATGGTCACTCCTTCTAATGTATTGGATATAGATTTGGACCCAGTGATTTTTTGGGATAGATCATTCTACCCACTCCCGGGTAAATAAAGGATACAAACGCGGAGAAAGGGGAAGGGAGACAGAGCGGGTGTCCTTGATCGAAACAGAAAAGCGGGGGAGGATCAGCCGATGAGGCGAGAACAGAGATCGAAGCGGTTGTGGGTCATCAGGTGGACTTTGGGATGCAGGGCGAGAATTTCGTCGAAGATACGCTTGGAGAGTGTGAAGCCGACCTCCTGCTCTTTGGCCACACCGTCCATCGCCGCCAAATTCATCTCGTCGATGATCGCTTTGGGAACGCTGATGCCCGGAACCTTGTCGTCGATGAAGGTGGCGGTGCGGGCGCGGACGACGGGGAACTGCCCCAGGATAAGTTGTGCCTCTTTGGCGGTTTGGCGGATGCTGCGCTCTTTGGCCTCCTCGAAGATCTCCAGCAGCCTGCGGGCGTCGTCCAGATCGAAGACCGGCTGGGTGATGATGGCCCTGGCGCCGTAGTCGAGCTTTTTGACCATCCGTTTCATCAGCTGCTTCATATCTTTGGCGTAAGCGTTGCTGACGGCGAAGGGGTAGATCGGCGCGGGTTTGGGATCGAGCGCCTGGCCCGAGTAGTCGACGCCATTATTGAGGCGGTAGATGATGCTCAGCAGCAGGGTACTGTCGCGCTCCAGTACCCCTTTGACCTCCGGCTGGTCGGAAAACTTCGCGGGGTCTCCCGTGAGCGCGAGGATGAGGCGGACGTCGAAGTCGTTGGCTCCGAGCAGGGAGGATTGCAAGGAGAGTTTGTTGCGGTCGCGCATGCTCATCGTTGCGATGACCGGTTTGCCGAAGCGCTGCTGGACTTTGATGGCGCTGAGGATCGCCGACATTTTGAGTTTGGCGAGGGGGTTGTCGGTGACGGAGAAGCCGCTGACCTTTTCGGAGATCCCCGAGGCGTCGATGGCGTCGAGGATCGGAGCCATCGACGCACCGTGCGGCGGAGTGATCTCGACGGTGATGAAGGGCTCGGTTCCCTGCAGCCGTTCGCAAAATCGTGTGAAGAGGGGAGTATCGGACATAGAAGCTCTCTTGGGTGTTTTGGATATAATTCTAGCAGAAAAGAGGCGGCCGCTTCTATAAAAAGGGCCGCGGAAAAGGCAGGATACCGTATGTTGAAACTGGCAGTCTTCGATTTTGACTCCACACTGATGGATGGAGAGACCATCGATTTTCTCGCCGCGGAGCTGGGGCTGGAGGAGGAGGTGGCGGCCATCACCCGTCAGGCGATGGAGGGCAAACTCGACTTTTTCAAATCGCTCCAGGCGCGGGTGGCTCTGCTGGAGGGGCTGCCGCGGGTTCGGGTCGAAGAGATCTGCGAAGCGCTGCCCTTTATGCCCGGAGCTTCCGAAACGGTGGCGGGCTTGAAACGTCGCGGCTGCAAGGTGATCTGCTTCTCCGGCGGCTTCCGGGTCGCCACGAGCCACGCGGCCGATGTCCTGAAGCTCGACGCCGACTTTGCCAACATCCTCCACGATGACGAGGGGATCCTCACGGGCAAAGTCGGGGGGGAGATGATGTTCGGCGACTCCAAGGGCAAGATGCTGGTGCGTCTGCAAAACCTTCTGGGTATTACGCCGGAAGAGACGCTGGCCGTCGGCGACGGGGCCAACGACTTGAGTATGTTCGCCCACGCCGCTACCCGGGTCGCCTTCTGCGCCAAGCCGGTCCTCAAAGAGGCGGCGACGCACGTCGTCGAGCGCAAGGATCTGACGGAGGTCCTGGCGATCGCCGAGACGGTGGGAGCGGACCAAGCCTCGTGAATTTCCGCAGCTGCCGCATCGACGACCTGCTCCGCAGGACGTTGCGTTACCGCTCGGCACTGATTCGCGGGCATCTCGCCGCCGTTGCCGCGACCCTGCTGACGGTGACGATTCCCCTCTTTATCCCGATGCTGGTCGATGAGCTTCTGCTCAAAAAGAGCGACACGCTGACGCACTGGGTCGCGACGCACATTATGCCGATGAGCCTGGAGGGGTATGTCTTTTTCTTCCTCGCTCTGGTGCTGGTGTTGCGGGGGCTCGGCTTTTTGCTCAATGTCTATCAGGTGCGTACTTTCCTCGGGATCTCCAAGGATTTGGCCTATCACCTGCGCCGTTCGGCGACGGAGCATCTGGAACGGGTTTCGCTCAAAGAGTACGAGACCCGCTCCCCGGGGGCGATCGCCTCGAGGCTCGTCACCGATATCGCTACCGTCGACTCCTTCATCGGGACGACGGTCAGCAAGCTGCTGATTTCGATCCTGACACTGCTCTTTACGGCGGTCGTTCTGCTCATCATCAACTGGCCTCTGGCCCTCTTCATCTTGATCACCAATCCCGTCGTCGTCTACTTCACCGCCCGGCTGGCCCGTAACGTCGGACGGCTCAAGCGGGAGGAGAACCGCGCGGTGGAGGCGTTTCAGTCGGCGTTGACGGAGACGCTGGAGCTTTTCGGGCAGATCCGGGCGGCCAACAAGGAGGAGTATTTCTTCTCCCGGATCGTCCGGGAAGCCAAGGGGCTGCGCGACCGCTCCATCGACTTCAGTTTCAAAAGCGACCGGGCGATGCGTCTCTCTTTTCTGGTCTTTTTGGGGGGCTACGAGCTCTTCCGTTCGGTGAGCATCCTGGTCGTCGCCCACGGGACGCTGAGTGTCGGCTTGATGCTGGCGGTCTTCGGCTATCTTTGGATTATGATGACACCGACGCAGGATGTGATCAATTTCCAGTACGCTCTGGCTTCCGCCCGGGCCGCCTGCCGGCGTATCGACGGGATCTTCGCAATGGAGCGGGAGCCGGAGATCACCGACGGCGTCGATCCCTTCGCCGGGAAAGAGGCGGTGGAGATCCGTACCGAAGCGCTCTCCTTTTCCTACCGCAAAGAGCGGCATATCCTGAAAAATATCTCGCTCGAAATCCCCGCCGCATCGAAAGTCGCGATCGTCGGCCCCAGCGGCAGCGGCAAGACGACCCTGGCCAATCTGCTCGTCGGTTTCTATCCGGTGGAGGAGGGGGCACTCTACTACGGAGGGGTCCGGCACGACCGGATCGCGCTGCCGACGATCCGCGCCCACGTCCACGTGATCCTCCAGCACCCCAAGCTCTTTAATGATACAATGCTTTTCAACCTCACGCTGGGGCGAAAAGTTGATGAAACACGACTCGCCGAAGCGATCCGAATCGCCCAGCTGGAGGATGTGGTTGCGACGCTGGAGCACGGTTTGCAGACGCCGGTGGGCCGTGACGGGGTGCGCCTCAGCGGCGGCCAGCGGCAGCGCGTGGCGATCGCGCGGATGATTCTGCTCGATCCGGAGGTCGTGATCTTCGACGAGTCGACCTCGGCGCTGGATGTGCATACCGAGGCGAAGCTCTTCTCGGAGCTGCAGGAGTATGTGCGTCCCAAGACGGTCATCACCATCGCCCATCGCCTGAGCACCATCGAGAAAGCGGAGTATGTCTTCGTCCTCGAAGACGGCCGTCTCGTCGACCGGGGCACTCCCGAGGAGCTGATGGCGAAAGAAGAGGGATACTTCGCACGAATGATCTGAATCATTCGTGCGAGTGAGAAATAGTAGAAAGCTTTGCTTTCAGATGATGAATGGTGAATGATGAGTGATGAATGATTTTGGTTTGTGTTGCTTTGCAACGTCTGTTTTGGGAGGCGGGACTTCAGTCCTGCACGTTTAGTTGCGATGTGCGACTATGTTATGTGTACCCAATAACCAATACATCAATATACCAATAACAAGAGTTTAAATGGACTACTTCCAATCGATCATCATCGGGATCATCGAAGGCTTTACGGAGTTTCTCCCCATCTCCTCCACGGGGCATATGATCGTCGCCGAACACTATCTGGGGATTGCCCAGAGCGATTTGACCAAAGCGTACGACGTGATCATCCAGTTCGCGGCGATTTTGGCGGTGATACTGATCTATCGGGACAAGCTCAGCCCCCGCAAGATCGTGCTTTGGGAAAAGCTTTTGCTTGCTTTTTTGCCCATCGGAGTGATCGGCTTTTTGCTGCGGCATCAGATCAAGGCGCTCTTCAGCGTCGAAGTGGTGGCGTGGATGTTCATCATCGGCGGCGTGGTCTTTCTGATCGTGGAGTATTTCTACGACGAAGAGGCCAAAGAGCGTGTTAGTGATGTGGAAAAGGTCACCTGGATGCAGGCGACGGCGATCGGTTTCGCGCAAGTCTTCGCCCTGATTCCCGGCACTTCCCGGGCGGGGGCGACGATCATCGGCGGCTTGCTTGCCGGCCTCGATCGCAAGACATCGGCGGAGTTCTCTTTTCTCCTGGCGATTCCCGTGATGGCGGCGGTGAGCGGCTACGACCTGCTCAAGCACTATCACGATTTCGCCGGAGCGCAGTGGGGGCCTTATCTTGTGGGCTTTGTCGTTGCCTTTGTCGTGGCGTGGCTGACGATCAAACTCTTTTTGGCCTTCCTCTCCCGTTTCACTTTCGTCCCTTTCGGGATCTATCGGATTCTCTTCGGAGCTTTTCTGCTCTGGAGTATGGGGAATTAGTGAGGAGTGAAGAGTTTTGGATTGCGTTGCAAGCAACGCTTTTTGTAAGAGGCAGAATATTTGATTCTTTTCAATCCCCCGCGGGGGGTTGAAAAGGTTCAAAGGATCGGCGGGAAGCCGGCGATAGCGCTTTGGACGAGAGATTATCGGAAGCGTCGGCTTCCATCCGAAGGAAAAGAACAATGACATTCAAAGATTTCGATTTGCATCCCGAGGTGGCCAAAGGGGTCCGCATCGCGGGCTTCAAGGAGCCCAGCCCGATCCAGGAGGAGGCGATCCCTCTGATCTTGGAGGGCAGAGATTTGGTCGGACAGGCCCATACCGGGACTGGCAAGACGGCGGCGTTCGGCCTGCCGATCCTCGATCGCATCGCTCGCGGAGAGATCGAGCGGGCGTTGGTGATCACCCCGACGCGGGAGTTGGCGACCCAGGTGAGCGACGAGCTCTACCATCTGGGGCGCTTCGCCGGGATCCGCACTCTGGCGGTCTACGGCGGCGTGGGCTACGGGCGGCAGATCGCCCTGATCCATCGGGGGGTGCAGATCGTCGTAGCGACCCCCGGGCGGCTCAAAGATCTCTATCAAAAAGGCAAGATCGATGTCTTCAACCCCGAAGTCGTCGTCCTGGACGAAGCGGACGAGATGCTCGATATGGGCTTTCTCGACGATGTACGGGAGATCTTCGAGTACATTCCGCAAAATCGCCAGACGCTGCTCTTTTCGGCGACGATGCCCGAGCCGATCAAAGAGTTGGCCGATACGCTGCTCTACGAGCCGGAGTTTATCTCCGTCGTCAGCGGGGATACGACCAAAAACGTCGACATCGAGCAGCTCTACTACGTCATCAACGAATCGCAGCGTGACGAAGCGATCGTGCGGCTTTTGGAGCAGGAGGATTACGACAAGGCGCTCGTCTTTTGCCGGATGAAGCGGGAGGTCGACCGCCTCGCGGAGTATCTGAGGGACCTGGGATTCAACGCCGCGGGCCTGCACGGTGACATCGATCAGATGGAGCGCGACGCCATCGTCAAATCCTTCCGTCGGGGTGAAACCCGCATCCTCATCGCCACCGACGTGGCGGCCCGGGGGCTCGACATCAAAAACGTCACGCACGTCTTCAACTACCACATCCCTTTCGATCCCCAGAGCTACGTCCACCGCATCGGCCGTACCGGCCGGGCGGGCAAACAGGGCCGGGCCATCACCCTCGTATCGACGGAGGAGTTTCGTGAGCTTCAGCGCATCCGCAAAGAGGTCGGTGCCGACATGCGTCTGGCGACGCTGGAAGTGCAAGGCGGCAGCGTCGGAGCGGAGCAGATCGAGATGCTGAGCCAAAAGCTCCAAGAGACGGCGCTGCACCCCCTCGTCGATCAAGTCCTGGCCCAGATGGCCGAGATGGATCAGGCGACCTTCATCAAAAAGGCGATCAGTTACATCCTCGAAACCGAAGCGTTCGATGAGAGCGACCGCATCGGCTACGACGAAGAGGAGCTCGAACGCCTGCTCGACGACTACGAGTCGTCCCAGCGACAGAATACCTCCTCCCGCAAGCGTCGCCGCCGCCGCTAAAAGGTGCTGCTGCGGCGCTTTTCTTCCCCCTTTTCTTTTCAATTATTTCTTTAAGCCCCGGCAAGTGAAAACTATTCTACAATAGCCCGATAGATTGGAAGGGAGAAGCCTATGGAAGTCCATCTAGTGAGCGAAAGCCTCAAATTTATGGTCCTGGGGATGGGGATCGTTTTTGTCTTTCTCTACATTCTCGTGCTGCTGATGCGCCTGCAGGCGATCATCATCGAACGCTATTTCCCCGACCGCCCCTCCGAAGGAGCTCCGACTTCGACCGGAGAGAGCGAAGAGGAGGAGAGAGCCCGTGTCGCCGCGATCGTCGCCGCGATCCGCGAATACCGCAAAACCCAAACCAAAGGGAGTTGACGATGGCCAAACGTTACATCGATATTATGGATACCAGTTTCCGCGACGGCTTCCAGTCGGTCTTCGGGGGCCGGGTGCTGATGGAGGATTTTTTCCCGGCCGTCGAGGCGGCGAAAGAGGCGGGGATCACCCACTTCGAGTTCGGAGGCGGAGCCCGCTTTCAGAGCCTCTTTTTCTATCTGCGGGAGAACGCCTTCGAGATGATGGACCGTTTCCGGGAAATCGTAGGGCCCGAGGCCAATCTCCAGATCCTCGCGCGCGGGGTCAACACCGTGATGCTCGATACCGGAAGCCGAGAAATGATCGACCTCTTCGCCAAACTCTTTGCCAAACACGGTACGACAACCGTGCGGAATTTCGATGCTCTTAATGATGTACGCAACCTGGAATTCAGCGGTGCTTGCGTCAAGAAGTATGGAATGAAGCACGAAGTGGTGGTGACGATGATGGATCTGCCCCCGGGCTGCGAAGGGGCCCACGACGTGCCTTTCTACGAAAAGGTGCTGCGGCAGATTCTCGACAGCGGCCTGGAATTCGACAGCGTCGCTTTCAAAGACGCCAGCGGCACCTCCAACCCCCACAAAGTTTTCGAAACCTTCCGGATGGCCCGCAGGCTTCTGGGAGCGACGACCCACATCCGGCTCCATACCCACGAGACGGCCGGTGTCAGCGTCGCCTGCTATCTGGCGGCTCTGGAGGGGGGCGCCGACGGAATCGACCTGGCGGCGGCACCCGTCAGCGGCGGCACTTCCCAGCCCGACATCCTGACGATGATGCACGCCGTCAAAGGGACCGATTACGATCTGGGGGGACTGGAGCTCTCCAAAGTGCGAAAATACGAGCAGCGCTTCAAAGCGTGCCTCAAAGAGTACTTCACTCCGCCCGAAGCCCAGCGGGTCAATCCCATCATCCCCTTCGCGCCGATGCCCGGGGGTGCGCTGACCGCCAACACCCAGATGATGCGCGACAGCGGCAACCTGGACAAATTCGATGAAGTGATCGAAGCGATGACCGAAGTGGTGGAGAAGGGGGGCTACGGCACTTCAGTGACGCCGGTGAGCCAGTTTTACTGGCAGCAGGCCTACGCCAACGTCACTTTCGGCCCCTGGAAGCAGATCTCTCCGGGCTACGGCAGGATGGTCCTGGGGTATTTCGGCCGCACGCCGGTGGCTCCCGATCCCGAGATCGTGAAGCTTGCGTCGCTCAAGTTGGGGCTGAAGCCCACGACAGAATCTCCCGTCGACATCGCCGACCGGGAGGAGAAAAAGTCGATCGCCTACTGGAAAAAGGTCCTCGAAGAGGAGGGGATAGAGACGACGGATGAGAACATTTTCATCGCGGCGTCCTGCGACAAAAAGGGCATCGCCTTCCTCAAAGGGGAATCCCCGCTGATGGTCCGCAAAGGGCCCAATCCAAGCTCGAAAACGGAGGAGACGAACGCAATGGCAGGCAATTACACGGTCATCGTAGACGGCAAAAAATACAGTGTCCAGGTCGCCGAGGGCGACGGAGAGATCACGGTCCAAAAGGCTTCGGAGACTCCCACGTCCAAATCGGAGCCCCAAGCTCCCCGCCCTTCGGGCGGCAAAGGAAGCATCGAAATCCGCTCGCAGACCCCCGGCACGGTCTTCAAGATCCTCAAGCAGCCCGGCGACCACGTGGACGAGGGAGAGACGATCATGGTCCTGGAGGCTATGAAAATGGAGATCGAAGTGGCGGCCCCGATGCAGGGAACCGTCGCGACCATCGACGTCGCTCCCAACGATACGGTGGAGGAGGGGCGTCTCCTGGCGACGTTGGAGTGATGACATGTTGATTCGATACCTTCTGCCGATTCTGATTTTTCTGGGGGCTTCGTCGGTGTGGGCCTCCGAACCGGCTGTAGCTGCACCGCTAAGCGGCGTGGGCCAAAGCGTCCAGGCCAAAGAGGAGCACGTCCCCAAGCCTTTGACGGTACTGCTGAAAGACTTCTTCAAGACGACGGGGATCTACGCCATTGTCAACCCGAGCCCCGAAGCGCGCAACGGCCAGGGGGAGAAGATGACCGCCTTCGCCCAGAGCTGGGGGCGGATCATTATGTTTATCGTCGTCTTCGTCCTCTTCTACCTTGCCATCGTCAAAAAATTCGAGCCTTTGCTGCTGCTGCCGATCGGCTTCGGAGGCTTGCTCGCCAACATCCCGGTGGTCAATATGACCGGTCCCGACGGCTTTTTGGGCATCATCTACAATATGGGAATCGGCAACGAATTTTTCCCGTTGATCATCTTTATGGGAGTCGGGGCGATGACCGACTTCGGTCCGCTGCTCTCCAATCCCAAGACGGCACTGTTGGGAGCCGCGGCGCAGTTTGGCATCTTCGGATCGCTGGTCGGGGCCGCGGCACTGTCTCAGTATACAGGGTTTGTCGATTTTACCATGCGCCAGTGCGCCTCCATCAGCATCATCGGCGGGGCCGACGGGCCAACGTCGATCTTCATCGCTTCGGCGCTCTCTCCGGAGCTGCTGGGCGCCATCGCCGTAGCGGCCTACAGCTATATGGCGCTGGTCCCCGTCATTCAGCCTCCGATTATGAAAGCGTTGACGACGAAAGAAGAACGGCGCATCGTCATGCCTCAGCTGCGCAAAGTCAACAGACGTGAAAAACTGATATTTCCGCTTTTGATCGTTGTTCTCTCGGCGATGCTTTTGCCCGAATCGACCCCTCTGATCGGGGCCTTCGCTTTCGGCAACTTCGCCAAAGAGTCCGGCGTCGTCGAGCGTCTGAGCCACGAGATGCAAAACTCTCTGATCAACATCGTCACAATCTTCCTGGGACTGGGTGTCGGCTCCAAACTCCAAGCGGACAAATTCCTGGTCCTCGATACGATGGGAATCCTCGTGATCGGTCTTGTGGCTTTCGCTGTGGGAACGGCCGCCGGAGTGCTTCTGGCCAAGCTGATGAACCGCTTCAGCAAAGAACCGATCAACCCCCTCATCGGTGCCGCCGGCGTCTCCGCCGTGCCGATGGCCGCCCGCGTCGCCAACAAAGTCGGCGCCGAAGCCCGCCCGGGCAACGTCCTGCTCATGCACGCCATGGGCCCCAACGTCGCCGGAGTCATCGGCTCCGCCGTCGCCGCAGGCGTGCTGCTTTCCATCTTCAACTGACGCTCTTTCCGCTCCTGCTTTTTCAGGGTGCGGCAAAATATCCTCCTTTCCTCTGGGAGATACTGCATCGCAGTGATACCTTCACAGCAGTGAACTTGGGGAGTTTTCTGAAGGTGATTGTGGCATGATTAAACCCAAACGATCGATGATCGATGCAGATGGCGTGCTGGCTAATGCATTGTTTGGGTTAATAATTGCACTTATTGTGTGCATGGGCCTGCTTACAAGGAGATGGCCGGATAAGAGCGTGATATTTAGATCGATATCCGGTGGTTCAATGAGCGAGAGCGCCGAGGGTGTGGTGGAGGAAAAGTGCCAGCAAAACGAGGAGGCTGATGCCGGCGGGTTTGGAGTACATCCGGTTGGCGGTGATGAAAACGAGCATCAACGTCGCGGCGATAAGCACTGCAATATCGAAGAGATAGGCGTGCATATCGAGCTTGAGATCGCGCACGAGGGCGGCACTACCGAGGACGACGGTGATGTTGGCCATGTTGGATCCGATGATGTTGCCGATGGCCATATCGGCCTTGCCTTTGGTCGCGGCCACGATCGAGACGATGAGCTCGGGCATGGACGTACCCATGGAGATCATCACGATGCCGATGATCCACTCGCTGACCCCCAGAGAACGGGCGATGCTGGAGGCACTCTCGACGGTGAACTCCGCTCCGACGATCACCAGGACGAAGCCGACTGCGAGGAGCAGACTCACATGCATCCAGGAGAAGGGTGCATGTTCTTCTTTCTCGATCTCTTCATCTTCGAGGGCGAGAATGTCGCTGCCGCTCTGCTTGAGAAAGATCAAATAACCCAGCATCAGAAAGATGAGTAACACTCCGTCGAAGCGGCTGAAGTTGTTTTCGAGAGACATCACGCCAAAGAGAAGAACCGGAAAGAGCGCCCAGGAGCTATCCTTGGCGAAAAAGTCACGGTGAGGATTGATCTTTTTGGCCAGGAGGAAGACTGTTGCCAGGACCAGAGTGATGTTGAGAATGTTGGAGCCGATGACGTTGGAGACAGCGATTTCGGCTTTGCCGTTGTAGCTGGCGGCGACGGAGGCGGCCATCTCCGGTAGACTTGTACCCAGTGCGATGAGCGTGGCTCCAATGACATATTCGGAAATATTGAAACGTAGCGCGATCTTTTCGCTCTGGGCGATGAGCAAGTCGGCTCCCCAGATAAGAGCGGCAAGTGAGAGGACAAAAATCAGATAATCCATCGCATTATCCTTCCGTGCGGACGATGAGGCTTTCGGGGAGATCGAAACGGCGGATCCACTGCGCTTCCTGTGCACGCATAGTACCGTCATCCGTTTCGTGATCGTATCCCAAAAGATGGAGCATTCCGTGGATAAGTAAGAGTGCAAGCTCTTCGTTCATACTGTGTCCTTCTCTCGTGGCGACTTCGCGCGCTCTGTCGACGGAGAGAACAACAGACCCCAAAGGAGTCTGATCGAAGCTTTGATCGAGCGGGAAGCTCAGAACGTCGGTGGGGCGGTCGATTCCGCGGTGTTCCCGATTGAGTTGCCGGATTGCGGCATCGTCGTAGAGAAGTACCTCAACCTCCCGCTCACTCATCGCTTCGACAATTTTTTGTAGCAGGGCTTCGTCAATCGGTATCGACGTTGTATTGATCAGGTTCATCATGGGGAGGAAGTTTACCGAAAATGGAGTAAAATGAGACTTTTTATAACGATATGCCGGCCGAAGGGAAATCAATGAAAAAAGCGGTATGTATTATTTCAGGCGGGATGGACAGTGCGGTGAGTGCTGCGATCGCAAAAGCGCAAGGATACGAGATCGTTGCAGTTCATTTCAACTACGGACAGAGGACGGAGCGAAAAGAGAGGGAGTGTTTCCGAAAACTTGCGGAAGATTTGAAGGTCATAGAACGCTATGAGATCGATCTGCCTTTTTTTAAAACCATAGGAGCTTCGGCACTGACGGATGAAACACTCGACGTTCCTACCGGTGGGATCGAAGAGGGGGTGCCGATCACCTACGTCCCCTTTCGAAACGGCATCTTTCTATCCATCGCCGCAGCGGTGGGAGAGAAGGAGCAAGCCGAGGCGATCGTCATCGGTGTCGTGGAGGAAGACAGCAGCGGATATCC
This sequence comes from Campylobacteraceae bacterium, assembly GCA_027080995.1. Taxonomy (GTDB): domain Bacteria; phylum Campylobacterota; class Campylobacteria; order Campylobacterales; family Sulfurovaceae; genus Nitratifractor. The sequence goes on along the minus strand of JALWNT010000093.1, from coordinate 22,639 downwards.
CGATTGTCGTGAGGATTATATCCGGGCGATGGAGCGGGCCATCGATCTGGGGACACGGGACGAGACCCGACTCAAAATCCTCACACCGTTGGTGCATCTGAAAAAGTCAGAGATCGTTCGTAAAGCGCTGGAGCTTGGAGTCGATCTTTCACATACTTGGAGCTGTTATCTTGAGGAAGAAGAGGCTTGCGGTCTTTGCGACAGTTGCCGTCTCCGTCTGGCCGGTTTCGAAAATGCCGGTGAGAGGGATCCGATACGCTATCGGTCATGAGCATTCCCGAAAGAGAAGCGGATTCGTCACGGTCGCGACGGCGTCGCCATACGGCAGCGGGCGCGTCCCGCTTCCCAGCCTCGACGATAACTTGCCGAGGAAGCGGAGAGAGAGTAGGCTTTTCGGAAGTAGCCTTTGGCGGTTTCGCATCCGTCCCTGACTCCCCGGCGGAAGAGAGGATCTTCGTTTTTGCCGAAATTGATTCCGTCGTAGCAAAAAGATCCGCTTCGCCGATCCGTAGGAGTGCACAAAGATCCCGTCGAGCCCGTACATCCGCTCAGGAGGATCAATGTGATCAGAAGCGGCATCGCGTAGTTCGGAAAGAAGAGAATGTTCAAGCGTTTCATCGTTTCAACCTTTTTGATAGATTCTCTAGCATTGTAGAGATATCAATGAGAATTGAGCCCTCTGAAAAACAACCGATTTCACTCGAACGTTATTCAGTGGGTTCAATTCAAAAAAATCGGAAATGTATTGTATCCTCTCTGCGGGACCGCAAGGAATCTGGGTACACCGGAGGGAATCCGAAAGGGGGACGAAAATGGCTACAGGTTTTTATGCTCCTGCTCTGTCTTGGATCCACCCTTCAAGCCATGGACCGCGAAGGGGCGGCTGAGGTCAATAGGATACGCCAAGCCAGCGGAATGGTCCCATTGAAAAACGATGCGCGTCTGGCAAAAGCGGCTTATCGACATGCCAAATATCTGGGGCGTCTGCGGGCCAAGGGACACATGGAGCATCCGGGCAATCCCTACTTCAGCGGTCGAACGCCTTTCGAGCGTTTTGTCAAAGCAGGCTATCCCACCCGTGCCGGAGTGGAAAATATCTCCTACGGTGACCGGAATTATCGGGAATCGGTGAGAGTGTTGATGTCGACGGTCTATCATCGTCTTGCGTTTCTTGACTTTCGTATCGATACGATGGGGAGTTCCGAGTATGGAAACCGCAGGGGAAGAATTTACGTCTATGATATGGCTCCTTCCACGGTTGCGGCGCTCTGCCTTCGTCCGAAAAAGCCGGCTTCCAGACGCTATTTGACGGGGCTTTGTAGCCAAAAGCGACGGCGCATCGATGCGAAAGAGTTCTTTCAGGCTCTGCGCAGCATCGAACGACGGAGCGCTTCGCTGATTGTCTATCCCTATCCGGGAATGATGAACACTCCCTTGCGTTATATTCGAGAGACCCCCGATCCGTTGTCCGATCTCTACGGAGCGGGCTTTCCGATCAGTGCAGCGTTCAACCCCGCGTTTTATCGCAAGGTCCGTGTGGAGCGCTTTCGTCTTTACGATGCTGCAGGAGGACGGATTGCGGCGCGATTGCTTTCCGCGAAAAAAGATCCCCACCGAAAGTTGTCGGCGGGGACTTTCATCCTGGTACCGCTTAAGGCGTTGAAGGCTCATACAGAATATCGAGTGGAACTGCAGGCCGAAGCGGACGGCCGCCCGCTGGCCAAAAGTTGGCATTTTCGTACCGGATCGAAGTAGTAGAGGGAGAAGGATGGCTACGGATTTTCAGCGACGGGTCTGGGAGGCGCTTCGGTTGATCCCGGAGGGACGGGTGACGAGCTACGGAGAAATCGCAAAATATCTTGGGACAAAAGCGGTCCGTGCCGTCGGTACGGCGGTAGGCAAAAACCCTTACGCTCCGCAGGTTCCCTGCCATCGGGTCGTCCGCACCGACGGACGGATAGGCCGTTACAGCGGGGAGGGAGGAGTGGCGAGGAAAATTGCACTTCTGAACAAAGAGGGGGTTCATGTCCGCGAGGGACGGATCGTATCGTTTGATTCGCTTCTTTACCGATTCGAGGATCAGCAGGTGACGAGATCGGAGGGGAGTTGATCGTGCTGGTCGGGGAAGACGCTCTCGACGTTGAGCTCGGGATGGATCAATTCACGCAGTTTTTTCTGGATGACCATTTTGGTGGTCATGACACTCATTGAACATCCGTTGCAGGTTCCACCCAGTTCTACGTAGGCGGTTCCGTCTTTGACGCCGAGGAAGCCCATCGTCCCCTCATGGGATTTGACGTAGGCTTCGATACCCGGTAAAAAATTTTTGATGGCGATACAGAGATCTTCATCGCTAAAAGGCATCATCTGTTTGTGCTCCTTCACTCGTTGAAATGAGGGCGAATATATCCAAAGAGACTTAATGGGAGATAAAGAGTAAATGCGTTGTCTGAGTTGCCGGAAGTTTTCCGGGAAAGTGATTTGCGAGCGCTGCCATACGCAACTTATGAAGCCGACGGTTTCGACACGCAAGGTGGGGACGTTGGATGTGATCAGTCTTTTCCCTTATCGCACAATCGCTCCGCTTCTTTTACGAAAACACGGTCCTGCGGGCTACCGAATCTATCGCTATTTCGCCAAGCGACAAATCGCTCCCTTCCTTGAAGCGTTTGCCGAGGGGCTTGATGAGCAGGTCTGGTTGATCGGTATCGATGAATTTCCTGCATCGGGATACGCGCACACCGCGGTATTGACCCGTTACGGAAGGGTCGGGAAGATGCCGAACCTCTCTGCGGCGCTTGTGGCGAAAAACCGGGTCAATTATGCCGGAAAGACTCTTCGCTATCGTCTGGCACATCCGCGGAATTTTCACTATCGGGGTCCTTCCGGTATCCGGGCGGTTCTGATCGACGATATTGTCACCACGGGAACAACGCTTCGGGAGGCCTATAGTGTGCTCAATAATTCGGGAGTGGAGGTGCTTTTTGCCCTTACGCTGGCCGATGCCCGGGAATGAATCGGTGCAGAGTCTTCGGAAAGAACCCGCGCAAGAAAGTTGCGAATCACGGAGGCGTAATCCGGATGATCGATGATGTCGGTATGATCGCTGCCGGAGAGAGTCACCCGTTCCGGGACTCTTCGGGGAAAAGCGGCGATCAGCTTTTCACTGCTGGAACGTGGAACGACCTGATCATTCTCGGCTAGGAGGATCAGTGTGGGGCAGAAGACCTGTGGAGCGTACCGGATACTCTCGTATGGGTCTTTCAGAAGAAGTGAAATCGGGAAGAGGGGATACCGCCGCTGTCCGAGATGAAGGATGCTGTCAAAGGGGGTCGTCAGAATCAGAGCATCCACCGGACGATTTGCTGCAAGCCAGAGTGCCGGAGAGGTTCCCAGACTGCGCCCGAAAGAGACGAGATGATGATGGTCGGAATGCACCCGATCATAAAGGGCCAAAGCGGCTTCGTAGATCGCTTTTTGAGAAGGCTTTCCTGTACTGGCTCCGTATCCCGGATAATGCAAAAAATAGATCGTAAACCCGGGAAACATCTTCGCAAGCTTCCACGGATCTATCCAGTAGTCTTCCGTATTGCCGGGGAAATAGAGTATCGCCTTCTTGGTATCACTCTCAATGCGTTCAACCCAGATCCGCGCATTCTTCAAGTCGATAAAAAATCCCTCTTTCCTCGGTGTGAGATGAGAGGGGTGATAAAGAAGGGAGCGCTGGATCATGTACAGGTAAAAAAACGCCCCAAGGTAGAGAAAAAAACCGCTCAACAGCAGAAACTTGATCTCCGTCACGAAACTTCCCGGGGTTTTATGCGGTATCGCGTCATTCCGTCGAGCGGATGTGGGATTGGGCCCAGGCTTTGATCATCTTCCGATCTTCCGGGCTCAATCGGGCGTTTTTGTGGATCCACATATAATCCGGCGGAGGCATTTTCCAATCGATCGCCTTGACGATGCTACGGTAGAGCTTCTGCTTTTTCGTCTCATCATACTGATTCCATATCGAAAAGTTGAGCCATTTCCTCCCCTCTTTGACATGCATCCTCACTTCGTAAGAGATTGGAGCGACGTGACTGTACCAGGGCCATTTCGTATGATTGGAGTGACAGTCGTAACAGGAGCGCTTCAAAACCGCCATGATTTTCGGGGGAGCCTGAATTTCGTCATCGGGCTTCGCTTTGGGAGCGGGAGGGACGTTGATGCGGATGAATTGGATCAGCAGGAGCCCGGCCGCAAGCCACGCGAGCATGACTTTGAGCGTTTTCACTCCGTTTTATCCTTACCGAAGATAGTACACTGTCCCGTAATGGCGCAAGCAGGACAGAAACCGACCAGACCGGCGATCAGAGGAATCACGCCGAGATAGAACCAGCGGATTCCCGTATAGACCCCCAGTCCTATAAGCACGAGTCCGAGAACGATCCGAAAAGGACGACAGAATTTTCTCAATTTTTTTGCGTCGATAGCCATACCGACTCCTTTATAATGGATTGGAATGAGAAATATAACAAAAATAGAGTGACGATATCGTTAATAGTTTGTCGAAAAGATAAAAACTCCCAAAAAGCGAAGAGAGTTGTCAAAATCTATGGATAGCTTTGATACCGAAGTCGTGGCTGCCGTCGGGAGCTTTGTGAACGACGGGAGCGAGGAAAAATCTGTCGGTTGTATAGGCGCCGATCGCACCGCCGACGAGATTGCAGCCCAGATCCAGAAGCTCTCCGGAGACATCGTCACGGTCCTGTGTGGTCTCGATACCGAAAAGTACGGCGGCGATAGCGGCATTGGTCCAAAATCCTATCCAGGCTCGCTCTTCTCGGTATTGCGGAAAGTATCGATCGACGATGCCGGTTGTCATCCCTGCGATGAGCATACCACCGCCCACATGACTCGCTTCACTTGCGAAACTGTTGTTGGCTGAGAGTGAACTCATGCAAGCAATACAGAGAGAGGAAATTGCCAAATACTTCTTAAAACTTTTAATTCTTTTCATTGAAAACTCCGACATTCTTTTCAAAATTTATCATCTTGAAAACCATTATAACTGACATAAAATGCAATTAAGATTAACGGTTCTTCGCTACAATATCAACTCTCTAAATTAGGATAAATCAATGAGAAGGATATCAATGAAAAGAATGATTTTCAAAAGTACCCTCGCAGCAATGTTGCTCTTGGGCGGAAACACTCTGATGGCCGGTGAGGCGAAAGCTCCCGCAGCGCACAAAGCTCCCAAACTCAAGCCCCTGACGCCCGAAGCGGAAAAGGCGGCCTATGCGCTCTTCGATGCGCTTAAGATGAAGGAGGGGATTCACAATGCGTTGATGCAGTCGTTGGCGATTCAGATCAAGCGGCAGCCTGCAATGGCACCCTACAAAGATATTTACGAGAAATTTTTCAACAAATACACGAAGTGGGACGATATGAAGAAGGACTTGGCCAAGCTGTATGCCCAGGCTTTCACTCCCGCCGAGATGAAGGAGTTGACCAAATTCTACCGAAGCAAAGTCGGACAGAAATCTTTGACGATCCTGCCACGACTAACCCAGCTGAGTATGCTGCTGGCCCAGCAACGTATCGCCAAGCACGCTGACGAGCTCAAAAAAGCGGTCGCCGCACGCGCTAAAGAGTTGGAGCAAGACGCCGCTAAAGCCGGGAAGTAAACGGAGAAATTCACTCTGCGTTTTTCTTCTCCAAACTTTTCGGCACGCGATAAAAAAGTATGCGCGCCGGAGCCTTCTTCCCTATCTCTTTCCAACGATTTATTTCACAGACTAAGCCGACGATGGCCGCGGTAGGCATCCACGTAAATGTCTTCTTGCCGCCGGTCGCCCGTACCGCGGTTTCGCTGATCCCTGGATTGTGGGCGATGACAAGAAGACGATCAACGGAATCTTGCGTCGTGCCTATTGCATCGAAAATTTTGTCGGCATCGGCTACGTAAAGTGTGGGAGTTGTACGGATCGGGATATCTTCCCGCTGCAGACCTTTGCGGACTCTTCGGGCCGTTTCTACGGCACGCAGAGCGTCACTGCAAAGAATCAAGTCGGGGATCCACCCCACTTTTTTCAACCATTTCCCCATTTTTTTGGCCGCTTTTCTTCCCCGTTTGTTCAAGGGGCGATCGTGATCGGGGAGGGGCTCCTTCCAGCTCGATTTGGCATGACGCATCAGAAGAAGAGTTTTCATCATCCGCTCCTATATTCTTTGATATTAATTGGATGCTTCTGGTGTAAAAAGCGCCGATTAAATACTAATAAATATTAAAACGAGTTTCAACCATCTTTCGATACAATTATAGGAAATCTATCAAAGACGGAGTGAAGATGACGGAATTTCTGAAAAAAGCGAAAGAGTGTAGCGGGGTCATCGCGACACTTGAAGGAAAACGCAAAAGTGAAATTTTGCAGAAAATGGCGGACGCTCTGGAGAAGGAATCTCAAGCGATTTTGACGGCAAACGCCGAAGATATGGCCGCAGCGGATGAGAACGGATTGAACGATGCGTTGAAAGACCGACTGCTCCTCGACGACGGGAGGATCGCCGGGATGGCGCAGTCTCTGCGCGAGATCGCCGCGCTGCGTGAGCCGGTCGGACGGGTCCTCGAGGGATGGCGCAACGATGCCGACCTACGGATCGAAAAAGTCAGCGTGCCCATCGGTGTGATCGGGGTGATCTACGAATCCCGCCCCAACGTCACCGCCGATGTCGGCGCACTCTGCTTCAAAAGCGGCAACGTCGCGATCCTCAAAGGTGGCAAAGAGGCCGAACACTCCAACCGCGCCATCGCTACGATCCTCGAAGATGTCCTCGAAGCCGAGGGGCTTCCCCGAGAGATCATCTCCCTGCTGCCCGACAGTTCCCGCGAAGGGGTCGCCCAGCTGATCAAGCAGGATCGCTACGTGGATCTGATCGTCCCCCGAGGCGGAGAAGCGTTGATCCGCTATGTTTCGGAAAACGCCACCGTCCCCGTCGTCAAGCACGACAAGGGGCTCTGCCACACCTACATCCACGAAGCTGCGGATCAGGAGATGGCGGTGCGCATCGCCCTGAACGCCAAATGCGACCGTCCCGGAGTCTGCAACGCGATGGAGACGCTGCTGGTCGATCGGGCCATCGCCCGGGAGATCCTGCCCAAGCTTTCGGCGGCTTTTGAGGCGGAAGGGACCCAGCTGCGGGCCGACGAGGAGGCCTGCGGGATCATCGAAGCGGCCCTGGCCGGCGAGGAGGATTGGGATACCGAATACCTGGCCAACATCTTGGCGGTCAAAGTGGTCGGAGGGCTCGAAGAGGCGATCGAACACATCCGCCGTCACGGCTCGGGTCACTCCGAGGCGATCGTCACCGAGGATTATTCCGCCGCCGAGCGTTTTCTCGATGCGGTGGATGCCGCGTGCGTCTACGTCAACGCGTCGACCCGTTTCACCGACGGCGGTGCCTTCGGCTTCGGAGCGGAGGTCGGCATCTCGACCAACAAACTCCACGCCAGAGGCCCGATGGGAATCGACGAGTTGACCACTTACAAATACAAGGTCTACGGCCGGGGGCAGATCCGTTAATTCGGAGAGGACAATGGCCGAGACGGTATTGAAGATCGACGATCTACGCTTTGCTTACGAGGGGAAGGAAGCACTTTATACGGACTTTTCCCTGGAAGTAAAGCGCGGAGAGTGTGTCGCGATCGTAGGTCCCAGCGGCAGCGGCAAATCGACCCTCTTCGAGCTCATCGCCGGCAACCTTCCCCTGCGCCGCGGGACGATTCGCCACGGGAGACTCGGATGGGTTTTTCAAGACCCTTACAGCTCCTTTCACCCCAGCTACCGGATCGTCGATCAGATCGCCGACGTCGCTCCGACGCAGAAGATGCAGGAGTATTTGCCCGATCTCGGCCTCGAACGCAGCCTGCTGCAGAAGCTTCCCCACGAACTCTCCGGCGGGCAGCTGCAGCGCTGCAGCATTTTGCGCGCGCTTCTGATGGAGCCCGAACTTCTGCTGTGCGACGAGCCGACCAGTGCATTGGACAATCTGACGCAACTGGAGACGATGAAACTCTTGATTCGTTTCCTCGACCGGCTGGGAATCCTGCTGATCACGCACGATTTGGATTTGGCCCGCTGGGCCGCCGACCGGATCGTCGATTTGGCGAAAGAAGAATACGACGATGCGGGCAAAAATCACAGTGGGAGAGTCGCATGAAAAGGGATCGAATCGCGGCGGCATTGATCGTTTTGGCGCTGCTGGGAGCAGGGAATCCCCTCTCTGCCGCAAGAGATGCCAACGTCAGCAAGAGTGACAAAGCGATCAAGACGCTTCCCATCGTCATCGAAGGCCTCAAAAAGCTCGATCCCGATGATGTCTACAAAGTACTCGGGGTCGAGACCCACTCTTGGCTGGAGTTTTGGAAAAGCGATGAAAAACGGATTCCCGTCGACTTGATCCCTTCGATCGAAAATACCCTGCGGGGATATCTCGACAGCCAGGGATACTACGATGCCTCTTTCACGGTAAAAGTGACTCCGAAAAAGGTCGTGATCCATATCGATGAAAACAAGCCGGTTACCGTCGCCGACATCAATATCAGCAGCGATTTTCCGATCGATGATTATGTCACTTTCAAAAAGGGTGAACCCTTCAAAACCGATCAATTCACCCGGATCAAGAGCCGGATCAAATCCGCCCTGCTCAAAGAGGGGTATTGCAGTTACGATCTCGATACCAAAGCCTATGTCGATCTCGACAAACGGACCGTGGATCTAATCTACCGTCTCAAAAAGGGCGGGCTCTGCCACTTCGGCAACACCACCGTCGTGGAGAAACCCGAAGGGATTTCCGACGCGGTGATCCTCTCGCGGATGCGTTACCGTCCCGGCGACCTTTTCACTACCGAGCGGGTCAATGAGAGTTACGCCGCCCTCAACGAATTGGGGATTTTCGGGCAAACGGTCATCAACACAGAGAAGAAATATTTCAACGAAGTCCGCCCCGAAGTCTTCGCCAAACTCAAACAGAAGATGCATCGTTATAGCGTCTCTTTGGGCTACGATACGGAGGTGGGCTTTCGTGCACGGGGGACCTACGATCATTACAACTTCTTCGGAGGAGGGCGCAAGCTGGGGTTGGTGGCCCAGTATTCCACCGAAGTGACGGAGCTAAGCGCCAATTTCTTTCAGCCGGCACTCTTCAAATTCTGGGATCGTTACTACAACCTCTATCTCGACGGAGGGTATTACCGGGAATCCTACGATTATTACGACGAGAAAAAAGTCTATTTCGATAGCAAGATCGCCTACACGGACGGCACCTGGGGATGGGATATCGGCTTTTCGCTCGAACGTCTCGAAATCGTCCAGACCGATACGCCGGACATCGACGAACAGGATTTCTTCCCGGGTTTCTTCGATCTGATCTACGGCTACGGTCGGCTGATTTACGATCGAAGGGACTCCAAGACCAATCCTCGTAACGGGTATTATCTCTCGGGGTATTTCGAATACGGATTGAGCCTGGCAGAGGTCGAGAACAATCCTTACTACAAGCTGGAGCTCGAAGGGCATTACATCAAGAGTTTCGGCCTGCTGACCCTGGCGACGGTAGGGCACGCGGCTGTTTTGGAAGATGGAGAAAAAGCCGCGTTGCCGGCGTCGAAATATCTTTACGCCGGAGGATCCTACAGTAACCGCGCCTATGGAGATCGGGATATCGGGATCACCGTTTCTCCGACACGTGATCTTGGGATCGGCGGACGGACCTGGCTCAACTTTACTGCCGAAGCGCAGTATCCGATCTGGGGGGATCTCTATGCCGGCCTTTTTTACGATGCCACATTGATCTGCGAAGAGAGCTATAGTACGGCAGGTTCCCAGTGGATCCAGACCGGAGGCGGAGGGCTGCGCTATATGACTCCTATCGGTCCGCTCAAAATCGATTACGGTGTCAACATTCACGACCCCTCGATCAGTCGATTCTCATTGATGATAGGACAATCGTTTTGAAGAAGTTTTTTCTCGGTTTACTGCTTTTCGTTTTCGTGATCCTGACGGCGGTTTATTTCGCTGTCAACTCTCCCTGGCTCATCGACAAACTTGCCCGAAAATACGCTCCGGAATATGGTTTTACGTACAAGAAAATTCACGGCAACCCCCTCAAAGGGATCGTGATCGACGATCTGGGTTACCGGGGGCAGGAGTTGGCCCGGACGATCCGAATCCGGATCAATCCCTACACTCTACTCGAAAAGCAGTTGACGGTTTCCCGTCTCGAAGTTCTCGGAGTGGATGTCCCCGTTTTGGAGAAGATGATCGGCGATTTCATCGTACCGGGATCCGAAGAAAAAAAAACGACGGAGGAGAGTTCGGGAGGCGGTTTGCCGTTCTCGATCCGGATCAACAACATACGGCTCACGCTGCTTCCTTTTTCACGTTACGGAGTGGATGTCTCCAAGGAAGATCTTTCGATTGATTCGATCCATTATGCCGATGACAGCTTCAGCGTCGGGAAACTGCATCAGATTGCCGATACTTCTTTGGGACGCGTGGAATTGGCCGGAACCTATCGCAAGCGTTTCCTTGACGTGGATTATCTTATCGTCGATGATTTGAACCTCTCCAGATTGCAGAACGTCATCTCAATCATAAGCGGTGTGCAAGAGCAGAATGTCCAAGAAAAGATCAAGGAAAAAAATCCGACGAAAAGGACGGAGGAGGATCTTTTCCTTCCCAAGAGAATACGTGCAGGCAAAGTTTGGGCTTCTCTTTTGCCTTATGAACCGGTGAAGGGACTGAAGCTGAAGTGGACACAGGTCGAAGGACATGAGCTTGACGTCGATTTGCAACGGAGTCGGGTCGTTTCCGGTAAATTGACAGCGGATCTACAAAGCAATGTTGCGCAGGCACGGCTCAAGCTTCACGTGGAGAAAGGGCGTTTTATCGTCGACAACGGTTTGATCGGAGATGTGGATTTGCCGGCACTCTCTGCTTTGGGAAAGGACAATGCTGCGAAACCGAAACCGCCGACAAAAACCGGAAACTCTGAGCTCAGAGAGGCCAACGCCACACACGCTTTCTACGATACGATCCCTTTCGTCCCCCGCTACGTGGATATCCGTCAACTTCGTGTCGAGCTCAAGCCGGGAGAGCTGCAAAAAGTCCCCTATCGCACCGCCGTCGCCAAAATCAAAGATCTGAGCCTCGACCTGCACAAAGAGAAGCTTCTGGCCAAAGGCATCGACGCCTATCTCGACAGCCCTCTAGCGCATGCCGACTTCTCGGCTTCCATCGGAGCGAAAAGCTTGCATGTCAAAGAGTTGGCACTGAGCGAAATCGATCCGCAAAAGATCATAACGTGGCAAAAGAGTTTCTCCTCAGAAAGCAATACGACGCAAAAGAAAAGTCTTCCTTCCGGTCACGGTATAGAGGCCAAAGGAGCGAAAAGTGCAGGGATCGATATCCCTTTTCTCCCCTCGCTTGTCGAAGTCGACCGCGCAGAGGTCGAGCTCCGACCCTTCAAGTTCGATCCTCTCGATGCCAAGATCAGTCGAATTTTATTGGAAAAGCTTCGCATAGACCTCAGTAGAGCACTGGCGGAAAGTGGGGCTCTCAAAGTACTTTTTGATTCCAATCTTGCCGATTTGAACGTTTCAGGAACGATCCGGGACAACCGCTTGATTCTCGATCCAAAACACACTCGCATTCTTTTGCCTCCGAGCCTTTTTTCGGAGTACAAGCTCCCCCTGCGTCCGGAAGCTTTCAGCCCGATTGTGATTGGCGGTTCCGTCGACGAAAAAAGTGCAAAAATCGCTCTCTCCTTTTCTGCGAAAAAAATCCTGAAAGAGAACAACGAAAGCAATGTAAGCTTCAATGTCGATATAGATCGTTCCCGGTTGCAAATCGATTTCGATTTCAAAAATGGAAAGTTCAGTATCGTAGATGATACGCTTATGACGATGCCTCAGGCTCCTTTGAGCTTGCATGCCGAGCTGAGTTCGGATGAAAAAGGAGCGATTCGTTACCACGGTTTCTTGAAGACACCCGGCGTGAAGCTCGGAGATCCCAAACTTGAAAAACTCCTGGGCAAACCGAAGATCGATTTCGTAGGGGATCTGCATTCCGTACTCGCCAAACTCGATGCAGGGGCTTTTACCGGTTCGTTCTGCAGCGACGATTTCAAAAAAGGGCTCCTGACGCTCGGGACGAAGAAACGGCTCGAGCCTGCCCGCTATCTCAAACTCCCCAAAGAGTTGCAAAAAGCCGCCCTGGAACTTCAGTTTACGACTCCGGTGGATTTCTCCAAACCTCTGCCGTTGGATACAAACCTGAGAGTGCGTTCCAACGTCGTCGATCTGAATGGAAAGATCATCTATGACGGCAACGTCAGTACCGGGCTTACCGTTCATTTCCCGAAAAGTTCTCTCCTAAAAAAAATGCTGCCCGATCTGAACCTCGCGGCACTCGATCCTCTGAAGATTTCTCTCGTTCAGAAGGGCTCCCAATGGCTTCTCGCCCTCCAAAGCAGAAAAATGAACGCCAACATCCGGTACGACCTGACGAATGAAAAAATCGGAGGGTTTTTGAAAGTTGCCGGCAGCAAGATAACGATCGAAGGCAGCCCCAAGTCAACGATATCGCTAAAGCTTCACAGCAGCTCGCTCAAAAACCTCATCCGCAATCTGAGGGCAATCTACAAAATAGAGATTCCCAAGCTCGATGGTGACATCGACTTGAGTATGAAAATCGACAGACTCTCCGTCGTGACTCTCGAACTCAAATCGAAAAAATTCGTTCCCGACGAGAGTGCCAGGATCAAAAACCCGATCAAAAACATCGACCTTCTACTCGGAGCGGACCTGAAGACGAAAACTCTGCTGCTAAAACGCTACAGCCTCGAGAGTTCCGGGATGAAAATCTTCGCAACCAAACCGAGCCGGATCCAGATGAAAGGCGACCGGATAAATCTCGATGCGCTCTGGGTCAATGATTCCCTCAAAGCGACCGGTTATTACGACCTCAAAAAGAAAAAAGGTGAGTTCGTCGCCAAATCCCCCGATTTCAAAGTGATCCATGAAAATGCGAAACTCGATGCATCGATCGACCTGACGGCGAAGATCTCAGGAGATCAGGTAGACGCCAAGGGAAAAATTGTCATCCTCGGCGGTAACGTAATGTACGATCTGACGGCGAGCCATTACGCTACCGACGATGACATCATTATCCTGCAGCATCAGAAAAAAAACGATGAAAGTTTTTTCAAGAAGAATGTGCAGCTGATGATCTACATTGAAACGAAAAAGCCTCTGGTTTTTAAACAGAAAAATGTTTACGTCGAACTGAATCCACAGCTTAGCATTATCAAATCCTTTAACGGAGACCTTCAGGTTCTTGGTTCGGTTCGGATTCCCAAAGGAGGCTATTACATTTTTGATGGGAAGAAGTTCGTCCTGCAAGATAGCAGTGTCAACTTCACGGGAAAACCGACACAGCCCCTTTTGGATATCAACCTCGAATACCGCCGCTACAGCCGTACCATCTACATCACCGTTAACGGTGTCGCGACCGAGCCCAATCTCAACTTCTCCAGCGACCCCTATATGACCCGCTCGCAGATTCTTTCGTTCATACTTTTCGACACCGTGGATTCGGGGCAGAGCGCTGATGATATGCTCTCGATGGTCGGAGGCGGAATCGCCAAATCCATTCTGGGAAATATGGGATTGAAAGTCGACACTCTGATCGTGACGACACAAGGGTTTGAAGTCGGCAAAAAAATCACCGATAAAATCACTGTGCTATATGATCAGAAAGAGGAGAATCCCAAAGTCATCTTGCGAATTCAACACTCCAAACATACGGAAACTGATATCGATATCGGGAGCGAATCCCAAAGTGTCGATATCATCTACAAAAAAGAGTTTTGAAACTTTTCAGAATATATTGATTTTCTTGTGCTATTATTTTCAAAAATTTAAGCGAAAGGAATCATCAATGTCTTTATTGGAAAAAGCAAAAAAAGTCGTCAAAGAACAAAACAAGGAGACCCTCTCTCCTATGGAACAACTGCTTCGTGACCCCGAAGTGAAAAAGACCGCTCGTTATCTCGCCAAACATATGTCTCAGACTGAAGCCAGAGAGAAGTTGAACGAAATCCTGGAAGAGGAGGGGAGATTGCCGGTTACTCGGACAGGGAAAACTGTGAAAATCACTTATCAGAGATTCAAAGAATTGATGCCGAAACCGCGTAAAAAGAGAAAAGGAAATGAAGAGCAAAATGCGTAAGCACATGGAGCTGATAGCGGGACTCGAACCCGCGACCTCCTGATTACGAATCAGGTGCTCTAGCCAGCTGAGCTATATCAGCGTTGGAAAAAGTACAGCATTTTAGCGCGCTTTTTCCGAAAAATCAAGCTGGCACTCTTTCTCTTTTGAAATTTCTTCGAAAATCTTTTTCCAACGTTTTAGCATTCGATTGAAATGGTCTCCTTTCCAGTAGATGCGTCGGCAGTTTGGGCATTGGCGAAAATCTCTGTACGTATGAAATATCTGATCAGGGATATGGTTTTTCGCTTCATCCGAAGAAATCTTTTTGAGAGGTGCATTGCAGAGTGTGCAGCGTGTAAAAGGAACGAATGTCTCTCGGAGTTCGACGTTCAAGGCGATTTCGAGCATCTGCTCCTCCAGATTTGTACTTTGAAGTCTGAGGGTTTGTTTTTCCAGTTTTTCAGGGAAGGGACGGCGGCTTCTTGTCAGGAAGTATCGTTCCTCTTCTTCAATAGGAGGTAAGGAGGAATTCGGTTTTGTAGATTCTTCTCCTATAATGTAGCAGTCGAATCCGGCGAAACGGAGTTGTCTGCCCAATGAGCCCAGATGGCTTGCCGCAAGAAATTTCGGATTTTTCTTGGTAGAGTTCATCTCCGGTTAAGCTCCTCTTCGATACTATTGCGACCATCATTTTCCCGGCATGGACCGGGAAGAACCAATTTTTCAAGGATATCCAAATGAAACGAACCTATCAACCCCACAATACCCCCCGGAAAAGAACGCATGGTTTCCGTGCCCGGATGAAAACCAAAAACGGACGCAAAATCATCAATGCCCGTCGTGCAAAAGGCAGAAAAAGATTAGCCGCTTAACCCGTTTTTCTTCTCTGAAACGGCAGCGCGATTTTGATGCTGTCTATCGCCGGGCGGACAAAGTCTGGCATACCCCCGATTTTGTACTGTTTTTCAAAGCCGGAAGTACCCAGGCATGCGCTTTCGTCGCCGGCAAAAAAGTCGGCAACGCTGTCCGTCGAAACCGGGCAAAGCGCCGTATGCGTGCACTTTTTCGTGAAAGCGAAACCCGTCTGGTCTCCGGCGTCTACATCCTCGTCGCCAAACCCCCCCTTCTCGAAACAGATTTTTCACAGCTCCGAAACGATTGGAACAACGCGTTGAAACGCTCCCGGGCTCTGCGCCGGTAGCGAATGCTCCTCTTTTTCCATCGGATTGTAAACCGAATATGGATATAATCCGCCCCTGTTTTCCCCAAACTATTATTGGGCAGCAACCCTCCCAGACAAAGGTATCATTTTGGAACAGATGGATCTCAACAAACGATTGATCATTGCCGTGGTCCTCTCATTCGTCATTCTCTTTGGATTCAGTTATCTCTTTCCCAAGCCCAAAGCGGCACATACTGAAGCGAACGCAACGGCGCAGAGTAGTACTGCGACACAGATAGCGGCGGGTAAAGCCAGCGCCGCACCGGCTCCAACTGTCGGAGCACAGACGGCTCCCGCAACCGCGAAAGCCGCTACGGCCAAGCCCGGCGAAATGCTGGTGCACGTGGACACTCGGAAATACGCGATGAAGATCGACCGCTTCGGCCGCATCGAAAGCGTAATCCTCAAACAGCACAAATATCGGGATGAAGACGGCAACCCTCTGGAGCTTATTGATCCGAGTAAAACGATGCCTCTTGAGGTGCGTTTCAGCGATCCGACGCTCAACAACGAAGCTTTCAAAATCCCCTATACCGCTTCCGCCAAAGAGGTCAATGCCAGTACAGGCGCGGCAACGTTGATTTTGACGCAGAATCTTCCCGGAGTAACGCTGGTCAAGACATTGACCTTTCACCCCAACGGAGAATACGATCTGAAAGTCGACGTGAGCAAAAAGGTCGAATACTTCATCACCTCCGGTCATCGACCTGAAGCCGACAAATCTCGTTATATGATTGTCCGAGGAGTGTTGGTCCGCAACTCCAAGGGAGTGATCACTACGATCGAAGACGGTAAAGCGAAAGAGACGACGAAGATTCCCGATGCGACGATTCTCTCCTCTTTTGATCGTTATTACGCATCGCTTTTTTACAACTTCGATCATCCTTTCCATGTCATCGTCACTCCCGATGCCAAAAACGACCCGCTTCCTTTCGTCCGAAGCGATGCGTCGCTTTCGCTCAAGGCGTATGTCGGTCCCAAGGAGTGGAAACTCTTTGAACAACTCGATCCGCGATTGACCGATGCGATCGAGTTTGGATGGTTTACCTTTCTTGCTAAACCCTTCTTCCGCGTGATGCTCGCGATCTACAACTTCGTGGGCAACTGGGGATGGGCGATCGTGCTCTTCACCCTCTTGGTCAAGCTGGTCCTTTTCCCGCTCTCCTACAAGGGAATGATGTCGATGCAAAAACTCAAAGATCTCGCCCCCAAAATGAAAGAGATCAAGGAGCGTTACGGCAAAGATCCCGCCAAGATGAACCAGCAGATGATGGCGCTCTACAAAAAACACGGGGCCAATCCGATGGGGGGCTGTTTGCCGATGATTCTGCAGATTCCCGTCTTCTTCGCACTCTACCGGGTCTTGCTCAACGCCGACGAGCTTCAGGGGGCACCCTGGATCCTTTGGATTACCGACCTCTCCCGTCAGGATCCCTACTATATTTTGCCGATTCTGATGGGCGCGACGATGTTCCTGCAGCAGCACATCACCCCCAACACGATGACCGACCCGATGCAGCAGAAGATCTTCAAGTGGTTCCCCGTCCTGATGACTTTCTTCTTCCTGACTTTCCCGTCGGGATTGGTTCTCTACTGGTTGACGAACAATATTCTCTCCATTGCCCAGCAATATTACATCAATCGTGCCTATGAAAAGCACAAAGAGCGTTTCAAGGCAAAACACGGCGAAGAAGCGTGAGGATATCGGTATGAGAAAAATCGAAGCCGCAACACTGGAAGAAGCTTACAGCCTCGCCTGCCGGGAGTTGGAGTGTTCGATGAGTGAATTGAAATACGAAATTGTCCAATATCCCGAAAAGGGGCTGTTGGGTTTCTTCTCGAAACCTGCCGTTATCGTCGCTGATATCGATTGGAAGAAGCGCAAAGCCTCTTCGGAGAAAGTCGAGGCAGCGCTTTCTCAAGAGAAGAAGCACTCCGACAGAGCACTCCAAGAGTCGAACAACTTATCGAATGAGCCTGTAACTGATCAGGGTGATAGGCGCGAAACGCGAAAGGTAGAGGCGTTGGAGTTCAGCTCGGAGAGCGGGAAGGCATCCGGAGTAGAAAAGCAGAAAACACTGCACGGACAAGGTGCCGAGAGAGAGATACTGGAAGGTTTTTTCGCAGAGTCAGCACGTGCAGAGTTATCCGAAAACGATACACACTCCAAAAAACAGGAGATTAATTCCGTGGACGAAGCGGCTCTAGCTTCGGAAATAGAAAATACGCTTAGCGCATTGATGAAGAAATCCTGTTTTGAGATAGATGTCGTCGAAGTCGATGTGGCGGAGGGGACTGCATACATTTTTATTGACGGGGAGGATGCCGCTTTGCTAATCGGCAAAGAAGGATACCGTTACAATGCACTCTCCTACCTCCTCTACAATTGGCTCAATGCACGCTATGGACTGCATACCAAACTGGAGATAGCACACTTTCTCTCCAGCCAGGAGGAGATGATCCGAAAAAATCTTGAACCTGTGATCGAGCATGTACGGACGGAAGGATGGGGGCGTACACGCACACTAGACGGCATTCTTGTCCAGCTGGCACTGGAGCATCTGCGAAGTGTTTTTCCGGATAAATACGTAGCGGTCAAACGACAACGTGACGGAAAACGCTACGTGCTGGTCAACGAATTCAATTCCAGAAAATGAACGATACCATCGCGGCCATCGCGACGGCACATGGAACGGCTTCTCTCTCGATTGTCCGTCTGAGCGGGCCTATTGCCCCTGAAATCGCCCGTCGCATCGCCCCGGCTGCGACACTCACTCCTCGTCTTGCCGAACTCCGTACCCTCTACGATCAGGAGAATGAAGCCATTGACCGGGGTATTGTCCTCTACTTTCAAGCTCCCCGCTCTTTTACCGGAGAGGAGATTGTCGAGTTTCAATGCCACGGCGGGCAGGTCATCGCACAGGAGATACTCGAAACAGCGGTCGCTTACGGTGCGCGGCTCGCTGAACCGGGTGAATTCAGTAAACGTGCGTTTCTTAACGGCAAGATAGACTTGAGCGAAGCGGAGGCGATCGCGAAACTCATCGAAGCAAAAAGTGTCGATGCGGCTCGGATCCTGACACGGCAACTCAAAGGCGAACTGGGACGCTTCGTCGAGGAAGTCCGGGAAGCATTGCTTCGGGCATTGGCACACAGTGAGGTGTCGATCGATTATGCCGAGGAGGATATCCCGGAGGATTTGCTCGAAGGATTGAAAAAGCAGCTTCGGACCCTTTCCGATCGACTCGAGCGGATTGTGGAGAGCAGTGAACGGCGCAGGGGGCTCATCGAAGGATTCCGGGTCGCCATCGTCGGGAAGCCAAATGTCGGTAAAAGCTCACTGCTCAATGCTCTGTTGCAGTATGAGAGAGCGATCGTCAGTGAGATTGCGGGTACAACCCGCGATACCATCGAAGAGGAGATCCGTATCGGTACGCACATCCTTCGGATTGTCGATACGGCAGGGATTCGCGAAGCTGGCGACCGCATTGAAGCCATCGGTGTGGAACGTTCGCTTCGTTCCATTGAAGAGGCTGATATCGTGCTGGCACTTTTCGATCGTAGCCGACCCTGGGAAGAGGAAGATGAGGTAATTCTCGAACGACTACGCAGCTCGGGAAAAGAGTGGATTGCGGTTCTCAACAAATGTGATCTTCCGGCAAGGATGGAGACGGAGGGACTTGCGCCCTACGCTCCTGTAGAGATCGATACCGTCGAGAATTTTTCCCAACTGCCTCGGCGTCTCCAAGAACTACTCGACCGCTATAGTCTTGATGAAGAGCTTCTCCTCTCCGGCAATCGGCAGATCGAAGCGGTGCGGCGTGCCCAAAGAGAGATCTTGGCGGCCTTGGCACCTCTTGAATCGGGAGAACTGGAGCTGTTCAGTTATCATCTCCAAGAAGCGGTACAGGCTCTTGGACAAATTACGCGTCCCTACGAGAGTGAAGAGATACTGGACCGGATGTTCGGAGAGTTTTGCCTTGGAAAATGAGAAAGAGTCGACTAAAGTTCGTCCGGTATAATGAAAATCGTTTTTGTCCGGTTTTGAAATATTGCACGTATCAGAAATTTTTGGAATTCGGTGTTGATCTGACAAGCGTGTTGGACCGGGAAAAGAGGAAAAATTTTGATGCCGTGGGAG
The DNA here is from genome assembly GCA_027080995.1 of Campylobacteraceae bacterium. Taxonomy (GTDB): domain Bacteria; phylum Campylobacterota; class Campylobacteria; order Campylobacterales; family Sulfurovaceae; genus Nitratifractor. The sequence goes on along the minus strand of JALWNT010000093.1, from coordinate 3,018 downwards.
GCAAAAGATTCCTCCTTCGAGATCAGAATTTTATTTGGTGCGGTAATATCGTGTGAAAAAATAGATCGAGGAGTCTCTTTTGAAAAGAATTTGGGGAACGATATGGGTTACTTTTATGCTCTTGGCAATGAGTGGATGTGTGCATCAGGAACTGCTTCTGCCCGGAACAGGGAACAGCTCCTATTCGGCTCCCGCCGAGCAGAATGCAACGGTTGACGTTTCTGATCTGAACGTGAATGTGCAGGAAGAACAGGTCGTGACTCGTTTACCATTTCCCGTTTCCGAATACAGCCGCCTTCCACGTAGCGGAAACGCCACGGTAAAGGGAAGCATCTATGTGATCGGACCCAGTGGAGAGAAAGTCTACGGCAAACAGACCCGTCTCTATCTTAATCCGGTTACAAGCTATTCTCGTCAATGGTATCAGGAGAGTTATCTCGGCGGCAAAAAAATGGCCAAAGCGGATCCCCGTCTTTTCAACTATCTACGTTTCACTACCTCGGATGCTTCCGGACATTTCGCCTTCTACGGGGTTCCGGCAGGACATTACTATTTGATCGGCGTCGTACGATGTGCCCAGCAGTGTGGATATGATACTCCGCAGACGATTCGCGTCGCCAAAGAGATCGACGTTCCGAAAAACCGTACAGTTAATGTGGATCTGAGCAAGGACCTCGACCAATAACACTTTTCTTCCCTGCGGGGTGATTCCCGACTTTTCAGCAACGATTTTTACGCTTCGCTTTTCCTAATCGTATCAAATGATGTTTTGTACCTGAGTTTTCGATAAACTAAGATACGACCAAGAAGAGGATCCGGATGAAAAAAACAAATATTTACGTGTTAATGCTGTGTATGCTCACTACCGTTGCATTTACAAGAGAGTATTATGTCTCCCCCTCCGGGGAGGGAGATTTCACCACGATTCAGGAGGCGGTCGACCGCCTCCGACCCGGGGATACCCTCTATATCAAAGCGGGGAGATATCATGAACGGGTTTACATGGAGAAAAAAAGAGCCACCCAAGCAAAACCCATCGTGATCAGAAACTATCGGCATGACCGTGTGATCATCGACGGTACGGGGATCGACTGGGAGGGGACGTGGGGCGGCCTCTTCGAACTTTTTGCCAGTAGCCATATCGTACTATCCGGCCTGAAGATAGAGCACTCCACACACGCGGGGATCTTCTTGGACAATTCACACTACATTACTGTACGAAACTCCTCCACCGATGATACATTCTCCAGCGGTATCGGTGTGTGGGAGTGCGACCATATCTCGATCCGAAACAACGAAGTGAAGCTTGCTTGCAACGATGGAGAGCAGGAGTGTATCACTATCGCCACCTCCCATCATGTGGATGTGACGGGAAACGAAGTCCACCACAGTGGTCCGGGTACCAACGGCGGCGAGGGGATCGATGTCAAACAGGGGTCGCACGATGTCAGAGTCCGATACAACCATGTGCATCATATTCGCGGAACCACCCGTCCGGCGCTCTATGCGGACGCTTCCGATCTCCATACCCATCACATCCTCTTCGAAGCCAATCGCATCCACGATATTACAGGCAACGCGCTTTCCGTGGCGAGTGAACAGGGTGGACGGCTGGAGCATGTGATCTTTGTCAACAACATCGTCTACAACAACGGTGACGGCGGTATGATCGTCGGCGGATGGACCGCCGATGAGAATATAACGTCGCATCCCGTCGAGCACATTTACATTATCAACAATACCTTTTACAACGTCGGCAGTACTGGCATCTATATTCACCATGAGGGTGCGAAAGATATCAAAATCTACAACAACATCATCCGCAGTACCAACCGAAAAGAGGCCCCCATCGCTCTGAAAGAGGGGGTGGATGTCTCAGAAGTGGATATCCGTTCAAACCTGGTCGACAGCGAACCCTATGACTATGGACAAAAAAACGATATCGTGGCGGATCCTCGTTTTGTCGACGAGGCACACGCCGACTTTCATCTTCAGCCGGATTCTCCCGCTATCGATGCAGGTATCCGAAACGGCTACTCACGTTTGGATTACGAAAAAAAGAGCCGACCTCAAGGCAAGACCTGGGATATCGGCGCGTATGAGGCAGGCTACGAAAATGCGGCGTTGGTTCCTGCTCTCTATCTTTTGTTGTGAAAAGAGATCGATATCTTGTCACGTCTGCTTTTGATGATTCTCCGTCCTTCGGCGCTCATTCTCGAAACTTTGGCGATTGCGTACCGCAAATAACTCCTCTTCGGAAGGCTTTGCTCAGGGATGCTCCTACGATCCCCAGATCGATGACATGGGGTTTGCCTTCCCACCCTCGAGAGACGGTCGCCAGGAAGATCGCGATCCTGTCGGTATAAGGGGAGGGGATATACCCCAGGACAAAAACGTCGAAAACCCGATTGTCGATCGTATAGCTTTTGCTGTAGACGGTTTTTTCAGCGACGGGCATTGTCCCTTTCTGACGGAGCAGCTTCAGGCGAAAACGGGTCAGAAAACTCCTCGAATTTGCATAGCGTGTGACCCGTTGCGTCACAATCTTGTAGCCCCGATGGGCGATCGGGAAGCGTTTGAGCTCCGTCATGGTATTCGAATCGACCATGTAACGGCGTGAATCGATTTTGAACTTTTGCAGAAGGCGGCTGATTCGGTCGTAGTGTTTGTTGATGGACTGCTCAAACGCTTTATCCCCTTTAAATCTCCAGGAAAATTTCGCCACGATTTTGTCGGTAATGATGTTTTGGATGATGAGATCGGCTTTTTCAAAGTCGCGCGCTTCGTTTGGAGCTTGAAGGATGTAGGCGAAGAGATTGCTTCTCGACCAACCCAGTACATGGATCCGGCTTTCGATCATATAGTTTTTGAGATCACCGCTTGTGAGGCCATATCGTGCCTTGATCATTTGGTATCGGGCGTTGTCGGAGAGATCCACCACCGCCGGGCATTCGACGGATGCGAAGAAGACCATGAGCGTAATCGTCACGAGGTATTTGATGAGCTGCATCTTGCTCC
>JALWNT010000092.1 GCA_027080995.1 Campylobacteraceae bacterium | reverse complement strand
AGAAACCATACGGCAAGAAGTTTCAATATCGCGGAGATATTCTCCTTCCAGTAGGCCTTTGCCTTTTCTTCGGTCATATTCCCCTCCTTCGTTTTTTTGCCCGCCGTCGGTAAACAGAGGGCAGTCGGGACAACCCTATGGTAAAAAAGAAACATAGCAGCAACGTAGCATCCCCGGGATGCGAACTGTTTTTGACGAAAAAATTCGGAATGTGTGAAAGGTGGTAACAGGGAAGATGGAGTTCTTGTAGGAAAGTTCTACGGCAGTCGCCGCATCCGGTATCCGACCCCTTTGATGCTCTCGATGATCTCCTCCTCGAGCTCTTTGCGGACCCGGTGCATCTCGGCGCGGATCGTGGCGTTTTCCACCGGCGCATCGTCCCAGACGTAGTGGCGTAGCATCTCGAAATCGACGATACGCCCGAGATTGGAAGCGAGCAGATCGACGATCTGGGCTTGCCGCTGGGTCAGGGCCTGATCCTCTCCGTCAAGCAAAAGACGGCGGCGGTTGAGGTCGTAACGGTAGCGGGGGCTGATCGTCAAGAGGCGTTCGCGGTTGCGACGGGCGATCTTCATCAGGCGCTCGATATGCAAAGAGAGCTCTTTGAGATGAAAAGGCTTTTTGAGATAGTCGTAACAGCCCAGCTCGTAGGCGCGACTGATCTGTTCGATCTCGGTGATGGCACTGATGAAGATCGTCGGCACGTCGACCGCTTCACGCTGCAGGCGCTCCAGGAGGCTCAGCCCGTCGAGCGAGGGGGTGTTGATGTCGAAGATAAAAAGATCGTACTTCGCCCCGCCGATCGCCTCGTAAGCCTCCAGACCGTCTTCGTAGGCGTCCACCCGGTATCCCTGGGCTCCCAGATACTCCCGGATCGCCTCTTGGAGCATCCGTTCGTCTTCAAGCAGCAGGACGCGCATCGGCTCGCTCCTCTGCGGTGAAAAGATAACGAAAAAGCGTCCGCGTCTCATCCGACTCCACCGCCACCTCCACGCCGTTCTTGCGGCAGATGCTCTGGACGATCTGCAGCCCCAGGCCGAAGCCTTCCGCTGCCGAATCTTCTCTATGAAAAGCGTCGAAAATCTTTCGGGTATCGGCGATGGGCTGGCGCGAAGAGGTCATAAACTCCAACACGACCCCCTCCCCGCAGCGCCGCAGAGAAATCCCGATGTAACTCTCCGCCCGAGCGTATTTGACGGCGTTGGAGAGGTTGTTGTCGATGATCCGCTGCAGCTCCACATCGCTGAAGCGCAGCGTGATCCCCTCCTCGATCCGCGCATCGATGCTCAGGCGATTCCCCTGGGCGATTTCGTGAAAAAAGCGGATCCTCTCTCGCAGAAACTCACTGAAGTCGATCTCTCCTTTCGGATAGTCGAGGCGATTTTTTTTGACCATATAGCTCAAGTCGTCGTAGATGGTCGCGATCATTTTGCTGGCCGCTTCGATTTTGGCGAGGTAACGGTTCTGACCGTATTTCATTTTGAAAATATCGATGTGGGTCATAATGACCGCCAACGGGGTATTGATCTCGTGGATCGCCTGATGGATGAAACTGTCCTGCGCCTGTACCAGCGCTTCACCGAAACGTTTCTCCTTCTGCAGCTGCCGGTTGCGCTCGCGCAGGTCCTCGGTCTGCTCGGCCACTTTCTCCTCGAGCGAAGCGTTGAGCTCCCGGAGCTTCGCCTTGCGTTCGTGGATGCCGCTCACCATCGCATTGATGGTGCGGGCCATCCGCCGAAACTCCTGCAGGCCGATGCTCTCTTCGTCGATGAGGATGTGGCTGCGGGCCGCCCGCTCAAAGTGGCGATCCAGACGCTCCACCTCCCGATGGATGATGCCGTTGAGCCAGCGGACCCCCAACAGGCCCACTATAAAAAGCGCGGCGGCCAGCAGGACGATCGTCATCACGGTATGGAGGCTCTTTTCCCTGAGTTCCGCCCGCTGGGCCGCGATCACTTTGTCGATCTCGTCCAGATAGACCCCGGTACCGACCATCCACCCCCAGGGCTCGAAGAGACGGGCGTAGGAGATCTTGGGGCTGAGGGTTCCCGTGGTCGGCTTGATCCAGCGGTAGCGAACAAAGCCGCCTCCCGGTTTCGCCGCCGCGGCAATCAACTCCCGAATCACCTGAACACCGTCGGGATCTTTGAAATCGTAGAGGTTTTTGCCGACGTTTTGCCGCTGGATCGGATCGGAGAGGCAGGTGCCGTTGCGGTCGTAGATAAAGATATATCCGGTGCCGTCGGGACGCCCGTAGAGCTCTTCGATGGCGCTGAGGATCTGCGCCTGGAGGAGTCGCTCGTCGAGTTCGCCGCGTCGCCGACGATCTTCGCTCTCGATGAAACGAAGTACCCGCTCGGTGTCGAAAACGATGCGGGCTTTTTGCCGCTCGAGGTAGCGTCGGCGCAACTGCTGGCTGCGGGTATCGAAGGCCCGGTATTCGCCGTAGACGGCCAGTGCCGTGATCAGCGCCGTCAGCACGATCAATCCCATCGCCCCCCAGAGATAGAGCGAAGGGATCGAACGCTCAGCAAAGATCCTGCCGACGCCCATCGCCCTGCCTTATCCGATGCCGATCTTTTCGACGACGTCGAGGCCGAAACCGCTGAGTCCCACGAATTCGGTTTCGACATTGGTCGTCAGGAGTTTGATGCTCTTGACCCCGAGATCTTTGAGGATCTGCGCACCCACCCCGATCTCCTTGGCCTGCTCCTTGGAGACACTCTTGCTATCGAGAAAGATCAGCAGCCCGCCATTGCGCCGCAGGTAGTCAATGCTCTCTTTCATCGCGTGGAAACGTTTCTCGTCCAGCAACAGATCAATGTCACTGCCGATGTTATGGAAACGGACATTCTCGCTCTCGTGGACTTTGTAAAACTGGATCACCGTATGCCGACGCTTCAGATGGTCCTCGTAGTCGATGCGTGTCACCCCCACGCCGTTGAACTCGATCTCCTCCTCGCCGATCCGCCGGACGAGCTGCTCGTTGGCGAGACGGTACTCGACGATATCGGAAATGTAGACGATGGGCATCTCATACCGGGCCGAGAAGTCCCGCAGGTCCTCACGGCGCGCCATCGTGCCGTCGTCTTTGATGATTTCACAGATCACCGCCACGGGGGCCAAACCCGCCAGTTTGCACAGATCGACCGACCCTTCGGTGTGCCCGGTGCGCACCAACACCCCTCCGTCTTTTGCGATCAGGGGAAAGATATGCCCCGGCCGTACAAAATCGTCGCTTTTGCTCACCGGTGAAGCGAGCAAAGAGATGCAGGTGCTCCGCTCCGCCGCCGAAATCCCCGTCTTCGCCGTCGCCGCGTCGATGGAGACCGTAAAGGCGGTCTCATGCTGCGAATCGTTGCGCTCCACCATCGGCACGAGCTCCAGGCGCCGGGCGATCTCGCCGGTCAGAGGCGTACAGATCAACCCCCGCGCCTCTTTGGCCATAAAGTTGACCATCTCGGGGGTGCTGAAGGTCGCGGCATAGACGAGATCCCCCTCGTTCTCCCGATCCTCATCGTCCATCATGATGACCATCCGACCTCTTTTGATCGCATCGATCGCTTTCTCTACCCGTTCTATCGCTTCACTCGACATCTGTTGCGGCCTTTTAGTAATAATTAAAGATTGAATCTTCCGCTATTCAATAGAGTTTTTTGTAAGACCCAATCATTAAAACGTTAATTATACCCTACTGCAGGAGAGCACTCTTTGTCGATTTTTTTGAGCTTTCCCCGATATTTTCCTCTCAAACCCTTGACAAACCCTCCCCGATGGGCTATAATGCCGCCACGTAAACGAAAGAGTTTACCCACTCGACGATTGGGGTATCGCCAAGTGGTAAGGCAACTGGTTTTGGTCCAGTCATTCGGGGGTTCGAGTCCCTCTACCCCATCCATTTGAATCTTCGGATTCAAAGCTTTTCTTCATTTATTCGGACGCGGGATAGAGCAGTCCGGTAGCTCGTCGGGCTCATAACCCGAAGGTCGGAGGTTCAAATCCTCCTCCCGCAACCAATTCAAACTCCCATAAAATCGAACTTTCAACCGTTTTAACTACTCAACGATTATTTAGCGATGTCTTTCGTCTTCACCACGCGTGGTGACACTCTTTTTGAAGGGGTCAAAGCCGCGCGAAATACGCAACTGCTCCCCCTCGATATAGCGGGCGTATTTTTCAAGGATCATCTTGGGCCCATTCACACAATAAGTGCAATTTTCATCTCTCATCGTGCCACAATAACCTTCAGAAATTCATCCAAAAGCCTAGCTTCTTCCGACAATGAAATCGGAGGCTTTGACTCCGCACTTGCCTTTTCGGACTCCCAAAAGGGCTGTCACATCATCGGTACGCCGTTGACGGTCAAACCTCCGTTTTCAAAACGAATCACGAAACGCACCGTATCGCCCTCTTTCTTGGCAATCATTTGGGCCATTTTCGCCAAATCCGGGGGTAGGAGGGGCAGCAGGGCCTGGAAGTCCCGGCTTGTCAGGCGCAACTCTCCGTGTGCCAGGAAACTTCCCAGGAGCATCATCGGAGCCATCGGGTTGTTCAGATCGACGTTGTTGGCTTTGAGTTTGGCTTTGGCCTGGAATGCCAGAGGACCGAAGGAGGGCAAACCTCCCTCGCTGAAAGTGATTTTCTCGATACTCAGAGGAGCCAGATGCGCTTCGAGACCTTTGTGGACCATCGTCGTCAAAATCTTCTGAATTCTTCGCTCCTGCTCGGGAGTCAACTTTTCAGACGGGCCGCCCGGCTGAGTAGCGACGTCGATGACCAAATCGACGAAATCGGGCAGAGGATTGTAGAGCCGATCCAGGCCGTATCCCAAAGAGAGCCCTTCGACTTTCCCGGCGAGAGCACTCTGGGCGCCGTGCTGCGAGAAATCGATCTCGGCGATACGATTGTTGTCATCGTACCGGATGAACGTACCCAGACTCAGCGCGTAATCATCCTCCCAATCTTTGAGAGATCCCTGCACCGTCTGTGTAGGTGATGTAACCTGAAACTCCGCGGAAGCGAGATGCAGCCGATAACGATAGAGATTTCCGTCGCTTAGAAGATGGATGAGCCGCTTTTTCCAGAGCGCGGCGTTTGCCGGGGCGGTCGCATTCTTCTCCCCCTCCAGAAGCATCGCCAACCCTTCCCAGGCACTGCGATCGAGATGCTGTGTACCTCCGGAAAAATTCAAACCTTTGAAGCTGAACGCCGTCGTTTGATTCGTCTCGACGACCTTTCCTCCGAATTTTCCCAGTTCCCCAAAAACCCGGTAATTCACCCTCATGTTGCCGTCGGGGGAAGCTTCACTCCCCAACCGCAACTTCTCGAGCTCAAAATCGGATTTTTCCGCTCCCTGAACGAAGGAGAGCTTCATCGCAGGTAGGTGGCACTCTTGCCTCCCGAGCAGATGTGCATCGATCTTATACGAACATCCCGCCCCTTCGATCGTCAAACCGCCGGGGCTCTTCCCTCCTCGGCTTCCGACACTGAAACGACCTCCATTCAGAGTACAGCTTTTCGGCCCGGCACCGGCATCACAATCGAATCCCGCACCTTTCCATTGCAAAAAATTCTTTTCGGCCGACGCGGAGAGGAAATCCATCGGCTCCACCCTCCCACTGAAACGGTTATGTGCCTTATCCACCGTCAGATAGATCCCTCGGTGTTCCTTGGCCAATTTCGCCAAAAGGGTGTCTCGTCCGTGGCCTGCCGTCTGAGGTGGGTAGAGGTGAATGCTGTCGGCTTCGCCTCTCTCGAAACGCCCCCAGTCGACCTCCACCACAAATTTTACCCCTTTGAGATCGTGAGCAATCCTCGATCCTTCGAGTGCCCGGGCGGCAAAACGGGGCAGAACTTCCCTCGCTCCCCAAACCAGCGCTTTGGTCGGGTCGGCCACCTCGACCTCGTACCGATCGACATTCCCCTCTTTCGCCACGGAAAGCACGCCAAGTCCCATTTTTCTAAAATCAATAGAGCGTTGTTGCTTAAGTGCAGAAATTTCTCCTTCTCCTGATTTCATGCCGACGTTCGCCGAAGAAGTGGACACGATCAGAGTCGTAGCGATCATTATAAGCCTGATTTTTTTCATTTTTCCTCCTCCTTTTTCTTTTACTTTCTTGTTTCTTGCAAGATCTGTTTCTCAAGATTCCGGTGCACAAAATACATTACCGCACCCCGTAAACACCTCAATCCTTGATCAATGAGTATTTCTACCTATTCAGAGATCTAAAAAACCTCCGTCATTCCGAGCTCGACCTGGAATGATGAACTCTAGATACCTATTATACCGTGGATATTGAACCCAAATTTTGCAGTAGAAAGTGCGTCAGATGTGTCGATGCTCGGTATGCAGGGGTGTCGGAGAGAAGTGCAGGCGCACCTGGAAGGGGAGAAGCGTTCAGCAAAGGCAAACTGCTTTGCCTTTGTCGCTCCGTACGGCGCCCCGCGTCTATGCCGAAGGTATCGCGGACGCCCGATGGCATTCGCTTCGATCGCCAATGCCGCCGATGATCGGCGCAGCTGGCATGCTGGCTAATGCAAATTTTGGGTTGAAAGAAGTTTGGGATGACGTAGCGGAACTTTTCCTGTTTTTCAGAACACTCTATTCTTTACGGCAGTGATAGGATTGCATCGGAAGTAAAAGGAATGATCACAAAATAATAAAAGATTCTGAAAACAGCAGAGAGATGTTGGAGCAGAGAGAATTTCCCCCTGCTCCATAAAAGAAGAAAAATTATGCGGGAACGACGGAGACTTTTTTCTTGCTTGCCGTTTTGTTCTCGAACTTGACCACGCCTTCGATCAGTGCGTAAATCGTGTGGTCTTTGCCCATACCGACGCCGTTGCCGGGATGGACTTTGGTCCCCCGCTGGCGCAGGATGATGTTACCGGGGATGACGCGCTCCCCACCGAATTTCTTCACACCGAGTCGCCGTCCGGCGGAGTCTCGGTTGTTCTGGGTTGATCCCTGTCCTTTCTTGTGTGCCATCGTTGCTCCTTATGCGATTTTGGTAATGCGGACGCGGGTGAAATCCCGGCGGAATCCGCGCTTGAGCTTGGAATCTTTACGGCGGCGCTTCTTGAAGATGACCACTTTGCGGTCACGCCCCTCGTTGATCACCTCACCTTTGACGACCGCCCCCTCGACCAGAGGAGTTCCGATCTTCAACTCACCGTCGTCCAGTGCCAAAACTTCGTTGAACTCCACTTCGCTCTTGGGCTCGAGACCCATCTTGTCGAAGCAGATCACATCGCCTTCCTGGACTTTGAACTGCTGACCGCTCGCTTTGATAATCGCGTACATTGCTTACCCTTTTTCTTGTTTTGCTACTCGTAGATTACCGCCTGGGTAATTTAAGTTCGGGATTATATCCAAAAAAAGTTTAAGTGATTTTGAACCCCAAGCCGAAAGCTTCAAAAGCCCCAAAAGGAGCCTCAGCTCTATGCGCCGATGCGTGCGATGCAGTCGATCTCGACTTTGACGTTTTTGGGAAGCGTCTTGACGGCGACGGTGCTTCGAGCGGGTCGATGCGTCCCGAAAAACTCCGCATAGACGTCGTTGACCGTCGCGAAATCCTCCATATCCGCCAGGAAGATCGTCGTCTTGACGACATTGTTCAAGCTGCCGCCCGCCTCGGAGAGAACGGCGGAGAGGTTGCTCAGTACCTGGCGAGTCTGCACAGCCACGTCTCCCTCGACCAGCTCGCCTTCGGGTGTCAAAGCGATCTGTCCGGAGCTGTAGAGGGTCCCGTCGACGAGAATCGCCTGCGAATAGGGTCCGATCGCCTGGGGGGCTTTGTCGGTCGCGATGATTTGCATGGTTTTCTCCTTAGTTGGCTTCGTCGTTTTCATAAAAAATATAGCTGGTGGAGTAGTCCGAAAATTCGAAGTAGACTTTCTTCTCTCCCTTGTCGACTTTGAAGTTGAAATTTTTGTCGTCATAACCGTATCCATAGCGGTAGGGACGCGGTCTGTTGTCGTTGGTGCCGTAGGCGGTGGAGAGTTTGTCGATCTTGATGAAACGTTTGACCAGTTTGTTGCCCGCGTAGACATCCAAAACACCGTTGGTCCCGGTCCAGTTCTGGATCGATCGGCTGATGGAGTTTTGCGTCTCCTGCGTACAGCCGCTCAGGAGCAAAAGCACCCCCGCCGCCATACACCATGCCGCTTTTTTGATCGTCATGGTCCATCCTTCTTTTTTGGGGTGATTATAGCACGAATGGAAGATGGAAGATGGAAGATGGAAGATGGAAGATGGAAGATGGAAGATGGAAGATGGAAGATGGAAGATTTTATCTGTCTGATATGTTTTGTCAAGCTAAACGCGAGCTCAAGACTCAATTGGCAATGCAAATTTTTGGAGGATCAGCTCCCCTTCCGTGTCGTAGTAGAAATAGTGCAGTGTGTCTTTGCGGATCGGGAGGCCGACGAGATAGCGCAGCGCCAGGTTGGCCTGGAAGGAGCCGATTTGCATCACGATGGGGGCGGCGATGCCTCCGGGGGTATGATCGCTGATCGCAAAGACGCCGAAATCGGCCCGCTCGAAGAAGCAGACCTGGCCGTTGAACTCCTCCACGCTGGCATAGATCCAGGGAGTGCCCCGCCCTTTGGCCCAGCGGTCGATCCTCTCCCGGACCGGGAGATTGTCGGTCGCATCGAGGATCAGATCGAAAGGCGGAGGGTTCCCTTCGATGAAACGGTCGAAATCTTTGTCGTGGGCGACGACTTCGAGGAAGGGATTTTTCCGCCGCAGGAGTTCGGCGGTCACTTCGGCTTTGTTGCGTCCCGCATCCTCGAGGGTGAAGACGATCTGGCGATGGATATTGTGCACGGAGACTTCATCGAAATCGACCAGGTGGATCTCTCCGACGCCGCTGCCCCCCAGAGCCAGCGCCAGCGTAGAGCCCAGACCGCCGCAGCCGACGATCAGGATCCGCTTTTGAGCGAGCGCCTCCTGGGCCGCGGTGCCCCAGAGCTGGATTTGGCGCTTGAAGTAGTCGGCGGGGTTCACAGGGCTCCTCTGGCCTCGAGGGCTTCACGAAATCGCCAGCTTTTACGGTGCTCTTTGACCGCCCTTTTTTCGATGGCTTCGACCAGCATCGACTCTTTATCCTCGAGCATCATCTCCACCTCCCCTTCCGGGTCGACCAGCATACTGTCGCCGTAGAAACGCCAGCGGTTCTCCCCTTCGCTGAACTCTCCGAGGCGGTTGGCCCGCAGGATATAGACTCCGTGGAGGAAGGCCCGGCTCTTGATCAGGGTCCGCCAGCGGTTGTGGGAACCGAAGGTCGAAGCGGTGGGCAGAAGCACCAGGTCGACCTTGCGCCGGTCGAGCCGCTCCCAAAGGGGGTCGAAATGGAGTTCGTATCCCCCCAGTACCGCGATCCGAAAACCGTCGATCCTGAAAATCATCGGATCCTTCAGCGGCGCCACTTCGTTGGAGAAAAAAGCCGCTTCGTTCCAGTGGTCGTAGGGAATGAGGATCTGCTGTCGGTAGTATTCGACCTTTTTGGCGCCGATCTTCGCGATGGTTTTGTAGTAGCGTTTCTTTTCGATCCGTACGATGGGCGCGACAAAAACGACGTCGTACTCTTTGGCCAGACGCTGGAGGAGCTCGGTATGTTTGCGGCTCTGCTCCTTGACCATACTGCGGGGGATCTCCTCCAGTTCCCGGAAGAAATGGTTGAGGACATACTCCCCCAGCAGGACAAGCCTCGCCCCCCGCTCCGTCGCGTTTTTGAGATAAAACTCCAAACGGGTGGCGTTCATCCCAAGGGTGGGAAGCTGCAGCGCGGCGACGGTGAGCGTTTTCATTCTTCCTTCTCCCGGTAGCTCCGTTCGATGGTCTCCACTTTCAGTTTCGCCTCCTCGAGCATCTTTTGCGCCTCGCGGATACTCTTCATTCCCTCTTCGTAGAGACGCACACTCTCTTCGAGGGTGATTTCGGGATCCATCAGCTTCTCCAGGATCGCGCGCCCCTCTTCGAGACGCTCTTCGAACGTTTTGCTCTTCATCGTTTCTCCTCCAGAATCTCTTTGATCAACCCTTCGAACTTCTCCACCTCCACCAAAAAGGCGTCGTGGCCGTAATCGCTGTCGATCTCGTGATAGCTGTGGGGCTGGCCGTTGCGCTCGAGCATCTTCGCCAGATGGGCCATCTCTTCGGGGAAGAAGAGATAATCCCCCGCGAAACTGATCAGATGTACCGACGCGCGGATCCGGCTGACGGCATCGTGCAGCGAATCGTACCCCCGGGAGAGGTTGAAGGTGTTGATCGCTTTGACGATGTAGAGATAGCTCAGAGGGTCGAAGACCCGGGAGAAGTTGTCGGTGTTGTACTCCATATAGCGCTCCACCTCGTAGCGGCCGAAGAGTTCGAAGAGTCCGTCGGTGGCGACGTAGTTGCGTCCGAACTTGCGGTCCATCGACGCCGGAGAGAGGTAGGAGATATGCCCCGCGATGCGCCCCACCGCCAAGCCGTCGCAGCCGTGCTCCCGGAAGGTGTCGGGAGCGTAGTTGCCGTTGTCGAAGCGGGGATCTCTGCGGATCGCTTCGACGGCGACTTTGTTGAAGGCAATGACCCAGGGGCGGGTGGCGTAGGTACAAGCCAGCGGGACGATCCGGTCGGCGAAGCCCGGATAATCCACCGCGAACTGCAACGCCTGCATTCCCCCCATCGAACCGCCGACGATCGCGTGCAGATGATGGATCCCCAGACGGGCGAGAAGCTGACGCTGGGCCCGGACCATATCCTTGATCGTCACGACGGGAAATTTGAGCCGGTAGGGCTGCTCGGAAGGGTACATCGGACTCATCG
>JALWNT010000091.1 GCA_027080995.1 Campylobacteraceae bacterium | reverse complement strand
GGCGAGCCGGCCTCATGAGCCGTGAACTGCGCTGGAGCCTCTTCGTTTTTCTTATCATTTTTCTGGCTTTTTTCGGTATCCACTATTTCATTCTTTCGGATCAGGGGTTTAGCGCTTCGCATTATCTCTGGGCTTTGTTGTTGCTTTTGCCCGGTGTCTTGGTCGTAGGGATCGTCTTTCTCGGCAATCTCCTCGACAAACAGCGCCGTCAGGAGGAGCGTCTCGAGCACCTGGTCCGTGAAGTTCTGCATGAGATCAACCTCCCCATCGCCACCATCGACGCCAACCTCGAGATGCTGCGGCGGCGCATCGACGAAGAGAAAGCCCGCAAACGCCTCCGACGCATCACGGCCGCCACCCGTCGCCTCAAGCGCCTCTACCGTGAACTGGCCTATGAATTGCGCCGGGAGATCGCCCCCGTGGAGCGGGAAGCTTTCGATCTGGCGGAGCTACTTGAAGAGCGAGTAGAGCACTTCCTCGAATTGGGGCGCAATCCCATCGAGATCGACAGCGAAGCGACCCCGGTCTACGCGGACCGAATCGGGATGGAGCAGGTCTTGGACAATCTCCTCGAAAACGCGCTTAAATATTCAGAGAAAAATGCACGTATTCAGATAGTTCTACGTAACGGAGAGTTGATGATTCGTGACGAGGGGATCGGCATGGACGAAAATGAAATTCTTCGAGTCTATGAACGCTACTATCAGAGCGATCGCCAAGTCCGCGGAGAGGGGATAGGCCTGGCTCTCGTCAAACGCTATTGCGATGACGAACGCATCGCTTTACGCATCGTTTCGAAAAAGGGGGAGGGGACATCGGTGCATCTCGGCTTGAAGCGTATTCTTCGGTCCGCGTAGACCGGGATCGCTTTTTTAAGATTTCAACGAAGGAATTCGCTTAAATGAGAGATTCGAGACTCTCGATGGGAGCGACCCTTTCGCTCTTTTCCTCCAGGTCTTTGACCCAGATGGTGCCGTTGGCCAGCTCATCCTCTCCGATCACGGCGCAATAGCGCGCTCCGATTTTGTCGGCCCCTTTGAGGTGGGCTTTGAGGCTTTTGGGGGTGTACTCGACGACGGTTTTTTCTCCCGCTTCCCTGCGTTTATGGGCCAGATCGAGAAGGCTCTCCACCGCTTCGGGGAGCATGGCGCCCAGATACCAGCCTTCACGGGATTTTTCGGGCATCTGTACCAGCTCCATGATCCGTTCGATCCCGATGGCGAAACCGATCCCCGGGGTGGGACGGCCGTCCAGGAACTCCACCAGGCGGTCGTACCGCCCACCGCCGGCGATGGCGCTCTGGGCACCGATCTCGTCGCTGACGAACTCGAAAGCGGTCCCGGAGTAGTAGTCCAGTCCCCGGACCAGGTTGGCATCGACCTCATAGGGGATGCCGCTCTCGGAGAGCAGATGCTTGAGCCGGGCAAAATCGCGGTCGCACTTTTCGCAGAGATTGTCGGTGATCCGGGGTGCCTCTTTGAGCAGGTTTTGGCAGCTTTCGTTTTTGCAGTCGAGGACCCGGATGGGATTGGTGGCGATGCGGCGGCGGCAATCTTCGCAGAGTCCATCCTCGATATCCTGCAGATGGCTGACGAGGCTCTCCCGATAGGGAGGCATGCACTCCTTGCATCCTAGGGAGTTGATCTTGACGCTGTAGCGGATCCCCAGGGTGTCGAAGATGTCGGCGAGCATCTGAATGAGGGTGAAGTCCTCCTCCACCGCCGCTTCGCCGAAACTCTCCACTCCGAACTGATGGAACTGACGCAGGCGCCCTTTTTGGGGACGTTCGTAGCGGAACATGGGGCCGAAGTAGAAAAAGCGGTATTTCTGCCCCTGCTGGCGGTCGAGTTTGGCCTGGATGAAGGCTCGGACCACTCCGGCGGTTCCTTCGGGGCGGAGGCAGACGTCGTTGCCCCCTTTGTCGGTGAACTGGTACATCTCCTTGCCCACGATATCGGAGCTCTCTCCCACGGAGCGTTTGAAGAGGCGGGTCTCTTCGAGGATGGGGGTTTCGATGTAGGAGAAACCGTAGTTTTGGGCGATGCGTGCCGCGGTTTCGGTGATATAGCGGTAGCGCTCGGCCTCCTCGAAGATCAGATCTTTCATCCCGCGCAGTGCATTGATCATTTTTTGCCTTCTTCTTTATTTGGACTAGATAAATAGTGTCTATTGAATATGTTTCGTCATTCCGGGCTTGACCCGGAATCCACGGTGAGATGCCTATTTTCCCCTGGATCCTGAATCAAGTTCAGGATGACGTAATACAGTCAAAGTTTGTTTGCGATTATATCCCGAGATAGGTTACGATCTTTTGATGGATCACCTCGACATCCTCCCGGGCGTCGATCATCAGATAGGGGATGGCCAGTTTTGGGAGGGCCTCTTTCATCTTTGCCTGAACCGTCAAAAGATAGTCGATCCCCCGCGCTTCGATCCCGTCGGTGCTTTTGGCTCCCAGACGCTTTCGCAGGGTCGCTTCATCGGTCTCAAAAAAGAGAATCCGATCGGGCCAATCCCCGTGAATGGAGAAGCGGTTGAGGGCGATCAGCTCCTCCAGACTCGCCCCGCCGTTGGCCAGGGCGTAGCCGATCCCCGAGAGAAAGCCCCGGTCGGAGAGGAGGAGCCGGGAGCGGTTGGGACGGACGATCTCTTCGTAGTGCTCGGCCCGGTCGGCCAGGAAGAGGAGCAGTTCCGCCCGTTTAGAGCGGATCGTGCCGGTGAGGAGGATCTGGCGCGCCTTCTCGCCGAAAGCGGTGCCCCCGGGCTCTCGGGTGATGACCGCCTCGGGGTGTTCCTGGGCGATGCGCGCGATCTGGGTCGTTTTGCCGCAGGTGTCGATCCCCTCGAAAAGCACATACATCACTTTTCCTCGGTAGCAATCATAATATAGACTTCAGACGGTAGGAGATGTTCGACCCGCCCCTTGAAATGCAAAATTGTGCGCACGACCGAGGAGCTGACAAAAGCGTGCTCGAGGCTGGGCATCAGATAGATCGTCTCCAGATCCGGTTTGAGGGAGGCGTTGGCATAGCCCATCTGCAGTTCGTACTCGAAGTCGCTCACCGCGCGCAATCCCCGGATGATGATCGAAGCCTCAAGCGTCTCGGCGAGATCGACCAGTAGACTCTCGAAGCCGACGACCCGGACTTTGGGAAAGTCCCTCGTCGCCGCTTCGGCGAAGGCGATGCGCTCGGAGTGGGAGAACATCGGCTTTTTGCTCTTGGATTCGGCGACGGCGAGGATAATCTCGTCGAAAATATTGCAGGCGCGACGGACGATGTCCATATGGCCCACGGTGATGGGATCGAAAGTACCGGGGTAGATGGCGCGTTTCATCGGGAAAACTTTTGGTAAAGATTTTGGATTTTGGATTTTGGATTTTGAGTGAAGGATTGCGTTGCTTCGCAACGCTTTTTATAAATGCCCCCAATCACCAATAACCAATAACCAATAACCATCTTTTTATTCCCCCCAACGCCTATAAAGCGTGTTGTCGATGCCGAGGGCGTCGTACCATTTGCCGATGAAAAAGCGTTCCATCGCGTCGAGATCGTCACAGTCGCTGTAGTAGCCGGCGACGGGCGGGGCGATGATGACCCCGAGGCGGGAGAGCTTGAGCATATTCTCCAAGGCGATGGCGGAGAAGGGCATCTCCCGGGGAGCGAGAAGGAGAGGTTTGCGCTCTTTGAGGGCCACGGCGGCGATGCGGGTGCTGAGAGTGTCGGAGATCCCGCAGGCGATCTTGGCCAGGGTGTTCATCGAGCAGGGGATCACGGCGGTGGCGTCCACGCCGAAAGAGCCGCTGGCGATGGACGCGGCGATGTCGGAATCGCTGTGTAGAGTCAATCCGGCCCTCTCAAATCGCTCGACGGTCCGGGCATTGTCGGAGACGATGACGTGAACTTCGATTTCGTCGGGAAGATAGCGGACAAATTTCTCTCCCAGCTCCACGCCGCTGGCTCCGGAGATGGCGACAGCTATTTTCATCGCGAAAGCTCCGCTTCCGAGTGAAGAGTGAAGAGTGAAGAGTGAAGAGTTTTGGTTAGTGAGGAGTGAGGAGTGAGGAACCGAAAACGAAAGCTATGCTTTCGAATGATGAATGGTGAATGGTGAATGGTGAATGATTTCGGTTGGCGTTGCTTTGCAACGCTCCCAACAACTAATAACCAATGACCAATAACCAATGACCAATACACCATTTTATGCCAAATTGGTATAGACCGTCTGCACGTCGTCATCTTCTTCGAGTTTGTCGATGAGGACGGTAACCTCGTCCATCTGTTCCTCATTCAGTTCGAGGGGAGTGTTGGGGATGTACTGGAGTTGGGCTTTTTTCACTTCGATGCCGCGCTCTTCGAGGGCTTTGTTGAGTTCGCCGAAGGAGGTGTATTCGCCGTAGATGCGGACGATTGCTTTGTCTTCGCCGTGCTCCTGGGGGATTTTGTCCTCTTCGATCTCTTCGAGGCCGTAGTCGATCAGTTCGAGTTCGAGCTCTTCGAGGTCCATTGCAGGATCGCGGTCAAATTCAAAGACCGATTTGCGGGTGAACATAAAATCCAAAGAGCCGCTGGTGAGGAGTTCTCCCTTGTTGCGTACCAGCGTCGCTTTGACGTTGGCGACGGTGCGGGTGGGGTTGTCGGTGGCGCACTCGATGATCATCAGCGTCCCGTAGGGGCCTTTGGCTTCGTAGTGCATCTCTTTGATGTCCGCGGCGTCTTTGTTGAATGCTCGTTTGATCGCCGCTTCGATGTTGTCTTTGGGCATATTCTGCGCTTTGGCGTTGGCGATGGCGGTGCGGAGTTTGGCGTTCATCTCCGGGTCGGGGCTGCCGCCCTCTTTGGCCGCCATGGTGATCATCTTGCCCAGTTTGGGGAAGATCCGGGACATTTGCCCCCACCGTTTCAGTTTCGCCGCTTTGCGGTATTCAAACGCTCGTCCCATCTCGTTCCTTCATAAAAACTTTGGCGGAATTATAGCGTAAGAGATGTTAACGGATTTTTCGGATTTTGTGCCGTCCCAGGCGGTAGATACTGGAGGGGGGACGGGCAAGCCGCAGCGGTTCGACGACGATGTCGGCGCAAGAGCGGGCGAAAGCTTCATCGTAGGCACCGCCGGAGGGATTGGCGGAGCTGCTGTAGGCCCAGCCGAGACGTTCGAGCAGGAGCAGGTGGCGCAGATCGCGGACGATGCGGTAGGCCTCGCCTTTGGGGAAGATAAACGTCGTGTGTACTGCCCGGCGCAAACGTCTGCGGTGGGAGCGGGGGACGCGGGTACGCTCTCTCAAGGCGGAGAGCGAAGGAAGGACACGAAGGTAAGGCATCCCCGCGGGGCGGCCTTTGGCCCGATCGAGGATCGCGGGGTCCTGACTCAAAAATCCGACGGTCGTGTCGGTCGAAGTGAGAAAGAGTGTTGAGGGAGGTATCATCGTGAAATCCGCTTCACACAAAGCTGCGCCGTCGCAGGCTTTGTCGGCACGAGAGAGCTCTGCCGCCGAGAGTGACTCAGCGCAGATAATCCTGCAACGCTTTGGGCTCGACACATCCGCCGTTCTCCTGAAGTTCGCGGATCGCCATCGCCGCGGCACGGGCGGCGGCGAGGGTCGTGAAGTAGGCGACGTGGTTGGCCAGGACCGACTGGCGAATCCGCTTGGCGTCGGCTTTGGCGGCTTTGTTGTCGGAGGTGTTGACCGCCAGGGCGATCTCTTCGTTGCGGATCATGTCGTCGATGTTGGGGCGCCCCTCGCTGATCTTGAGGACTTTGGTGCTGGGGACCCCGGCGGCTTCGAGGGCTTTGTGGGTGCCGGAGGTGGCGACGATCTCGAAGCCCAGGTCGGTGAAGCTGCGGCCTATTTCACCGGCGTGGGGTTTATCGATCTCGGTCAGGGAGAGGAAGACTTTGCCCTCCAGAGGGATAAGGTTTTTGGAGGCGAACTGGCTCTTGGCGAAACTCATCCCGAAGGTGTCGCTGATCCCCATCACTTCGCCGGTCGACTTCATCTCGGGCCCGAGGATCAAATCGGAGCCGGGGAGCTTGTTGAAGGGGAAAACCGCCTCTTTGACGGCGATGTGGTTTTTGAGATTGGGCTCCATCGGGACGGTGTCGTAGTTGACCACCTTGAAGGTGTCGTAAAACTCCAGGGCTTCGCGCAGGTCGCCTCGGACCATGACCCGGGTGGCGACTTTGGCGAGGGGGACTCCGGTAGCCTTGGAGACGAAAGGGACGGTCCGGGAGGCACGCGGGTTGACCTCGATGAGGTAGATTTCGCCGCGGTGGATGGCGTACTGGATGTTGAGCAGCCCTACGACCCCTAGTCCCAGGGCGATCTCCATCGTTTGCTTTTTGACCTGGGCCAGAAGCTCGGGATCGACGGAGACGGGCGGCAGGGAGCAGGCGCTGTCACCCGAGTGGATCCCCGCCTCTTCGATGTGCTGCATCACCGAGCCGATGTAGACCTCTTTGCCGTCGCTGATGGCGTCGACGTCCAGCTCCACGGCGTTGTCGAGGAATTTGTCGATGAGGACGGGCGAATCGTTGGAGACCAGGACCGCCTCGTCCATATATTCGCGCAGTTCGGCGTCGTTGTAGACGGTGCGCATGGCCCGGCCCCCCAGGACGAAGCTGGGGCGCACCAGCACCGGATAGCCGATACGGTTGGCGATGGCGATGGCTTCCTCTTTGGCGAAAGCGGTACCGTTTTCGGGCTGGCGGAGTCCCAGCTTCTCGATGAAAGTACTGAACTTTTCGCGGTCTTCTGCCAAGTCGATGACCTTAGCGGGGGTGCCGATGATTTTGGCGCCGATGGCGGTGAGGTTTTTGGCCAGCTTGAGAGGCGTCTGGCCCCCGAAGTGGACGATGACCCCGTCGGGCTCTTCGGTCTCGACGACGGTGCGGACATGCTCGAAGTCGATCGGCTCGAAGTAGAGCACATCGCTGGTGTCATAGTCGGTGGAGACCGTCTCGGGGTTGCAGTTGTACATCAGCGAATCGATGCCCAGATCCTGTAGGGCAAACGCGGCGTGGACGCAGCAGTAGTCAAATTCGATCCCCTGACCGATCCGGTTGGGACCGCCGCCGATGACGAGGACCTTCTTTTTCCCCGTTTCGGCTTTGCGTCCTGCATTTGCAAGGGGGGTGACGTTGGTGGTGGAGTAGAGATAGGGGGTGAGGGCTTCGAATTCGGCGGCGCAGGTGTCGACTTCGTTGTATTGATGCTCGACACCGAGCTTTTTGCGGGCGGTGTAAATGTCGTTTTCACTGAGGCTCAGCCCCTCTTTGCGGTTGATCAGTGCGGCGAGCATCGCGTCGCTGAACCCATCGGCTTTGAGCCGGCGTAGCTGCTCGGCGTCGTGGAGAGTTTCGAGGGCGACGGAAGCTTCTGCGGCGGCCAACTCTTCGAACTGATAGAGGAACCAGCGGTCGATGCGGCAGAGTTCGTGGACCTCTTCCACGCTCATGCCCCGGCGGAAAGCTTCGAAGACATAGAGGTAGCGTTCGGCATTGGGGCGGCGAATCTCCCGTCGCAGAGTCTCCTCGTCGCAGTCGACTGGATCGAAGCCGATGAATCCGGTCTCCAGGGAGATCAACGCTTTTTGGAAGGATTCTTTGAAGGTGCGGCCGATGCTCATCACTTCGCCGACCGATTTCATCGCCGTGGTCAGCGTACTGTCGGCCTGAGGGAACTTCTCGAAGGTGAAGCGGGGGATTTTGGTGACGATGTAGTCGATGACCGGCTCGAAGCTGGCGGGAGTGCCGGTGATGTCGTTGGTGATCTCATCGAGGGTGAAGCCCACGGCAAGCAGTGTGGCGACTTTGGCAATGGGGTAGCCGGTGGCTTTGGAGGCGAGTGCCGAAGAGCGCGAAACCCGGGGGTTCATCTCGATGACGATCATTCGTCCGGTCTCTGGATTAATGGAAAACTGTACGTTGGAGCCGCCCGTATCGACGCCGATCTCCCGCAAAATGGCGAAGCTGGCGTCACGCATCCGCTGATATTCCTTGTCCGTCAGGGTCAGGGCCGGAGCGACGGTGACGGAGTCTCCGGTGTGCACGCCCATCGGGTCGAAGTTTTCGATGGAGCAGACGATGATGCAGTTGTCGGCGCGGTCGCGGATGACCTCCATCTCGTACTCTTTCCATCCCAGCAGCGACTCTTCGATGAGGATTTCACTGATGGGGCTGGCTTCCAGGCCGCCTTTGGCGATCGCTTTGAACTCGTCCATATTGTAAGCGACCCCCGAGCCGCCTCCGGCGAGGGTGTAGGAGGCGCGGATGATCAACGGAAAGCCGATCTCTTTGGCGGCGGCGACCGCCTCGTCCAAATCGTAGGCGTACTTGGAGACGGGTAGGTCCATTCCGATCCGCTGCATCGCCTCTTTGAAGGCTTGGCGGTCTTCGCCCTTTTTGATCGCTTCGGGATCGGCGCCGAGAAATTCGACGCCGTCGAGCATTCCGCGTTCAAACATATTCATCGCGACGTTGAGGGCGGTCTGGCCCCCCATTGTCGGGAGAATGGCGTCGACCTTCTCCTTTTCGATGATCCGGGCGATGACGTCCGGTTCGATCGGTTCGATGTAGGTGCGGTCGGCGAACTCGGGATCGGTCATGATGGTCGCCGGGTTGGAGTTGATCAGGACGACGCGGTATCCGAGCTCTTTGAGAGTTTTGGCCGCTTGGGTACCGGAGTAGTCGAATTCGCAGGCTTGGCCGATGACGATCGGGCCGGAGCCGATGAGTAAAACGGTATGAATGTCTTCGCGCTTGGGCATGGAGGAGACCCCTTGGATTTTAGTTGGATATTATACTCGAAAGTGCCATAAAGCGGCCTAATGGTTTGAAGAATCTCCTGCTATCTTCGATCAGAAAAGCCCGCTTTTTAGAATATCGAAAGGGGAAGGATGACTCTTCTTTTTTTCGTTCTCGGGAGCTTTCTTTTCCTCCAAAGACGGCATCCCTTTTTTCTCAGAAGGGAGGAGAGGGGTTACAGTCTGAGGCTTTTTGGAGTCGATCTTTTTCTTTTTTTTGGAAGGGTGCCGTTCTTTACGGGAGGCGTTGACGGCGGGTTTTTCCTCTTCGATAGGGATTTCGAATTCACTCGGATTGATTTCGAGTTCTTTGGTCTGAAGAACTTTGGGAACGCTACTGAGATTCTCCTCTCTCTTTCTAGGTGTTAAGTGGGCGTAAGGGTAGGCGCTATCGGGGAAAGATCGATTTTGATCGTAGAAGGAGACCAGATAGGGGGATGCATCGGTGATCAGAAAAAAGATTCCCGGATGCATCGTGTCGGCATAAGTGCGGACGTAGGCGGTTTGGTAGCTTCCCTCCACGAGTGTTTTTTGGACGACACCGACGGGAATATTGGCGAAAAAGATTCCATCGAGGCCGCTGGTTTCGACGCGATCTCCTTTTTTGACCTTCGCCCATTTGGGGATGAATTTTACGGCAATGAGATTTTTGTCGACGCCTTCGGCGATACCGGGATAACGTTTGGGTCCGATAAAGACATCAAAACGGCATTTGGGATTGGAGAGCAATATGCCGTCGAGAAGGCCGCCGCGGTAGCGGGCGATTCCCGCAACCACTTCGCCCTGAATCAATCCGTAAATTTTCCCCTCTTGCAGGGGGATCTTTTTGGGAACTGTAAGCAGAACTTCATCAAACTTATTGAGTTTGACATAGGAGATGGTATCTACCAAAGCTATACTTTTGTAGGGAAGGCGCTCGAGGGTGGGGAGTTTTTTGTAGAGTGAGGCGACTTGTCGAAGATAGTGGGTCTGATCGAGGAGGTATTTGCGAAGGACTCGATTCTCCCGACTCAATTTTTCGATTCGTTCCTTTTGAAAGAGGTAGCTCTCTCCTTTGTCCTGAATCTCTCGACTTACCTCTTTGTAGTTGCTTTTGAGTGGATTGATGAGATCAAGCACGAGAAAGCGCAACTCTTGATTGTTCCTGTTGACCAGGATGAAGAGCAGAAGCGATAGAAGAAGTAGGAGGAGAATACGCGCTCTCATGAGTCAGGGGGAGAAGGGCTCCCCTACTCCTCGAAAGCGGTCTGTTGCAGAAGATCGAGCTCTTCCAGAGCGCGTCCCGTGCCTTTGGCCACGGCAAGGAGGGGATCTTCAGCAATGTAGACGGGCAGTTTAACGATGTCGGAGAGGTATTTGTCCAGTCCACGGATCAGGGCACCGCCACCGGTGAGGACGATACCGTTTTCGACGATATCCCCTGCCAGATCGGGAGGAGTTTGCTCCAGGACACTCTGTAATGCTTCAGAGATCTGCTTGAGCGGCTCGGTCATCGCTTCGCGTAAATGTTCGCTGGTAATTTGGATGGAGGTGAGGGTCCCTTCCACGTTGTCGCGCCCTCGGACAGTGGTGCTTAGTTCCTCCTCCAGGGCGATGGCGGTACCGATTTTGATTTTGAGCTCTTCAGCGACCCGGTCGCCGATGAGGAGGTTGAAGTTTTTCTTGACGTAATCGACGATGGCGGCATCGAGCGTGTCGCCCGCGATACGAATGGATTTGCTGATGACCAGCCCTCCTAGGGAGATGACACCGATCTCGGTGGTTCCTCCTCCGATGTCGACGACGAGATTGCCCTGGGGATCTCGCACGGGTAGACCGGCTCCGATCGCGGCGGCCATCGGCTCCTCGATCAGATAGACGTAGCGGGCACCGGCGTTAAGGGCTGATTCACGTACCGCTTTGCGTTCCACCTGGGTGAGGCCGTAGGGGACACAGATAACGACACGGGGAGAGGAGAAGCTTTTGCGGCCGTGTACCTTGCGGATGAAGTATTCGATCATCATCTCTGTAACATGGAAGTCAGCGATGACGCCGTCTTTCATCGGGCGAATCGCTTTGATGTTCCCGGGGGTCTTTCCGACCATGTTTTTGGCTTCCTGTCCTACAGCGAGGATGTGCTCCTGGCCGTGTTTGTCCACTTGAATGGCGACAACGGAAGGTTCGTTGATGCTGATTCCCTGACCCTTGACCAAGACGAGGGTGTTGGCGGTGCCCAGGTCGATGGCCAGATCCTTGGAGAAGACACCGAATAAATTCTTGAAAAATCCCATGGCAGTTTGTCCTTTGCTTTACGCGCTTTTTTTCTGTTTGAGATAGAGAGGTTGGGCGTGGCGTTC
>JALWNT010000090.1 GCA_027080995.1 Campylobacteraceae bacterium | reverse complement strand
AGCATCGTGTGGCCGGTGGCGTCGGAGGTGTAGCAGGTGCGCCACTTTTTGGTGCCGCCGAAGTCCCGGGCGTTGATGAGCCCGTGGGCCTCCTCGCGCTCGACGATGGTGGTGCGCTGGGCGTTGATGACCACTTCGCGGGGGCCTTTGCGTACGCGGCTCCAGGGAACGCCCCAGTTGGCCAGCTCCCGGATCGCCTTGGGGGCGGTGGTGACGAACATCCGAGCCACCTCCTGATCGCATCCCCAGTCGCTCCCTTTGACCGTATCGGCGAAATGGACATCCTCGTTGTCCCCCTCCCCCATCACCGTGTTGGCGAGGCTCGCCTGCATTCCCCCCTGGGCCGCGGCCGAGTGGGAGCGCTTGACGGGGACGAGGGAGAGGACGATGGTGTTGAGCCCCTTCTCCTGCGTCTGGACCGCTACCCGCAGGCCCGCCAGACCGCCGCCGATGACCAGAGCGTCGCAGTAGTTGATCTTCACGATTCACCTCCGCTCATCATCTGAGACTGCGGGACATAGCGCTCGCCGTAGTCTTTGGCGTGGGATTTTCCGATGCTCCAGTAGGTCGCCAGCGCACTGTAGGCCAGCAGGGAAAAGAAGAGGATCGCCCCCCACATGATCGCTTTGTTGCGCTTGCGCCCTTCGCGGGGGTTGCTCATGACGGTGAAACCCCACTTCATCGTCAGGCGGTAGAGCCCGACCATCGCATGCAAAACCACCAATGCGATCAGTAGAGCATAGAGGATGCCGAAATGGTCGCTGTAGATCCGATCGGCGGAGGCGTAGGGGCCGATCCTGTCCGGTTCGGCCACCATCATCCACAGGTGCGCGGAGCCGAGAAAGAACATCCCGAAGCCCGTTGCCGCTTGAACCATCCAGAGCGTCGTATCGATGTGCCCCAGATGCGCCGAGTGGGTCTTGAGCATTTTGTACTCCCGGTATTTGTAGGGGAATTTACGCATCGCCAGGCCGGCATGGACGATGAACACGATGAAAATGAAGGTTGCCGCCAGACTCACGAGCGCCGGCTGGGGCTCGGAGAGGAAAAGGCTCCCCTCGAAGAGTTTGGTCTCGGCATACATCGCCTCCTTGCCCAGAAGGATCGAGGAGGTGAAAAACATATGCCCGATGATGAAGAGGCCGAGAATCAACCCTGTGATGCTCTGCCAACGGTCCAGGAGTGCCGGCATCCGGCTTTTGGTCCCGTCGACGCGTTTGCCGAGATAGCCTTCGATCAGATCGCTCACGCCCGCTCCTTTGTGTCTGTTTACACAGATCCTTCTTTATTTCTGAATGAAAATTTAAGAAAGCTCGAAAGTTCTTTTTTGGGAATGCGAAAGTCTACTCTCCCTTCTCTTGGAGGGCTCTTAAGCAAAAGTGAGCCTTGAGAGTAATGCTTTTTTGTTAGACTCTGATCGAATTCTATGAAAAGGAGAAACTATACCGATGAGACTCTCTGAACCGTTCGGAAGAAGAGGTGCACACTTCCTGAGCCTTCTCGGACTACTCCTCCTATTGACCGCCTGCGGTCGGGACGACACCTACGTAAAGATATACGATCACAATCTGACAAAAACACCTCCCAAATGCCTGCGACTCGATCCTCTGAGCACGGATCCGCACATCGCCGACACGTTGAAAAAACTCTATCCTTTCACGGCACAATGCCCCTACCGACTCTCCGTCACGACCAAAGAGAAGATACGCTGCAACTCCAACGCCAACGCTCCGGAAAAGACTCTCAGCAATTTCCCCTCCGCTTTCGTCCGGCTCGAACTCCACCGGGGAACACGGCTCCTCTACAGCTACTACCGCGATCTGACTCATGAAGCCGATGCCAACGACCTCGAAAGCGCTTTCACACGTTTCGAAAAGGATTGTTCTTTGCGACACTGATCACGGGGGATTTTTCAGAACACTCAATTGAAGCTTCTGAATAACCTCCGAGAGAGCTTTCACTTGATGGCGACAAAGGAGCACTCAACCCGTGAAACGGGCGTTTGCGTTTGCGACTGCCAGAGTCATCAAGTGAAAGCGGGGGTTTTGCAGGAAACTACAATTAGAAATGGTGGCTGCCGCAGGGGTAGCGAAAGTCATTCTTCTCTACCTGCGCGAACACCGTCAGCGGAACTCCCATCTCTTTCGCCAACGTTTCGATCTTTTCTCTCTCATCGGGAGCGAATGCTACGAGCATTTCGTACTCTTCTCCGCTCATGCCCACGGCGGCGGGAATCTCGATCGATGCTTCCATCCCCAATTCGTTGAGATCGAGCAGTTTGTTCACATCGCAGTAGAGCCCGTCGGAGATATCCATGCCCGCCCGAAGCCTGGGTCGTGCCTTACGGATGAAGTCCCGACGCAGTTTCGGCTCGAAAAATCGTGAATCCCGGGAAATTTTTTTTCCGGCGAAGAGCGCTTCGAGGTCCGGTTTGACTCCGCCGAGCTCTCCGGTGTAGGCCAGCAGATCCCCGGGCCGGATCCCCCGGCGCAACAGCGGAGCCTCCGAACGGGAAACGAGGGTGATGCTCAGATGCAGTTTTTCGCCTCCGACGGTATCGCCCCCCACAATTTCACAGCCGTATTCGGCCGCACACTCCTGCACACCCTTTGCAAGCTCCGCAATCGCCTCCTCCTCCATCTGCCGGGGGATCGAAAGTGTCAGGAGTGCATAGGCGGGATCGGC
>JALWNT010000089.1 GCA_027080995.1 Campylobacteraceae bacterium | reverse complement strand
AAGAGAGTTTATATCCCGAATAATCGTCGCGTGTTTTCCCGACAGATCCCGGTCAACTCCTCAAAAGGCATTTCCGAGAGCTCGGCCATCTTTTCGGCGATGAGTTTGCAGTAGGCGGGTTCGTTGCGTTGACCCCGGTAAGGGTGTGGAGTCAGATAGGGGCCGTCGGTCTCGATGAGGAGCCGGTCACGGGGGATGCGGGGATAGACCTCGACGAGTTTGCGGGCATTTTTGAAAGTAAGAACTCCGCCGATACCGTAGTAGAAGTTCCGTTTGGCCAACTCCAGGAGCTGATGGTCGGCATTGTAGCAGTGCAGGACCCCTCCCCGCTCGGAGGCGTGCCGCTCCAGCAGTTCCTGCGAATCGCGGCTCGCTTCCCGGATGTGGACGATGAGCGGCTTGCCGTATTTTGCGGCGAGGTCGATCTGGTCGATGAAGACCTCCTTTTGGATCCGCTTCTCTTCGGCGATCGCCTCCTCACCCTCGGGCAGGCGATAATAGTCCAGCCCGCACTCCCCGACTCCGACACACTTCTCATGTCCGATGTAGCGCTCCAGATAGGCTCGGTCGTAGCGGCGCGCATCGTAAGGATGCACACCCACGGCGAAGAAGATATCCTCATGCGTCTGCGCCAACTCCACGGCTCTGGGCAGAGTATCGGGGTCGGCTCCGGGGATAATCCAGCGCGTCACTCCCGCTTCACGCGATCGCTCCAGCACCTCCTCCAGGTCTTCGGCATACCGGGGATCGTCCAGATGGACATGGGTATCGACGATCATTCTTCGACTCCCTTTTTTGGTGGGTATTATATCGAAGAGAGTCGTTTACACTTCGCGCCCAAAAACGGCTATCAACTATCAATCCTCCCTACATTGAAAGGAGGCAAGAATGAATCCCAATAAGTCTGTAGTGTTTGAGAGGCGGATTTTATCCCTCACCTGATCTAGGAGCTTTTTTTTCAGGTTGCGTGGCATCCTCCAATAGCAGAACATTTTGCCATGTTATTGAAATATGGGCCGTTATCCGAACATTTGTGTTCAGATAACGGCTGTAGAGCCAATAGCACAACACTGTGTATAAGAGAATTCTGAAGGAAAACAGAGTAGAATGGGGCTAAATATGTCAGATTGTCATATTTTTGTAAATATCAGTACATTTTAAATGTTCTGATATTGGCTGGTTTTAGGGGTGTTTGGTATAAAATGTTCACACAATAAATAGTTATGTTTACAGAAAGGATAAACCTTGAAATTAAATTTATACCATATTGATGCTTTTGCTAAAAATATATTTGAAGGTAATCCAGCAGCCATTTGTCCACTTGATAAATGGTTAGAAGATACTATAATGCAAAAAATTGCAAATGAAAATAATCTATCTGAAACAGCTTTTTTTGTTAAAGAAAATAATTCTTTTCATATTAGATGGTTTACACCATCTAACGAAATTGATATGTGTGGACATGCAACATTAGCAAGTGCCTATGTAATATTTGAAATTTTAAACTACAAAAAGAATGAAATTATATTTAATTCTAAAAGTGGTATTTTAAAAGTTACCAAAGAAAATGATAAATTTAAAATGGATTTTCCAATTCAAGAAATTATAAAATGCAATCTTCCAAACGATATAT
The DNA here is from genome assembly GCA_027080995.1 of Campylobacteraceae bacterium. Taxonomy (GTDB): domain Bacteria; phylum Campylobacterota; class Campylobacteria; order Campylobacterales; family Sulfurovaceae; genus Nitratifractor. The sequence continues at coordinate 1,152 of JALWNT010000089.1, read as the reverse complement.
CAAAAGCATTTGAAACAAAACCAACTGAGTGTTATAAATCAATGGACTATATATTGATATTTGAAAATGAAGAAGATATTTTAAATGCTAAACTAAATTTAGCATTATTAAAAGATATTGATGCCAGAGGAGTTATAATAACTTCAAAAAGTAAAAAATATGATTTTATTAACAGATTTTTTGCACCAAAATATGGTGTAAATGAAGACCCTGTTACAGGTTCGGCATTTACACAATTAGTACCTTATTGGAATAAAGTTTTAAATAAAAATGAATTTATAGCAAAACAAGTTTCTCAAAGAGGTGGTGAAGTTTTTTGTAAACTACAAAATGATAGAGTAAAAATATCAGGTTATGCAACTAGATATTTAGAAGGTGTAATTGAAATTTAAAACATAACAAATCCTCGGAAGAAGAACAAGGCTACAGTTGCGATTTTTCAAGCTTTTTAACTTCGATTTGATACAATCTGAAATAGAAAGTGTCAAGTCATATTATCGCCTTGTCCTTCAAGTCAATCGTTGTATAGTTCACCTCCGCAACGTAGCAACCAACCGTTTTGGTTTCAATAACAACTCCAGGGCTCTTCCGATAGAGGGGACCATGATATCCGCGCTCTGCAGGGTCTCGATGGCTGCACCCTCTTCTCCCAAGACGGCGATCCCAAGGGCCGCCACTTCCAGCATCGCTCGGTCGTTGCTTCCGTTGCCCACGGCGATACAGTTCTGGGCACCCAGGTCATGGACGAAAGCCGCTTTTTCCTTCGTATGCTCACTGCTTTCTAGGACTTTCACTTCTACCGGGACTCCCAGAAGCTCTTCCCGGACAGTCCCGAAGGTATCGGCGGTCAGGACATGGATCGCCAAGTCCCCCGACAAAGCACCGAGATAGGGGATCAGCTCCTTTTTGAAGATCCCGTCCATGGCGATGGTGCCATTGTAATCCAAAACCAGATGATGCAACTCCAGCATCACGAATCCGGGGATCTCGACTCTAAGCATTTTCGACTTCCTTTTTCTCATTTCGGGATTTCAAGAGTTTTTTGGCGAAGGCCGTCGCCTCGGCGTCGGCGCGCTCTCCGCTGACGATCCGGGCGATTTCTCGCACTCTCTCTTCGGACTCCAGAGAGAGGGCGCGGCTTTCGTCTCCCTC
>JALWNT010000088.1 GCA_027080995.1 Campylobacteraceae bacterium | reverse complement strand
GCGACGATTTTGATCCCGGTCTCCAGCGAGAGGCGGATGATCTGCTCGTCGATGCGCTGCTGATCGCCGATGCCGTGGCGCATCAGCTCCAGATAGAAGTCGTCGCCGAAGATCTCCTTGTACTCCAAAGCGATCTTTTTGGCTTCGTCATACCCCTTGGCTCCGAATTTCAGGTTCCGTTCACTCAGGTTCATATGCCAGTTGACCTCTCCCTGGAGGCAGGCCGAGGTGCAGATCAGCCCTTCGCTGTGCTCTTTGAGGAGTTTTTTGTTGATCCGGGGGTAGTAGTAGAAACCGTGCAGATAGGCCTGGGAGCTGAGATACATCAGGTTTTTGTAGCCGATCTCGTTCTTGGCGAAGAGGCAGAGGTGAAAACGCTGACGGGTCGATTTGTCCCCGAGATCTTCGCTGTTGTGCAGGTAGGCCTCCATCCCGATGATCGGTTTGATCCCCTCTTTGCGCATCGTGTTGTAGAAGTCGATGGTTCCGAACATATTGCCGTGGTCGGTCATCGCCACCGCATCCATCCCGAGCTCTTTGACCTTCTTGGCCAGGGCTTTGATCTTGTTGGCCCCGTCGAGCAGGGAGTATTCGGTATGCAGATGCAGATGGGTAAAGCGGGGTTTTTCGGACATGGATACCTCGGTGCGTTTTGGTTGGAAAGCGACTATAGCAAAAAGTGTTTACAAAAAAAAGGCTTGACGGCGCTTCCGGACTTATGATAGCATCGGAATATGTATAACTCTATACATACAAAAGAGGAGGTGAGAGATGGGGGTGAGAAAAAACTTCGTCTTCGATGAGGAGACAGCCAAACATCTGGAAGAGATCGCCCGGATTCAGCACAAAACCCAAACACAAATCCTTCAGGAGAGCATCCGGAAAATCTATGCTGAGATCGAACATCGCAAAAAACTCTCGGCTCTCGAAGAGGTGGCCGGATCCCTCACAGGAAAAATCGGACCTCTGGATGCCAAAAAAGCCCGAAGCAAAGAGACGGGCCGCAAATATGGGTGTTGAGCGGATTTTTCTCGATACCAATATAATCCTGGATATCTTCGATGCAAAGCGTCCGGCTCACACCGGCTCGCTTCGCTTCCTCGAAGAGAGCCTGCAACGGGGAGATCATCTCTATGTCAATTCCGACACACTGACGACTGTCTTCTACGTACTGCGCAGTCGGAAAAAAATCAGCCCAAAAGAGGCGTTGGAGGCTCTGGAAAAAACTTTGCAATTTTGTGAACTCGTCCCGATCGATCGAGAAGATTCCCTCCAAGCTATAGCTCTATGCAAAGAGGAGGCAAATCGTTTCGGGGATTACGAAGATGCACTGCAATACATCTGCGCTCTAAAAATCGGCGCGACACTCCTCCTCAGCAATGACCGGGGATTCGTCTCTCCCGACATCGAAACGCGCCGGACACTCTGAGGAGCATCGATTCAATCAAGCTTTTCCAAAAACTCCAGCAAGCCTTCGATGATCCTGTCCGGGCTCGGCGGGCAGCCGGGGATGTGATGGGCCACCGGCAGATGCTCGGCGGCAGGCGCTTCAATGGCGAAGGTCCGGGTAAAGGGGGCTTCCATCACCGGGCAATCCCCCAGCGTGATGCACCATTTGGGTTCGGGGATCTGCTCCCAGGCATCCAGAACGTGGGGGAGCATATTGAAAGTGAGCACTCCGCTAAGCAGCATCACGTCCGCATGCCGCGGCGAAGCGACGAAGCGGATCCCCAGCCGTTCCAGATCGTAGTAGGGATTGCTCAGGGCGTTGCACTCCGCTTCGCAGGCGTTGCAACTGCCGCTGTCCACCATCCGGATCGCCAAGGAGCCGGCGAAATGCTTCGCGATCCCTTTCTTCAACCGCTTGCGCAACTCTTTCATCCGGGCATCGAATTCCGGCCGCTCGGTCAAAATTCCCGTGCGAAAACGCTTTTGCCAATATCGGAGCATAGTGTAGCCTTTGTTATTGGTGTATTGGTATATTGGTTATTGGGAGCGCTTTCGGCGCTTGTATCAAAACAATTTCTTTCTTATTGGCTAAAAGCATTGCAAAGCAACGCAAACCAAAATTTCTCATTTCTATCTTCTCATTCGATCTTTGATCACAGATCAAAGATCGTTCCCCGCATAGCTCAAATCGCAACTCTTGTTGATCAGAGGAAAGTCGGCGATGATGTTGCCGGGCATCATCCGATGCAACGCCTGCCAGTTGATGAAGCTGGGATCGCGGAAGAAAAAGCGCCGGATCTTCCCCTCCTCCATTTCGACGGCGAGGTAGAGCTCTCCCAGGGAACTCTCAACGAAACTCTCGAAAGCCCCCTCCCCTCCTTCGGGGAAGGCAAAAGGCTCTTCGGTACACAGAGGCACGAAGCGTTCCATCAGTTCGAGTGAATGTCTGAGCTCTGCGATACGGACTTTGAAACGGGCGGCGACGTCACCGCTCTCTTCACTCTGGATCGCAAAACCGTTATCCGTATAGAGCGCTTCACCGGCGCGAACGTCGAGCGCGACCCCACTGGCGCGGGCGACGACACCCACGCAACCGTAACGCAGAGCATCAAAGCGCTGCAGGATTCCCGTCGTATCCATACGGTCCCAGAGTGAGGGGATCCCCACGATCCAGTCTTCGAACCAATCGATCGCTTCGCGTTGTGCGGCGATCCGGCGCAAAGCTTCCTCCGGATCCCACGGGCGGGGTTTTGAAGCGATGGCATCGAAAGCGAAACGGTGCCCCGTCCACTCCGCCATCCATCGCCGGACCTCTTCGGCCCGGGCCGAGGCGTATGCCAGCGCCGCGGCGAAACCCGCATCGTTGGGGATGAAGCCCAGGTCGGTCCAGTGGTGCGCCAGACGCTCCGACTCCAGGAGCAGTGCCCGGCGGGCCGCAATCCCGATCCCGGCCTCTTCTCCCGCCGCCGCTTCAGCGATGCGCGCCAAAGCGATCTGGGCGGCGACACTCTCGTTTCCGCTGATGCGGGCGACGACGGGGGCCGCCTCGGCGAGGGTTTTGCCCTCGAGCATCTTTTCGATGCCGCGGTATTTGTAGAAATGGCGGACCTCCTGGTGGAGCATATCCTCCCCCGCCTGGGAAAACTGAAAATGCCCCGGCTCGATGATTCCGGCGTGGATCGGCCCGACGGCGACTTCGAAGACACCATCCCCGCCGATCGCTTCGTAACGGTAGGGGCGATAGTCGGAGAGCTCCAGCACCGTGTGCACATCGACATCCCGGCGCATCGGATGCAGGCCCCGAGGCCAGCGTTCGTGATGCAGCAGCGGCCGCTGATCGAAGGCCCCCTCGAAACGGATCCCGAAATCGTCCCGAATCTTCCGTTCGAACCAGATCGCCGCGGGATAGCGCGGCATAATGCTGGCCGCCCGGGGATCCTCTTTGCTCACGCGCTCCCGAATCGTCCCGTCGTCGAAACGGGTGATTAGTTCGAAATCCTCTCCCCGATCCACCGCATAGCGGGCGATGAGGCGTTTAGGACCATTCTCCATTCTCAATCCTCCATTCTCCATTACCCTATTCCCTTCAAAAACGCCGTCGACGAAGGCAGCAGCAGCGCCACGAGCCCCACGGCGAAAATCGCCAGAGCCAGGACTTCGGAGCTATAGACTTTTTTAGGCTCGGCTTCCCCCTCGTATTTCATCGACTGATAAATCGCCACGAAGCGGTAGAAAATCACCGAAAGGAGCACCAGCAGGAGCGCGATGGCCCCCAGCATCGCCAGCAGATGACGGCTGTGCTTGGCATCGTCGATCATCGCCGCGAAGCCGTAGAGCTCGGAGAAGAACATCGGGCTGGGCGGGATGGAGACGATGGCCAGCATAAAAAGCCCCACCAGGAACCAGAAAAGTTTTCCCCGCAGGCCCGTGTAGCCGCGCAGTGCTCCGGCGAAGTGATAACGCCCCGTGGATTCGAGGACGCCGGTGGAGAGAAAGAGGGCCGGCTTGAGGAAGGCGTGCGCGCCGAAATGCAGCAGTGCGGCGAAACTCCCTCCGCTCACCCAAAAAAGAGCGATCAACGCCATATGTTCGATCCCCGAGAGGCTGAAGAGCCGCATAAAATCTTTGGCTCTAAAGATCAGAAAGGAGACGATGAAAATCGTCAGCAGCGTATAGGCGAAGACGAAAAAGAAAAGATGGTCGTAGTTGACCCGCTCGGCGATCCGGGAAAAACGGAAAAATCCCGCCATCACCCCGCTCTCGAGAATCCCGCTGAAGAGCGCCGCCACCGGATAGAAGGAGGCCCGCTCGATGTGAGCCAGCCAAAGGTTCATCGGGAAAAATCCCATTTTGACGAACATCCCCAGCGCCGCGATCGCAAAGCCCATCTCGAAGAGAAACGGCGAGGGGATCTCCCGGGCTTTGATCAGCAGGGCATCAAAGAGCATCGCCTGCTCTCCGAGGATCGGCTTGGAGGCGGCGTAGATCAGAATGATGCCGAACAGAATCAGCGAAATCGCGATGGCCCCGACGATCATATAGTTCCACGCCTCTTTGTGGGCGGCGGCGCTGCGGTTGGTTTTGATCATATAGACCGTCGAAAGCGTCGCCATCTCCAGCCCGATCCAGTAGATCCCCATATGGTTGGCCAGGATCGAAAGGCTCAGCCCGATCCAGAAGAGCCCGAAGAAGCGGTAGAAGCGGTAGAGCGCTTTGGTCGAAATCTTGACGTGCCGATCCAGGGTCAGCAGGGCGAGTGTCACGCCGATGCCGACGATGGAGGAGAGCAGCAGGATGTACGTGTTGAGGTCGTCCGCCACCAGATAGCGCCCCCAGAGTTCGTAGGGTTTGGGCAGGCGAAAGAGCAGCGCCACCGGGATCAGAACCGCGAAAGAGCTGATCGGCAGAAGCCTGCGGGCCCAGGGGCTGCGGGAAAAGCTGGCGACAAACATCAGCAGGGGCGGCAGCAGGAGGAAAAAGAGCATCATAATTCGGCCTCCTCACGATAGAGCAGCAGGTTGATGACGACGATGGCCATCAGCAGGTCGAAGAAGATCCCCAGCTCCACCAGCATCGGCATCCCCCCCGTCGCCGTCGTCCCCAGCAAAAAGAGCGCGTTTTCCATCGAGAGAAAGCCCACGATCTTGGGAGCGACGTTGCGGTGCTCGATCATCAGCAGCAGGGAGAGAAAGAGCGAGGAGATACTGATGGCGACGTAGTTGGCGTTGCCCTGGACCATATGGCTGATCGGTTCGGCGAGGTAGAAGGTAAAGACCAGAATCGCCGGCACGAGCATAATGGCGTATTGGGTTTTGATCCCCGGAGGCGTCTGGCGACTGAGGCCGAAACGCCGGCTCAGGACTTTGAGGACATAGGGGATCGCCAGAGCCTTGAGGAGGATCGTGACGGCGCCCGTCAGCAGCATCGCCCGATCGTCGAGGCGCGCCCCGATGACCAGCGCGAGCAGGCCGAGGGTCAGGGAGTTGAGCGAATACCAAAAAAGCAGACGGTAGAGGCGCGAGGTAAAGAGCGCCGTGATCAGTGTCGCGAGGAAAAGACCAATGAGAAAATCGACCATATCAGGCTCCCAGAACGTAGTAGGTGATCAGCGACAAAAAAGCGAAGACGATGGCGATGCCCAGAAGATTGGGGACCTTGAAGAGCCGCAATTTCGCCGTGTTGACTTCGATGAGGGCCACGGCCAGCGCCACGGCGAAGAGTTTGCCCACGAAGATCGCCGCCGCCGGCAGCCACGCCTCTTCCATCCCAAACGGCAGAAAGAGGCTCGCGAAAAGCGAAGCGAAAATGACGAATTTCACCGAAGCCGCCGTCTCGATGAGCGCCAGATAGACCCCGGTGATATCCAGGATCATCGCTTCGTGGACCATCGTCAACTCCAGGTGGGTTTCGGGATTGTCCACCGGAATGCGGCCGTTCTCCGCGATCAGAAGGATAAAAAAGCTGATCGCGGCGAAGAGGAAGCTCGCCGTATGTTCCCGGGGGAAGTGCTCGGCCAGGTTCACGCCCGCCTGGCCGATCCCCAGATCCCCCGCCATCATCGAGACGCTGAAGATCGTCAGGATCATCGCCGGCTCCACCAGCGCCGAAATGAACGCCTCCCGGCTCGAGCCCATTCCGCCGAAACTGCTGGCGCTGTCGAGCCCGAGCAGCATCAGGAAAAAGGTCGAAAGCGCCAAAAGACCCGTTAGGGTGAACGCATCGACGAAACTGACGTAATAGGCTCCCTTGGCGATGGGAGGCAGATAGAAAAGCGCCACCAGCAGAGGCGAAAGGACCCAAAAAGGAGCGATGCGCGTCATCGCGCTCGCCTCCTCGCTGACGACGGTCTCCTTGCGCAGCAGTTTGCCGAAATCCCGATACCCCTGCAGCAAAGAGACGGGGCGCTTATAGAGCAACCACATCTTCACCGCTTTGATGAAACTCAAAAGAATCGGCGCCAGCAGCAGAAGCAGGACAATGGTCGCGACATACCCGATCATTCTTTTTCTCCGATGATCAAAACTTTGATTGAAATCAGCATCACCACCGACTCCAGGGCGAAAGTCGCCCAGCTGAATTCGTGGGCGAAGATCCGGTAGCTGAAAAGGACCATCAGCGTCAGGTTGAAGATCATCGCCGCATAGCGGGTCTGCTCGAAATGCGCCAGGCGGTAGACCCAGTAACTGATCCAGTTGGCCGCCCGGGCCACCGAATCGTAGAGGGAGCGTTCGAAAAGCGGCCGGACGTGGACTTCGTAACTGGAGTCGGTAAATTTGCTCTCATGCCCGGGGATCGCCTCTTTGTGCAGATGCTCCTGCGGGCGGTAGAGCCAGGAGAAAAACCTCCGGATCGGCCCGGCGAAGCCCGTAGCGGAGTACTGCGTCCGGGGCCCGGTCCGATAGCCGCAGGCCCAGGTGCGATGGAGCCGCTCTTTGACACCCAGCGTCCGGTAGGCGTAGAGCAGTAGCCCCGTCACCGCGAGGAGTGAAGCGAGAAGAATCAACGGAGAGACCACTCCGCCGTTGATCGCCACCGAATGCATATGCCAGATCCCCTCGGGGAAGATCGCATCGTACGCTCCGACCCGCCCCAGCGAAACCAACGCGGTATCGAAGAGCCGGATATAGCTCGGAGCGAAAAGCATCAGCGAAAGAACCACTCCCGCCATCGCAAGCATCCCCAGGCGCATCGCCGGATTGACTTCGTGGGCGTGCCGGGCGTTGGCACTGCGCTGCAGCCCCAAAAAGGTGATCCCGTAGGCTTTGACGAAACAGGCGATGGCCAAGCCGCCCGTCAGCGCCAGGGCGAAGATCGCGAAGGGAATGGCCAGCTTGAGAGACATATCGGTGATGGTGTTGGAGCTCAGCAGGGATTGGAAGATCATCCACTCGCTCAAAAAGCCGTTCGTCGGCGGCAGCGCCGAAATGGAGACCGCCGCCAACAGAAAAGTCCAGGCCGTGATCGGCATCGCTTTGATCAAGCCGCCGTAGGCTTCGATGTTTTTGGTGTGGGTCTCGTGCAGGACGCTGCCCGCCCCCATAAAGAGCAGCGATTTGAAGCTCATATGGTTAAAGGTGTGAAAAAGCGCCGCGATGAAAGCGAAGCTGCTCAAAATTCCCAACCCCAGCGTATCGAAGATCATCCCCATCCCGAAGCCGATAAGGATGATGCCGATGTTTTCGATGGAGTGGTTGGCCAGGAGCGCTTTGATGTCGTGTTCGCTCAGCGCATAGAGGACCCCCACCAGGGAGCTGAGCGCCCCGACGACCAGAACCAGAATCCCCCACTCCAGCGGCCAGGGATAGAGGACGTCGAGAAAAAAGCGGAACATCCCGTAGATCGCTATCTTGAGCATCACCCCGCTCATCAGCGCCGAAACGGGGCTGGGAGCCGCGGGGTGGGCGTAGGGGAGCCAGACATGCAGCGGGACGGCGCCGGCCTTGGAGAGAAAGCCGAGCAGCAGGAAGAAAAAGAGCAGCGAAGGGTAGGCGAAATGCGCGACGATCCCGTGCATCTGCGCGAAGCCGATCTCCAGATCGCCGTCGGTGGCGATGAGGAAAAAGAGGAGCAGAAAGACGAAACCGAAATGGGTCATAAAAAAGTAGAAGCGCGCCGCGGGGATCGTCCCCTCCTCTTCCGGTTCGGTGAGGATCAGCTGCCAGCTCGTCAGACTCATCAACTCCCAAAAAAGCAGAAACGTCACGCCGTTGGCCGCGACCACGACCCCCAGCATCGAGAGGATAAAGGCAAAATAGTGGATCCGGTAGTGCCAGCGGCGCTCGATATGGGACAGATAGCCCCGGGAGTAGAAGAGATTGGGCACTGCACCGAGTAGAATGAGAAAGACGAAAAGCACCGACAAGGGGTCGAAAAGAAAGGCCATCCAGAAACTCCGACGGAAAATATGGTCCGCTTCCACGGACAAAAAAACAGCGATAAAAAACGGAAAACGCGCGAATGCACGCAAGGAGGGCTTGCCCGGCAAAGTGCCGAGTCGGGTAAGTCCTGATCGGGGGCGATTATACTTCGGAAAACTTAAGAGCCGATCATCCGAAGATCTGTCGATACTTCTCCTCGTCGAATCCTACGAGAACTTCTCCGTTTTCCAGCTCGATGACCGGACGTTTGATCAGCAGATTTTCCCGGCAGAGCCACTCCCGCATTCCCGATTCGTCGAGATTCAGCTCTTTGAGTTTCAAAAGTCGGTATTTGGTCCCCCGCTTGTTGAAAAGAGTTTTCATCTCCACTTTCCGCAGCCATTCGTCGATCTTTTCACACCCTACCGGCGTCTTTTTGAAATCGATGAATTCGAAATCGATCCCACGCTCTTTGAGATATTTCAGAGCTTTACGAACGCTGTCGCAATTTTTGATGCCATAGACTTTGATCATCGATTTTTCTCTCCTCCTCGGATGATTTTACGTTTTGGAAGTCTACCATTTTCCCTGCAGAACTTTTGAGAGATTGATATCCGTCAAGAGGGGACACACCCCCTTCAAGTACAATCCGAAAAAAAGCGGAGAGAAAGCGAGGTTCGAGACGAGATGCGAGATGAATTATTGTATAAGATGCAGCACGATTTTCCCCTCACACAACGACCTTTTGCAGCGATTGCCGAGAAGATAGGCAGTAATGAAGCGGAGGTGATCGATGAAGTGCGTCGACTCAAAGAGGAGGGGATCATTCGCCAGACTTCTGCCATCTTCGATACGAAACGTCTGGGATACGACTCGTCGCTCGTCGCCTTCAAAGTCTCTCCTGAGCAAATCGAAACGGCGGCGGAGACGATCAATGCCCACCCCGGTGTCAGCCACAACTACTTGCGCAACCACGACTTCAATATCTGGTTCACTCTCGCCGTCCCTCCCGATTCACGGCTCGGACTCCTGGGGACGGTCGAGACCCTCAAGCGACTCAGCGGCGCCGAGGATTCCATCGTGCTCCCCACACTCAAAATGTTCAAAATCTCCGTCAAACTCGACACCACCGGCAAACAGAGCAAAAAAGAGAAGGTCGCCAAACGCAGCTACAAACCCATCAAAATGCGGGCACGTCACTACGCAGCGGTCCGTGAACTCCAAAAAGACATCCCCGTCGTCGCCGAACCCTTCGCCGAAGCGATAGAGCGGCTCAACATGAGTTACGATGAGTTTTTCGCCATCGCCGAAGAGTTCAAAGAGGCGGGAGTGATGCGCCGCTTCGCGACAATCCTCAACCACCGACGCGCCGGATTCACCGCAAACGCCATGAGCGTCTGGAAAGTTCCGGAAGAGAAGGCCGAAGAGCTGGGGCGGCAGATCGCGGAGTTTCGGGCCGTCAGCCACTGCTATCTGCGTCCGAGCTATCCCAACTGGCCCTACAATCTCTTCGCGATGGTTCACGCCACGAGTCAGGAGGCTTGCGACGAAGTGATCGAAGAGATCGCCAAAGAGACCGGATTGACCGAGTACGGCAAACTCTACTCCACCCGCGAATTCAAAAAACGCCGCCTCGTCTATTTCGATCCCGCCTTCGACGAGTGGGAAAAGCTTCACACGGAGTATTGATCATCGCTCATCGATAGATTTCCGAAGGATATCGGGATATAATCCGTCCCATGACTCACAACGAACTCAAAGCCGTCGCCGAGTGGCTGGCGACACACCCCCACATCAAAAAGGCCCGAAGGGTGGAAAACAACACCCTCGAACTCAACCTTGGAGCCAAGGAGGAGAGCCTCTTTTTCGATATGACACGCGGACATCCCACCGCCTACCTCGGCCCCTCCCGCCGTCCGGCACAGGATTTCAACGCGCCCTTCGATACACTCCTGCACCAGACACTCTCCCAGAGCCGCCTGCTTGAAGCACACGTCCCCGAAGGGGAGCGGATCCTACGCATCGAGGTCCAACCCCGCAGCCGCTACAAAGACCGCCGCGTCACGCTGCAGCTCGAATTTACCGGCCGCCACGCCAACGCCATCCTCCTCGACGACGAGGGGCACGTCATCGAAGCCCTGCGGCACATCGATGCCGACCGGAGCTACCGCGTCGTCCGCCCCGGAGTGGAGCTCCTTCCTCTACCGCCCCGCCCGAGGAAGGAGGAGCCTCCTTTCCAGGGAGAGATCACCGCCCGGCTGCGTGAAAACTATCGCCGCCTCCGGGACCGAAAAATGAAAAACCTGCGTGAGCAGAAACGCCGGCAGATCGAAAAGAAACGGGACAAAACCCTCCGGCTTCTGCAGGCACTTCCCGACGCGGAGGCACTGGAAGCCGAGGCCGAGCACTTTCGGGAGCTCGGCAACATCCTCCTGGCCAATCTCCACAAAATCCGCCCCTACGACCGGGAACTGACAACCCGGGATTTCGAAGGGAAATCCGTCACGATCCCGCTGCCCGAGGGCATCACCCCCCATCGGATGGGGGAGTATTACTTCAACAAAGCCCGACGCGCCCAAGCCAAATCCCGACGGGTACACATCGAACAAGAAAATCTCGAAGCGAAGCTGCGCTTCTACGACAACATCCTCCAGGCGATCGACGAGGCCAAAGAACCCTACGACCTGGAACTCCTCGTCCCCAAACAGGGCCGATCGAAACGGAAAAAGGAGAAGCTCCGCGACGGAGAACTCTACTGGATCGAAGGGTACAAAGTCTTCGTCGGGCGCAACGCCCGGGAGAATCAGAAACTCCTGGAGCTTGCGCGATCCAACGATCTGTGGATGCATGTGCGCGATCTGCCGGGCAGCCATGTCATCGTCCGCACCGACAAGCAGAATCTCCCCGAATCGGTCCTGCACTCCGCCGCCAAACTCTGCGTCGATTTCAGCACCCCTCATCCGGGCAACTACGCCGTGGATTACACCAAACGGAAATTCGTCAAGATTCAGGAGGGAAGCAACGTCGAATACGACAAGTACAAGACCCTGCATATTCTCAAAGAGGGGGTCGAGATCCGGGAATAATTCCCAAAAATTTGGGCTCAACCCATTTTATGCAATGGGATCAATGCTCGTAGCGGGAGCCTTCGAGGAAATTCAAGCCGAGGAAAAGAAGCAGGGTCACAACCGGCAGCAGAAACACCCACCAGAGATAACGCCCCCGGTAGAGGTAGTACAAAAGTGCCAGCCAGGCAACGGCCAGCAGGACCACGTGCGTCAAAAAGAGCGGGATCACCGCCCGCATCGTCAATCCCAACATCGCCAAGGAGGAGAGGAAAAGGAAGGTCCCCAACGCGACGCCGCTGCGGCGCCAATCCCGTCGGTAGTACCACTCCAGAGCGATCAGCCCCAGCGTCAGCAAAACGAAGAAAACCACCCGTCCCATCAGAGACGCTCGAGGACCTTGATACCCAGAAGCTCCAACGCCAAGCTCAGCGTCTTCGCCGTCGCCTGCGCCAGAAGAAGCCGGCTTTGGCGCAGCTCCTCGGGGACATCGTCGCGAAGGATGGGATGGGTTTCGTAAAATTTCATAAAGAGGGTACTCAGCTCGTAGAGGTAGCCGGTGATGTAGTGGGGCATCGCCTCCCGCGCGGCGGCATGCAGCACATCCTCGAGCTGTAGCAGCTTCAGCGCCATCCGCCGCTGGAGTTCGTCTTCGATGCGCAGCTCCCCTTCGGGCTCGCGCCCGTATTTGCGCAGGATCGAACGGATCCGTGCGTAGGCGTACTGCTGATAGAGCGACGTGTTCCCCTCCAGACTCAGCATCCGATCCCAGTCGAAGATGTAGTTGGACTCCCGGTGGATGGAGAGATCGGCGTATTTGACCGC
>JALWNT010000087.1 GCA_027080995.1 Campylobacteraceae bacterium | reverse complement strand
CTATCCCGCCTCTCACGGGTGTATCAGGATGGAGAACGGATTTGCCCAAAAGATGTATCACTGGGCGGAGGTAGGCACCCCCATTCTCATTACAGGTACTCCGCCGCGCTACGTCGATCGACCGATCGGCCGCTACGCATCAACCGCGCATAGAGGTTCTACTCGCAGGGCTTCGGAAGCGGAAGTCAAGAAAGAGACGGGGCCGCTCAGCCTTCTGAGTACGGTATCGCAGGTTCACTCAGCAGCGACGAATCGTCCGAAGATACACTCTGCCAAGAAGGCACATCGTACCATACGTACGCAACCTGCAAATCCTTCCGCTGCCCGGACAGCGGAGGTGTCGACTCCTCTTCAGCTTCTCAGCACGGTGCAGGCGCAGAAAAAGCCCGCTTCAGTGAACTCCTCAAGAACACAGTTTTCCCGACATCTTGGAAAACGACGATATGTCCAAACCGGCAAAAGGGAACAGATGAAGATCCCTTCGAGGCGTTTAGAGGCGGTGAACGATCCGCTGCATCTGTTGACGACAGTCCCGCAGAAGAAAGGGAGGGTATCGGCACAGCCTAGTGAAAAACGGGTAATGAAAAAGAGACGAGCAGGATACGAAGCACGGGTCCGCGGGAAGCGGCGATCCCGAAAAAGAGATTTCACTGAAGCCCAGAACAAAATCGGCAACACTCCTCTGGCGATGCTACGCGAACATAAGTAATCGGTCGTTGATACGATGAAAAGTCTGAGTCTCGATCGCCGAAGCGGGCTTTTGATGCATGTGACGTCTCTGCCCTCGGAAGAGGGAATAGGTACACTGGGGCGACAAGCCTATGCCTGGATCGATCGGCTTGCGGCATCCGGGCAAAGACTCTGGCAAATCCTTCCGCTGGGACCCACCGGATATGGAAACTCCCCCTATCAGTGTTATTCGGCTTTTGCAGGCAATCCTCTCTTGATCGATCTTCAGACATTGACTTCGTACGGATGGCTCGCTCCCTCCGAAGTTACCGCGGAGGGGAGCTGTGATGAAAAACGGGTTGATTTTTCCCGGGTTCGCCAAGTCAAGAGAGAGGCACTTCGTCTCGCCTATCGGGCTTTTTGGCAAAGGGCTGAGGATGAGTGGAAGAGCCGTTTCAACGCGTTCGAACTCTCCCAAGTCTTTTGGCTGGAGGATTACGCTCTTTTTATGGCTTTGCATGAGCGTTATGGGGCAAGCTCCTGGCAAGAGTGGTCCCCGGAACTCAAACATCGTGAAGTACAGGCGATGGAAAATGCACGGCGGGAACTTTTCGATGAAATCGAATACAGAAAATTCGAACAGTTTCTCTTTTTCACTCAGTGGAAAGAGCTTCATGCTTATGCCGAAAAACGGGGAATCGCCATTGTCGGTGATTTACCGATCTATGTTTCTTACGATAGCAGCGATTGCTGGGCACATCCGGAGCTTTTCGCCTTGGATGATGCGTTGCGTCCGCATTTTGTCGCCGGAGTGCCGCCGGACTATTTCAGCCGCACCGGGCAGCTTTGGGGTAATCCTCTTTACAACTGGGAACGACTTGCTGCGACGGGTTATGCCTGGTGGATCGAGAGAATGCGCCAAAGTTTTGCACTCTACGATATTGTCCGACTTGATCATTTCAGAGGCTTCGAAGCCTATTGGTCAATTCCTGCGGATGCGAAAACAGCCGCGGAAGGAGAGTGGCGTCCCGGTCCCGGTGCCTCTCTTTTCGAGGCTCTTCGCAAAGCGTTGGGAGATTTGCCGCTTATCGCCGAAGATCTTGGGCTTATCACTCCCGGTGTCGAAGAGCTTCGAGACCATTTCGATTTGCCGGGGATGAAAGTGCTCCAATTTGCCTTTGACGGCAACGCAGACAATCCTTATTTGCCCCACAATCATCGTCCCCGTTCGGTGCTCTACACCGGAACACACGACAACGATACCTTGATGGGGTGGTTTCACTCTCTTGGAGATCGGTGTTATGTCTTGGATTATCTCGGGAGTGATGAAAACTCTTTTCGCTGGGACTTGCTGCGTCTGCAGCAAATGTCTGTCTCGTCGATGGCGATTTTGCCGCTGCAGGATCTGCTTGGCCTGGGGAGCGAAGCCCGGATGAACGTCCCGGGCACAGTTGAAGGAAACTGGGCCTGGCGCTGTTCGCAGGAGGAGATGGAAGGTGCGCAAGAAGCTTTCGGTAAGCTGAAACGGTTGAGTGCATTGTACGGACGAACATAGGCTTTCATCTTTCTCAAAGCTCCCGACTATCCCTGGCTTTGCTTCTGCTATAATATTCTCTATTGAGTGAGAAGGAGTGTCCGATGGAAATCAAAAAGTGCGAATCGCTGGAAGAAGCACGGAGAGAAATCGATAAACTCGACGAAAAAATCGTCGAATTGATCGCCGCGCGCAATGCCTACGTTCGTCAGTTGGCCCATTTCAAGAATTCCGTCGATGAGATCAAGGCGGAGGATCGGATCGCTGATGTGATCAATCGGGCTCGGGCAAAAGCCATCGAACTGGATCTCTCTCCCAATCTCATTAACGATCTTTATCTGAGAATGATTGATGCTATGGTCGACAGCGAAGTAGCTGAATTCAAGAATGCCAAAAATTATTAAAACAGAGTAAACCCCTGAAAAAACGGTCATTCTTCGACCGTATATCCTCAAAGTTGATAAAATTCCTCCGAATTAAACGTTTTTCTGCTAAAATCCCTTGACAGAAGTGACGGGCTTTGGTTATAACCTTGCCAAATCCGTCGAAAAAAGGATAGTCATGGCACAAGAAGAGCTGGACAAAGCGGTCTCGGGCGAGTATGCGCTCGGTTTCGAGATCGACATCGAAGAGGACAGGGTCCCGCCCGGGCTCAACGAGGAGGTGATCCGTTTCATCTCCAAAAAGAAGGACGAGCCCGACTGGATGACCGAACTTCGTCTCAAAGCCTATCACAAGTGGCTGGAGATGGAGGAGCCTCACTGGGGCCATTTGGAGTACGAGCCGG
>JALWNT010000086.1 GCA_027080995.1 Campylobacteraceae bacterium | reverse complement strand
TAGTTTTTGGGCAGATGCAACGCAGGAAGTAGGGCATTTACCAAGCGTTCATTGTCGGGGGAAACAGAGAGGAAAAAAGAGGTGTCGTAACGCTGCATCAGCTTCCGAACCGAAGATTCCCGGGTATCGCTGCGTACGGGCAGACCGATGACAAAAAGATCCCGGGCGTTTTTTTTCTGGAGTCTTCCGAGGTAAGGGAGCATCCCGCGGCAAGGGATGCACCAGTCGCTGAAAATCTCCAGTAGAACGATGGGTTGGCGAATTTTGTGAAAGACAAGATGATCGGGATAGATTTCGATGCTACTGCTGCGTCGATCGATATCTTGAATCTCGAAACGATGAAGGAATGTTTCTTTTTTCGGTATTTCCTTTTTGGAAATTGTGACATTTTTTTCCATCGGCATTTGTCGGATGGAGGACGGAGTGTGGATTTTTTGCTCCTCTTTTTTCCCGCAGGAAGAGAGAAACAGGAGTGCACTGAAAAGTATGAAAACAGTTATCGGTCTTTTGAAAGACATAAATAAATGGCTCTCCCGCGCTTAAGGTATGATATGAATCCAAAATTTGGGTTGAAACAGTTCGGGATTATAGCCAAAAGGATTTTGGAATGCAGAGAAACGGGAAAAAGACAATCTTTCGGGAAAAAGCGTTGAGGCGGTTGAAGGCCCAGTGCGGTCCACGTGCTTACGCGGAGGATAAACGGATCGTGAATCGCCTAAAAGAGTGGATCCTCCGTCAGAACCCAAAGAGCGTCATGATCTATCTGCCGCTTCCGATTGAAGTAGATGTTCGCCCCTTGATTCGTTGGCTGCGTCGACGAGGAGTGTCGGTTTATGTTCCCTTTATGGAGGGTGAAAGTTTTCGATTGGTAAAATACCGCCTGCCTCTGCGAAAGAAACGCTTTGGTATTTACGAACCGAAACTTTCCAACGAACGAATAGAGAAGAAGATAGATTTGGCGATCGTTCCCATTGTTGGAACCGATCCGACCGGGAAACGGGTTGGATTCGGAAAAGGAATGTACGATCGTTTCATCGCCCGAGAAAAAAAGAACATCAAAGAGATCATTTTCATACAGCGGGCGTTGTGCTGGAGTCCGGAGGCGGTGACGGATCCCCACGACATGGAGGCGCAGGTTTTGATGACGGGACGACGGAGCTATTGCCTTGGCAGTGAAAAGTGACAATTTCCCCTTTTGGGATTATTGAAGCACAGTGAAAACTTTTCTCGGGAATGAAGAGACTTGGCTGCTCGTTTCCGATTTCTGTTGCCTGCTGTGTGAAAAAAAAGGAAACATATGCAAACGATGATAGTAGGGGGCATTCTCCTGCTTTCCGGTTTGGCGGGGGGGTATCTCCTGGCCCGCCGCATGATGGTCAAGCGATTCAATTATCTGAAAATTGAAGCCAAAGCACGGGCGAAAGCTATCGAGCAAGAGGCGCATAAGCTTCTTGAAGAGGCGGAACTGGAACGCCGTCAACTCGCGCTGAAACTGGAACAACAGTACAACGAACGTGTCGAAGAAGTTGAAAAACGAAATCGGGCATTGATCGTTCGGGAACGTGAATTGGAACAGGAACGCCGCAAAATCCAAAAGGCGGAGAATACTCTGCAGGAAAAATTGGAACGAGTCTCCGCATTGGAAGAGCGAAAACGGTACGCGGTCGATGACGCGCTGCAACGGATCGAATCTCTGGCGTCAATGACCCGTGAAGAAGCGAAGAGCTTTCTTCTTAGCGAAATGAAGCAGCGGATTGATTCAGAGGCGGCGGCACTTGTCCGGAAGAAGCTTAAAATCGCCGAAGAAGAGGCGGAACGAAAGGCAAACTATATTCTTGCCCAGGCGACCACACGCTATGCCGGTGAATTTGCCGGAGAGCGACTGATCAATACCATTACGCTTCCGACCGATGAACACAAGGGGCGGATCATTGGCAAAGAGGGCCGAAACATCAAGGCGCTTGAACAGCTGCTCGGCGTCGATATTATTATCGATGAAACACCGGGAGTAATTGTCGTCAGCAGTTTCAACCTCTATCGTCGGGCAATCGCGACACGGGTCATAGAAGTGTTGGTCGCAGACGGGAGAATTCATCCCGGCAGAATCGAAGAGGTGCATGAGAAGGTCCAAAAAGAGTTCGAGCAGAAGATCTATGAAGAGGGAGAAAACGTCCTCATCGATCTCGGACTTTTCCCGATGCACGAAGAGTTGATCAAATTGCTGGGGCGCTTGAAATATCGGGCAAGTTATGGGCAGAACGCGTTGGCGCATACGCTGGAGGTGGCTCGACTCGCGCGAGTGATGGCGGCCGAGATGGGCGGGGATGAGAAGTTGGCGATGCGGGCGGGCTTGTTGCACGATATCGGCAAAGCGTTGACGCAGGATTACGGTGGCAACCATGTCGAGCTCGGAGCGGAGCTCTGCCGTAAGTACAATGAACACCCTACGGTCATCAATGCGATTTACGCCCATCATGGACATGCTGAACCCGATAGTGTAGAGAGTGCGGCAGTCTGCGCGGCGGATGCTCTCAGTGCCGCCCGTCCGGGTGCACGGCGCGAAGTGTTGGAGAGTTTTACCCGGAGGGTACGGGAGATTGAAGAGATCGCTCAACATCAGGAGGGGGTCTCCCAGGCTTATGCGATCAATGCCGGTAGAGAGTTGCGAGTTTTTGTGGATGCCGGAAAGATCGACGATAATCGTGCGATCGCGCTCAGTCATCGAATCGCCAAAGAGATCGAAGAGAAAGTACAGTATCCGGGTGAAATCAAAGTAAACGTTATTCGGGAGATGCGGGCGGTTGATTTCGCTCGCTAAGAAGAGCTTTATACCGCGTAGTAGGTCGCCTCGGGGTGATGCACCACGATCGCTGTCGTGCTCTGCTCCGGGTGGATCTGAAAAGTTTCGCTCAGTTCGATACCGAACTCTTCTGGCTTGAGCAGATCGAAGATCACCCGGCTCTGCTCCAGGTCGGGGCAGGCGGGGTAGCCGAAGCTGTAGCGCGCACCCCGGTAGCGGTTCATCCGAACGTCGCGGAGGGTGTGTCCTTCATCCTCGCTGGCGATGTTGAGATCCAGGCGGATCTGCTTGTGGGCCACTTCGGCCAGGGCTTCGGCCAGCTCGACGCCGAGGCCGTGGACCAGGTTGTACTCCAGATACTCCCCCTTTTCATAAAGAGAGCGCTCATACTCGGTGATCTTCGGCCCGGCGCTGACACAGGTGAGGGCTACTACGTCGTGGCGTTCGTGGCGGAAGAAGTCGCTTAGCGCCCGGTGGGGTTTGCGTCGCTGGCGGGGGAAATTGAAGACCCCCACGGCCCGGCCGACGATCTCCTCCAGAGACTCCCGGTTGACCTGATCCTCACTGTGCCACCCCTCCTCAGGATCGAAGAGGAAGAGCTCCTGGTCGTCGCTGCGGCAGGGGTAGTAGCCGTAGAGGATCGTCGGCTCGAAGAGCTCCCGGCGGAGGAAGGTATCTTTGAGCCGCTCCCAGGCGGGATAGACTGTTTTGTCCAGAAGTTTCTGATACTCCTCCTTGCTCATCCCTTTGCTCTTGTAGCCCCAGTGCATCTTGAAGAGTGTACGTTTATTGACCCAGTTGAAGACCATCTCCAGATCGAGATTGCTTCGATCCATCACCCGCCGTCCCCAGAAGGGGGGTGTGGGAATCTCCACCTTTTTGGGCATCTTGATCTTTTCGAAAGGCGGGATGACGACCTCTTTTTTCTCCTTTTTGACCCGTTCGGTCATATCCCCCGCCAGCCGGGTATCCAGGGGTTGGGAAGGGTCTTTCTTCCACTCCTCGATCCGGCTCATCGCTACCACGCCGTCGAAGGCATCGCGGCAGTAGAAGATGGGCCCTTTGTAGATGGGGCGGCAGTAGTCGTCGACGAAGCTTCGGGTCAGCGCCGCCCCGCCCATCAGCACGGGCACCTCCAGCCCCTTGGCCGCCATCGTCTCCAGATTCTCCTTCATCACCTGGGTCGATTTGACCAGCAGACCGCTCATACCGATGGCGTCGGCGTTCGCCTCCTCGAAGGCTTGCAGATACTGCTCCAGCTCCATCTTGATCCCAATGTTTTTGACCTTGAAGCCGTTGTTGGAGAGGATGATATCGACAAGGTTTTTACCCACATCGTGGACGTCGCCTTTGACGGTGCCGATGACGAGCGTGGTGTCGGACTCCTTCTCCTGTTTGGTCAGGTAGGGGTTAAGATAGTCCACCGTCGCCTTCATCGTCTCGGCGGACTGCAGGACAAAGGGCAGCTGCATCTGCCCGCTGCCAAAGAGCTCTCCGATCACCTTCATCCCGTCGATGAGAATCTCGTTGACGATCCGGTCGGCGGTGAGCTCGTGACGCGCCTCCTCCACCAGGGGAATGAGCCGCTCCTTGTCTCCGTCCATCAGCAGCTTTTTGATCTTCTCTTCGGTGGAGAGCTTCTCGTACTCTTCGTCGTTCTCCTCCGTCTCCAGGGTCTTGTCGCTGAAGTGCTCGATAAAGCGGAAGAGGCTGTTTTCGTCGGCATGGAAAAGCAGCTCCTCGCAGACGGCGATATCCTCGGGGGTCATCTTGGAGAGGGGGACGATGTGCTTGACGTTGATGATGACGGTGCTCAGCCCTGCTTGGACGCAGTGGTGCAGAAAGACCGAGTTGAGATAGATCCGCGCGTGCCGGGCCAGGCCGAAGGAGATGTTGGAGAGCCCCAGGGTGGTCCCCAGCTCGGGATGGCGCCGATGGAGCTCCCGGATCGCCTCCAGGGTCTGTACCGCCGCGTCGCGGTACTCTTCGTCCCCGCTGCCCACGGTAAAGGTGAGCACATCGACGATCAGCTCCTCTTTGCGCAGGCCATGCAGATTCACCGCCCGTTCGATCATCCGCTCCGCCACCTCGACTTTGCGCTCTTTGGTCTTGGCCATACCGGTCTCGTCGATGGTCAGCAGCACCAGGGCCGCCCCGTACTTTTTGGCCAGACGGCAGATGGTGTCGAAGCGTTCGATACCGTCCTCGAGATTGGCGGAGTTGATGATGGGACGGCCGCCGATACACTGCAGCCCTCTCTCCATCGTATGGACATTGGTGGCATCGGGCATCAGGGGCAGCGGGATCTTCTGGTTGTAGAGGCCGATCACCTCCTTCATATCCTTGGCCCCGTCCCGGCCGGCGAACTCCACATTGACATCCAGAGCATGGGCCCCGGCGCGCACCTGCTCCTGGGCCACGGTGAGGGTCCCTTCGTAATCTTCGGCGAGGATCAGCTCCCGGAAGGCTTTGGAACCGGTGGCGTTGGAGCGCTCCCCGATCAGCAGGGGAGCAGGTTCCTGGAAAAGCTCCACACTGTTGAAGAGCGACGCGATACTGGGCGGCTGGGAACCGGTGGGGGCTTTGGGTCGGTGCCCCTCCAGCGCTTTTTTCAGCGCCTGGATGTGCTGGGGGGTGGTCCCGCAGCAGCCGCCCAGGAAGCTCACCCCGTCGAACTCGGTAAACTCCAGCTGTTTGGCGGCGAACTCCTCGGGCCCCATGGGATAGTAGGTGTGGCCTCCCCGGTTCTGGGGCAGCCCGGCATTGGCATGGATCGAAAGAGGGAATTTGCTCCGCTCACTCAGGGTCTTGAGATGCTTTTTGACCTGATCGGGACCGGTACCACAGTTGAATCCCAGGGAGAGAATGTCGAAAGGCTCCATGATCGTGGCGATGGTCGCAGCATCGGTTCCGATGAGCATGGAGCCCGAGAGTTCGATGGTGGCCGAGACCATGATAGGCAGCGCGGCCCCTTTTTCGGCGTTGGCCGCTTCACAGGCATGCAGGGCTGCCTTGATCTGCAGAGGATCCTGGCAGGTCTCCAGGAGAAAAACGTCGCAGCCTCCGTCGATAAGACCCCGGGCCGTCTCCAGGTAACCCTCGTACATCTCCTCGTAGTCGATATGCCCCAGGCTGGGCAGCTTGGTCCCCGGCCCGATGGAGCCCAGGACGAAACGGGGCTGTTCCGGAGTGCCATACTCTTCGCAGACCGCTTTGACCAGCTCGGCGCCTTTGCGGGAGAGTTCATAAGCCCGGTGCCCCAGGCCGTATTCGTCCAAGACCCAGGGCATCGCGCCGAAGGTGTTGGTCTTCATCAGATCGGCCCCGGCCATCGCGTAGCGTTTGTGGATGCGGCCGATGATCTCGGGGGCGGTGGCGTTGAGCAGCTCGTTGCACCCCTCCTGGCTCTCACCCTCTTCGTCCAGCCACGCTTCGGCGGGGACTTGCAGGTCCTGGATCTGGGTCCCCATCGCCCCGTCGATGACGAGGTAACGCTCTTCGAGGATTTTTTGAATGCTTTGACGGGTGCTCACGCCTCGGTCTCCTTGCTCTCCTCCTGCTTCGCCTCTTCGACTTTGCCGGTCTTTTCGTCGATATAGCGCTGGATGGAGTCGCGCAGCGTTTCGTAGACGAAGGAGTCTTTGTAGTTTTCGATCTTGCCGCCGCTGGCGTTGGGATGGCCGCCGCCGTTGCCGATCTCGGCGGCCATCGCGGAGACGTCGAGTTTGTCGTTACTGCGGAGGCTGAAGTTGCCCCGGGAGTTGACATCCATATAGAAGTCGTAGTCGGGGTTGGCAAGCAAGAAAGCGTTGCCGATCAGGGACGCGCTGCCGACGTTGTAGCCGAGGATCCCCTTGTAGCCGCGGTAGTCGATGGTCATCCGTTCCCGGTCGGCGCTCAGAAGCCGGGTGACGTAGTCGGCGACGAGGTTGTCCTTGGTGTCGTTGCGCTCGAGGAGGAAAAAGCTCTTTTTGCTGCCGTGGAGCGCTTCGTCCAGGACGATGGGGGCTTCCGCCAGCGGCACCTCGTCCAGGATGCGCCGGGCGCGGTCGATGAGGCTCAGCTTGTAGGCGCGGTCCGCTTCGGGAAAAAGGATGCGGTTGATCTCCCTGGCTCCGCTGATCATCCCCAGGAGCACTTTGCCGTACTCGAAATAGGGGCTTTCGTTTTTCCAGATGTCGATGGCGTCGATCGCTTCGACGATCTTTTCGTTGCGCCCCTCGGGGTCGAAGGCGTAGTGTTTGCGCAGCCAGTCGTAGGTGATTTTTGTGGCACAGCGTTCGGTGTCGAGGAGATACCAGGCGAAGCGTTCGGCGGCGGAAGCGCCGGTGCCGTGGTGGTCGAGGAGCTGGATTTTGGCGGGGACCTGCATCGCTTCACGCTCCAGCCAGTTGCACTCTTTGGTCGTAAGGTTGAGGTCGGTGACAAGCAGGAGGATCTCCCGCTCGGGGCGGGCGAGCTTCTCCTCTTTGGCCCGCCGGAGCATCTCTTCGAGGCGGGCGGTCACTTCGGGGCCGTAGTTGGCGTTGTAGCAGTGGAGTTCCTCGAAGCATTGCCGCGTCAGGTATTGGCAGCCGTATCCGTCGAGGTCGATGTGGGAGAGGTGTAGAATCGTTTGCATAGGCGGGGCTCGTTTCGGGTCAGTTTTCGGCGAAGAGTTCGTCGAGGGTCAATTCGTTGAGGAAGCTGTCCACCCGTCCCTGGAAACGGGCCAGGAAAGGAGTGATGGCGCAGCCTCCCACCAGCCCGTGGGGGCAGCTGTCCTGATACTGGCTGCAGTCGAAGACGCTGGGGGCTTTGCCCTCGGCGGCGAGGATGATCCGGTAGACCGAGACGTCTCCCAGATCTTTGCGGATGGTGAAGCCTCCGTGGGCTCCCCGGTGGGATTCGAGGATCTCCTGCTTGGCCAGGTTGTGGAGGATCTTGGCCAGGAAGCTTTTGGGGATGCAGAGCTCTTTGGCCAACTGCTCGGAGCCGATGGGATGGTCAGATTTACGGATCTTGTCGAGGGAGAGAAGTGCGTATTCGCTGGCGCGGGTCAATAGCATTGGTCTGGATCCTTTGGGTCGGATAAGACTCCATTTTTTTACGAATGAGAGCATCCTTTTTAATCCTGATAATTTTACTCTAATTTCCGAAATATGTAAATGTGTTCTCGGAAAAATACCGCTTTCACCTGAGGGCTCCGGCAGTCGCAAACACCTGCGGTGCCCTTTCGGGGTTGGGTGCTCCTCTGTCGCCGTCAAATGAAAGCTCTCTGTCAAAAGTCTACAATTGCATCTTCGGCTTTCATATCCCTCTCAGCTTGCTTCGCTATGATGTCAAGTTCAAAAATCTACTACCAATCAGGAGGTCATTATGGCTTTGGATTCGGCGAAAAAACAAGAAATTGTCGCTAAATACGGACGCGGAGAGAACGATACCGGTTCTCCGGAAGTACAGATCGCACTGCTCACCGAGCGGATCAAATATTTGACCGATCACCTCAAAATCAACAAAAAAGACCACTCTTCCCGTCTGGGGCTTTTGAAGCTGGTCGGGCAGCGTCGTCGTCTGATGCGCTATCTGCGCCGGAAAGATTTCGAGCGCTACAGCACGATCAAAGAGGCTCTCGGCATCCGTAACTGATAGTCTTTCTTTATTTTTCTCCGGGGGGCTCTCCCCCGTTTTTTCTTTCCACACCATCCTTCTCTTCCCCAAATTGAGTATTCTGAAAAAGCTCCTATTCCAAATTTCCGGGAGATTGATTCCACCGGCCCATCTTTTTGATTGTCTATAAAATAATCCCTATATGATTAAAAAATATACATAAAAAAGCACTTTATATAATTTATTCAATGTCTATGCTTGATACGTATCAAGGGATACTTTGCAGGCAGAAACTATGATATTGGGTATCTTTTCTCATTAGGAGGTGTTATGTTTCAGACATCGCTGGAACTGCTCAAGTTCCATTGGATGGCGTACACGATCTATGCGTTGCTGATCGTCTCCGTCATCGTATGGTTCGGTTGGAATCTGACGCGCAAAGAACGGGTCAAATCGGCGGTGCGGATCCCTTTTTACGGCTACATCGCTTTTCTGGTCGCCGGAGGGGTGGGGCACCATATCTTTACCTACAACACGATCCCCTGGGTCGAGCAGGACATCAAGCGGCACGACATCACCCCGGACAAAAAGTTCGAGATCGAAGTGGCCAAACATCGCTGGACGCTTCCCGCCGAGCGGATGAAGGCGAAGCAGGGACAGAAGATCGCCTTCGAAGTTCGCAGCAGCGATCTGACCTACGGCTTTGGGCTCTTTCGCAAGGACGGGACCCTGGTGCTGCAGATGCAAGTGCTGCCCAAGCACGACAACTATATGCTCTGGACGTTTCACGAGTGCGGCAAATTCGATCTGACCTCGACCGAATACTCCGGCCCCGACGAGTACGACGAGGAGGGACACGACAAAATGCTGGTCAAAGATGCGTTGGAGATCGAGTGCGGCCCCGAGACGCGGGTGGCGATGAACGAGAAGGAGGTGAAATAGTATGCAAACGGTAGAAAACAAGGGATTTGTCCGGCAGTTGATCCACGGGACCAACTTCGACGCCGACGGCCTGAGCGCCCTGCAGAAGGTGACGCTGCGGGCGGTGGTGATGAGCTTTCTCTTTTTCGGCCTCGTGGCGATCGAGGGGATGATTATGCGGATCGTGCAGACGGGCCCGACCAACAGTTTCCTGCCCAAGATGTTCGGGGTGCCCGATCACTACTTTTCGATTATGACGGTGCATCCCATCGTCGGGATCTTCGGCTCGACCTATCAGCTGGTCTTCGCGGCCTTTATGTTTCTGGTCCCCTACCTGACCAAAAAGCCTCTTTATAGCGTGAAGCTGGCCAACTTCGTCTGGCTCTGCATCACCATCGGGACGGCGCTGGCGTGGTTCGCGGGATTTATCTGGCACTACGCCCCCCTCTACACGCTTTATTGGCCGCTGCCCGCGGATGTGGAGCAGTTCAGCATCGTCGGCGGCTTCGTCTTCGTCGTCGGAGTGGCGCTGATTATGATCGGGACGCTGGGCTTTATCTACAACATTTACGCGACGATCTTCGCCCGGACCGGCATCCACGCCAACAAAACGACCAAAGAGTTGCTGATCTCCGGCTTCGGGATCGACGGCCTGATGAACCTGATCCACAAGCTCCTGGGCAAAAAACCCTACTCCAAGGAGCCGGCCCTCTCACTGCCCGTCGTCGCGATCTTCCGGGGAACGGTCGATACCTTCCTCGATGCGCTCGTTATTCTGGGGGCGGGGATTCTGGTGCTGATCTATCTGATCGCTTTCAGCGGAGGGGCGGACTGGAACGTCCACGCCGTCGATTCGCTGCTGTATAAAAACTTTTTCTGGTGGGGGCTCGACCTGGTCGCCGACGGCCTGGTCCTGATCTATGTGGCGGGAAGCTGGTATCTGCTGGCGACGCTGATCACCGGGCAGAAGCTCTTTATGGAAAACGTCGCCAGAGCGGCGCTGCTGCTGGAGCTTTTTGTCAGTTGGATGGTCTGGAGCCACCACCTCCTGGCCGACCAACCCCAGCCCGAGATGATGAAACTGGTCTCCGGAGAGATGGTCACAGCCTTCGAGCTGTTGACGCAGGGCTTGGCACTCTTCATCACGCTGGTGACGCTCTGGAAGGCCCGCCCGCTCAAGATGAGCCCGGAGCTGGCCTATCTGCTCGGCGGTCTCGTCGGCTTCGGTCTGGCGGTCCCCGCGGGGATCATTCAGGCGGATATGGGGCTCAATCGCGTCTTGCACAATACTCAGTGGATCAGCTTCGCCCACTTCCACATCGCGCTGATCGTGGGGCTCTATATGACGCTCTACAGTGCCTTGTATGTCCTGTGGCCGCTGGTGACCAACAACACGAAGCTCTTTAGCAAAAAGCTGACCTGGGCGCACTTCTGGCTCTACCTGATCGGCGGAGTCGGAATGGGGGCCTTCGCCGGAATGGCGGGGCTCGACGGGATGCTGCGTCGGCACCTCTACGTCAACGGAGAATTCAGCGGCTGGATGATTTTGGCGGCGATCTTCGGTTCGATGGTGCTGATCGCCTGGTTCCTCTTCCTCTACAACATCGTGATGAGCGTCGGTCTCAAAGGCCTCGTCGGGATCTTTATGCCGGCGAAAAACGATGTGGCCGGCTACGGCATCGAGGAGGAGACGGCAGCTCCCGCAAAGGCGTGACTTGACGGACCTCGAGCGCGCCGCCCGCGAAATCCGTGAAGTCGGCTTCTACGATCGGCTCTATCAGGATCTGCGCGAGGCGATGGGAGAGAAAAACCCCGACGTCGGGACAATCCGGACTTTTTTGCAGGAGCGTCCCGAATTTCTCGAAGAGTACAAACAGCTCAACGTCGAGTACAACATCAGCAACATCCATCTGCGAGATATCCCGTTGGAGGAGGTGGCCGATCCCGAATGCCGGCGCGACGCCGAAGCGGTCAACCGCAATCTGGCGCTGCTGAGGGCGATCGAAAAGTATACGCTGGAGTTCGAGAAGAGCAGTTTTCTGGTGCTGCTTTTTTCCATCGAATTTTTCGTACTCTTTTCGGTGCAGTATTTCATCGTACTGCTGAGCCTCAAAGAGTACCAGTGGTACATCTACGGCCTCTTTCTGATGTCGATCCTCGTCGCCTGGTGGTATGCCCGCCGGGAAAAAGAGAAGTACCGTCGGGAAAAGGAGCGTTTCGAGCGTCTCTACGCGGAGACTCTCGAACGCCTGCAACGGCTCGAAGAGCGTGCCTGCATCGACCGGGAGGCGTTGATCATCCGCGAGAGCGACGAGCACGTCTGAAATCAATTTACAGAGAACGAGGAAGAAAAATGGAGAAAAAAGAGATACTGATCGGCATATACGAGAACCGCGAAGCGGTCAAAGAGGCGGTACAGGCCCTGCTGAGAGAGGGGATCGAAGCCAAAAACATCTCTGTCGTCGGTCGGGGGCACGAAGATGCCGTGGAGAAGGTGGAGATCGAGAAGGAGAACAGCGATGTGCTGATCTGGGGCAGCCAGGGAGCGTTTTGGGGAGGACTGCTCGGGGCGCTGCTGGGTGGCGTCTTTTTCATCGTGCCGGGCTTCGGCCCGCTGGTGGGCGCCGGCCCCATCACCGCCGCGCTCGCCGGGATGGTCGGCGGAGCGATGACCGGCGGAGCGATCTTCGGCCTGGGAGACGCCCTCATCGAGTGGGGGATCGCAGAGGTGGAAGCCCATCGCCTGGAAAAACAGGTCAAAGCGGGCAAAATCCTCTTGCTGGTCCACGGCAGCCGGGAGCTCGTCGAACGGGCCAAAGAGATCCTGGACCGCCTCGGCAAAGGCGAGATCAAAATCCACGGCTGATTTTCCCCTCCCACAGCGGCGGGCTCAGCCCCGCTTTCGTATGTTCTTCTGTGTCGAAGTTCCCGATCCGCTTTACAATCTGTCGGCGAAAAAGAGCCGAAACCCTCTGCTTTCCCACACTTTTCGTTCTGCCGGATCGTCGACGACGTAGACGCCGCAGGAGATGCCGTGCGCTCTGAGAAGCTCTACGGGGGTCGTCGCGGCGAGAGGCAGCTCCACATGGTAGGCTTCGACACCGAGGGCCTCGAGATAGGAGGGCAGGCGGGGTGGATGGGCCGCTTCGACGAGGGCCGCGAGGGGGAGCCGGGGGGCTTCTTGGTGCAGCCGGCGGAGATAGCGGTGGTTGAAAGAG
>JALWNT010000085.1 GCA_027080995.1 Campylobacteraceae bacterium | reverse complement strand
GCCTTGTCTACAGCGCCCGCAACAACGAATACGTCTTCGAGCTTCTGGGGCACCTGGGGGTCACCGAAAACATCCTCGACGAGCGCAGCGACACCGCCACCCGCGTCCTGATGCAGCTGGCGATCTTCCTCGTGCTCTTCAAAATGTCCCGCTACCACAGCGAATACATCGAGTTGGAGCTCGAACGCCTCAACAGCATCCTCTTCACCGGCGGGATCAGCAAAGTCCTCAGCGACGAAGAGATCGAGACGGTGGTGCGCTTTTTCTACCGCAAGATCCTGCGCTACCACCGACCCCCCGCCACCGTCGTCGACCGCGACTACGCCATCTGGACCCTCGGGCTCCTGTCCACATCCGAAGAAAAGGAGAGAGCATGACCGTCAACACCGTCCGAAGCCTCCTCGAATACGCCGCCGAACGCTGGCCCGACAAAACCGCCCTGCGCCACGGCGACGCGACTCTCAGCTACGCCGAACTCCTCAACGAGGTGGACCGGGTGGCCGTCTACCTGAGCGGCCTGAATCTGCCCGAAGGGAGCCGCATCGGGATCTACTCCCAAAAGAGCCTCGATCAAGTCGTCGCCATCCTGGCCATCCTCTCCACCCCCCACATCCTGGTCCCCATCACCCGACTCCTCAAACCCGAGCAGATCCGCCACATCATCGACGACTGCTCCATCGCCTGCCTCTTCACCGACGAGAACAAGATCGCCAACGTCAAAGCCATCGACTACACCGGTCCCATCGTCTCCTACACCGCCACCGACGAAGCCGACGTCTCCTTCGCCGAGATCCGCAAAGTCTGCCAGGGCCCTCTGGAGTGCAATGTCCGCAGCCACGCCAACGCCGTCATCACCTACAGCTTCGGCTCCACCGGCAACCCCAAAGGAGTCGTCATCGACCACCGCGCCCTCACCGACGGCGCCCGGATCGTCAGCCGCTACCTCGGCATCCGCCACGAGGATGTGCTCTCGGGGATCCTCTCTTTCAACCTCGACTACGGCCTCAACCAGATCTTTACAACCCTCTACCGAGGCGCGACCCTGGCGCTGCACCGCTTCGCCCTGAGTGCGGACTTTTTCGACCATCTCATCGACGACGAGGTAACGGTCCTGCCGCTGATGCCGATCCACATCACCCGAATGTTCGACACCGACCCCCACCGCATCCCCCACCCCGGATACCTCAGCCGCATCCGGGTCATCAGCTCCTCGGGCGGCAACGTCACGCCGCTGATGATCAAAAACGTCACCACCCACTTCCCCGACGCCGATTTCTACTCCATGCACGGCCTCACCGAAGCCTTCCGCTCCGCCTACCTCGACCCCCGGCAGATCCACATCCGCCCCCGCTCCATCGGCAAGGCGATCCCCGACGTGGAGCTCTACATCATCAACGAAGAGGGCGAAGCGTGCCAACCCAGAGAGGTGGGCGAGCTGATCCATCGGGGTGCGTGCATCTACCGCGGCTACTGGAACGCCCCCGAAGAGACCGCCAAGCGCTTCAAAAGCATCAAAATCCTCGAAAAGGTCATCCACCCCGAGGGGCAGCTCATCGACGAGATCGTCGTCGCCAGCGGCGACTACGTCTATGCCGACGAAGAGGGCTACATCTACTTCGTCTCCCGCAAGGACGACATGATCAAGACCCGCGGCTACCGCGTCAGCCCCCACGAGATCGAGAGCGTCGTCTTCGAGCATCTCCAGTCCATCACCGAGTGCGCCGTCTTCTCGATTCCCGACGAAGAGATCGAGGAGGAGATCGTCATGGTCTACAACGCCAAAGAGCCGATCCCCCGCAACGAGATCCTCTTCGAGCTCAAGCAGCACCTCCCCAACTACATGCTCCCCTCCCAGATCCTCTACCGCCAAAACATGCCGCTCAAATCCCTCCACGACCGGCAGATCGACAAGGAGGCGCTGAGGAAGGAGATCCTGGAGGCGTTGTAGCCGCAAGCTTACCACTTTTTATAATATCACATCGGCCTCTCGAATCAATGCAAGATTGGGAAAAGGCTTCTTCCGGTAAGAAGAGCTCGGTTAATGAGTTTGCGCTCTTCGTCACTGAACTCTTATTGATCATTGGGGAGGTATGGTATGGGCGATTCGTCCAAAGCCTCGACGCACCCTCAGGGCACGCATACGTTTTGGCTAAACACCCATACACCGAGAATAAACATATCTGACGTACTTTCTACTGCAAAATTTGGGTTTAATCCGGCTTGATAATTCTGTCAAAAAACCGTCAGGTGCATTCGATTTTCATCTCTTCGATTTTTTTAAGCCACATACTCGATATGCTTTCTTTGGTTTCGGAGACAAAATAGATGTATTTGACGCTCTCTTCTTTAAAGGCGGATGAATTTTTGAATGTTATTGCGGCATGATTAGAGGAAGAAATTGCACTTATTGTGTGAATGGGTCCTGCTAAAAAGTGCTACCCGATAGAAGCTTAAAAAGATAAATTAGTTTTGAAAAGTCTTTGGAGAGTCATTTTATGGATGGTGCGGACGAGAGGACTTGAACCTCCACGGGATTGCTCCCACTAGAACCTGAATCTAGCGCGTCTACCAATTCCGCCACGTCCGCATTGAAGAATATCAATGCGTTTGCTTTGATGGGCAGAATTATAGCCCAGAATCCTTAATGAAAACTTGAATTCCTGTGAACTTCTCCAAAAAATCCGTTTTTTTTCGAAACGGGATTCGGTGAAGCGATAGTGTATAATTTCGGACTTATCTATAAAGGATCGAAATGGTGGTCGATAACGAATTGGTGCGTCATATGGCCGATCCCCACAACTATGGAAACCTGGAAGAGCCCGATGCGGTCGGTATCGGGGAGAATCCCGAAAACGGGGAGAAGGTCATCATCTACCTCAAAGTCGAAGAGGAGGGAGAAAAGGCTCGGATCGAGACGATTCGCTTCCAGGCGATCGCCTGTATGACGACCGTCGTGGCGGGATCGATCATCACCCACGAAGCGGAAAACGTCGACTTCGAGACGGCGGAGGAGCTCATCGCCGTGACGCTGG
>JALWNT010000084.1 GCA_027080995.1 Campylobacteraceae bacterium | reverse complement strand
CAAATTTAGCGATAATACGCTCATCCTACACCGAGGAGCAACCGATGTTCACCCTCTATTCCCTCAAAAACGGCCTGGCCAACGTCCGGGGATTCTACTGCGACGCCGTCAATGCCGGGCTCCGCCCCGATCCCGAGCAGGGGGATCTGGCCTTTATCCGCAGTGAGACGCCCTGCCGCATCGCCGCCACCTATACGACCAACCGCTTCCAGGCCGCACCCATCCGACACGCTCTGCGTTACGGCAAGAGTTTCGAAGGCAACTTCATCCTCGTCAACGCCAAAAACGCCAACGCAATGACCGGAGAGGCGGGGATCGCCGATATCGAAACGATCCTGGCCGCTTTGCCCCCGGAAGCCGAAGCTGAGAATCCGGTGATGAGCTCCACCGGTGTCATCGGCTACCGCCTGCCGGTTGACAAGATTGTCAAGGCTCTTGACAAGCTCGATTACAACGCCAAAGACTCCGATGCCGCCGCCCGGGCGATCCTGACCACCGACAGCTTCAAAAAGGAGCTCTGCTTCGAAGTGGAGCTTGAGAACGGTGATACATTCCGTATTGCCGCCATCGCCAAAGGGGCCGGGATGATCAACCCGGCTATGGCGACGATGCTCTGCTTCATCGCCACCGACGCCGCGGTCCCGGCTGATGAGATGGAGGAGCTCCTCGAAGAGGCGGTCGCGCAATCCTTCAACCGTATCAGCGTCGACGGCGACACCTCCACCAACGATACCGTCTATCTGATGGCCAACGGCGCCAGCGGCGCTTACGACCGGGAAGCCTTCGCCGAAGCGCTGAGGCGCCTGACTTTCGAGCTGGCGATGCTGATCCTCAAAGACGGGGAGGGGGCCAACAAGGTGGTCGCTTTCGAAGTGACCGGAGCCGCCAACGACGAGGAGGCCGCGATCGCCGCGACGGCACTAGCCAACTCTCTGCTGGTCAAAACCGCGCTCTTTGGCGAAGATCCCAACTGGGGGCGCATCGCCTCCACGATCGGCGCCTGCGGGATCGACTGTGACGAGGAGAGTCTGAGTATCTACTACGACGATCTGCTCATCTACGACGCCGAGCATTGCCAGCTCGATCCCGAGCGGGAGGAGAAGGCCTACAAAATCATGAAAAAGGACTCCTTCAAAATCCGCTGCGACCTGGGGATCGCAGAGGGGAGCTTCACCGCTTACGGCTGCGACCTGAGCTACGACTACGTCAAGATCAATGCCGAATATCGCACCTGATCTGATCGTCTATCCCGGCTCCCGGGCGATCCGTGACGCGCTGCAGGAGCGGCTTGGCGAAGAGGGATTTTTGCCGCGGATGCTGCGGATGGACGACTTCGAACGGCGGCTGATCCTGGTCCCCGGGAAGCGGATGGTCGATCCGATGCAGCGGATTTTCTACCTGCGGGAGGCGGCCGATTTCGCGGAGTTCGAACGGCTCAAAACCCGGCGGGAATTGATCCGTTTTTTCAGCTCCAGCCGGGATTTTTTTCGCTTTTTCGAGGAGCTGGCGCTGGAGAAGGTGGCGGTGGAGGAGCTGGCGCGGGCCGACGCCTACGCGGAGTTCGCCGAGCACATCGGCATATTGGAGACTCTGCGGGAAAACTACCGGAAGATTCTCGAACGCGAGGGCTTCACCGATCGGATTTTTCTGCCCGAGGAGTACCGGCTCAACCGGGCTTTTCTGGGGAGCTTCGAGCGGATGGAGCTGCATCTGGAGGGGTATCCCGGCCGTTTCGAGCTGGAGCTTCTGGAGCGGGTGGCGGCCGAGAAGGAGTGTCGGATCCGCCTGCGCTCCACCCGCTTCAACCGAAAAGTCCTGGAACGGTTGCGGGAGATGGGGATCGATCTGCCCGAGGAGGAGGGGGAGCTGCTGATCGATCTGCACCGCAAAGAGCTCGCCGCCTTCGAGCCGCGTCCTCTTGAGGTGCGGGCCAGAGTCCTGGCGGTGCAGGAGCGCTACGATCAGGTAGCGACGGCGTTGGCGGAGATCCAGCGGATGGTGGAGAGCGGCATCGCTGCGGAGCGGATCGCCCTGATCCTGCCCGATGAGACGATGAGCGAAATCGTCGCACTCTACGACCGCCTGAACAATTTCAACATCGCTCAGGGCTTCGCCTACAGCCGCATGCGCGGTCCCTCGGTGCTGCGGGCGCTGGGGGAATACTGGAAGAGCCGGGAGAGCGAACGTCTCGATTTTCTGGAATCTCTGGGGGTGGACCGGGAGCGTCTGAAGGCTCTCTCTCCTTCCGCGGTGACGGGGTTGGAGGAGTTTTTCTCCGGGATCGAAGCGCTGGGGATTCCGGAGCTGCCGACGCCGGCTCTGCTCGATCGGCTGGAGGAGTCGTCGCCCCTGCGGGAGAAGCTGCCGCCGCTGCTGCACCGATTCGAGAGGCTCTTCGGAGGAGAACGGCTCTCGACGGCGCAGTGGCTGCATCTGTGGACGGAGGCGCTCGAGGAGCTGCGCCTGGACGATGTGGGGGGAGGGCGTGTGACGGTGATGGGGGTGCTGGAGACCCGCGGGATGCGTTTCGACGGGGTGGTGCTTCTTGATTTTAACGAAGGGGTGGTCCCGGCGAGCAGCGGCAAAGACCGCTTCCTCGATTCGCAGGTGCGGCGCTTCGCCGGTTTGCCGACCCGTCGCGACCGCGAAGCGCTCCAAAAACACTACTACGCCCGGCTGATGGAGAAGGCGCAGGCGGTGACGCTCTGCTACGCCGAGGCGGACAACCGCCTTCCCTCCCGTTTCCTCTACGAGTTGGGTCTGGAGGAGGGGGAGCGCATTGAGGCTCCCCGCGGGCTGCTCTACTCTCGATCGATGCCGGAGCCCTCCCGGGAAGATCCCCGCGTCGAAGCTTTCGACCCCTTCGCGAGGACTTGGTCGCCGGCGATGCTGCGCAGCTGGCTCCGCTGCCGGCGCAGCTTCTACTACCGGTACATCCGTGGGCTTCGGGAGCCGGAGGAGGAGGAGGGGGTGCAGGAGGGGCGGTTCCTGCACCGGCTTTTGCAGGAGGTCTACACACAGCGGCACCGCTACGAGAGCGAAGAGGCGCTGCGTGACGCGCTGGCGAAGGCGATGGGGGAGCTGCTGCCCTCTTCGCCGGAAAACGACTATTTCCGGGCGCTCTGGATGCGCCGGCTGGAGGGTTTCGTCGCCGAAGAGATCGCCCGCTTCCGGGAAGGATGGCGTATCGAAGCAGTGGAGTTGACGCTCGAGGGGAGTCTGGAGGGGTTGCGTTTCTCAGGGCGGGCCGACCGCCTCGACGTGCGGGAGGGTGAGGCGCTGATCCTGGACTACAAGACCGGCTCCACCGCCGATGCCAACCGCAAAAAGGATCCGCAGAAAATCACCGACTTCCAGCTTCCCGTCTATCGGCGGCTTCTGCGGGAGCGATACACCGAAGTGGACGCCGCCTTTGTCAAGATTCTCGACGGCGGAGCGTTGGAGTATCTGACGGCTCCCGAGGAGAAGGAGGCGCAGCTGAGGGAGTTCCTCGAAGAGCTGGCTGCGACGCGTTCGTTCGTCGCCGAACGGACCGACGACCTTGAACGCTGCCGCTTTTGCGCCTATCGGCTACTTTGTGAGCGGGGAGAATATCTTTGAGGATTTTGGATGATGGATTTTGGATTTTGAAGGAAGGATGGAGAATGATTTTGGAGTTTGGATTAAGCCTGGGATGAGGTTTTTCAGTAGTGGTAGCGGCAGGAGACGATGAGGATGGCGTCTTCTGTGATTTTGTAGACGAGACGGTGTTCGTCGTCGATGTGGCGGGACCAGCAGCCCTGAAGGGTGTGCTTGAGGGGTTCGGGTTTTCCCAGGCCCTCGAAGGGGTGTCGGGAAATCTCTTTGAGGAGTTTGTTGATTTTTTTGAGAATCCGGCGATCCTGTTTTTGCCAGTAGAGATAATCTTCCCAGGAACTTTCGCTCCAGATCAGTTTCATTCTTTTTCCATCTCGATGAGTTCTTCCAAATCTTTGGTGACAATTTTCCCTTCGTCCAGTTCACGCAAAGAGGCGAGCAGATGGTCGCGGTTGGCGGGAGTCCGTAATAAATAATCGGTTTCGGTGAGGCTGTTGTATTTTTCCAAGGAGATGATGACGACGTTCTCTCCGTTTTCCCGGCTGACGATGACATCCTCGTGATCCCGGGAGACTTCATCCATAATTGATTTTAGATTGTTACGTGCTTCAGTGAAATTGACGACTTGCATATCGAATCCTTTTTACGCTGCAAAAGCAATGTACAGAATTTAGCACAGAAAATAGAACAAGTCAAGAAGGTTACACTGCAGTAGGAGAGAGTTCCCCAAAAGGGGAAATACTTTCTTCCGAAAGATGTCTATGGGATGACTTTGTCGCCGCGGATTTTGTCAACGTCGAGGCCGAACTGTTTGAAGTTGCTGCGGACGCTGTGGTGCTCTTTGAGGACTTTGGAATTGTAATAGCCCATTTCACATTTGGGCAGGAGTGCTTTGCTCAGATCAAAATCGGCACGGGGTTGGGCGTCGACGTAGAGCATAATGTCGGCGGCTTCCTGATCTTTGAGGGTCCCACCCTGGCCCAGGGGCATATTGGACTGGACCCAGGCGGCGCCTTTGTTGAGCTTGCTCATTCCGGCACCTGTGTTGTAGGCGAGCCATTTGCCGTCGGCGCTTTTGCCCCAGAGCGGAGGGAAGGTTCCCATCCCCGCACCGTTTTTACCGTGACAGGAGGCGCATTTGGCTTCGAAAAGTTTTTTGCCGTTGAGATAGTTTGCGTGGGTCGCTTTTTTCTGGATCTTGGCGAATTTTTTGGCATTTTTCGCCCAGCGTCCGCTGTTGTAGGGACTGCAGGGACGTTTGGTATCCATCTTCATCGGCAATCCCTCGGAGAGCCAGGTGATGTAGGCGGCCATCGCGACGCTCGCCTCGGTGTCGATGACGGGGCGCTTGCCGTTCATACTGCGCATAAAACAGTTGTTGATCCGATCCTGAAGGGTTTGGACAGTTTTTTCCCGTTTGGAGTAGGCGGGGAAGGCGGTAGCGGTGCCGATGAAAGTCCCGATTCCTTTGGCGGTGCCGGGTTTGCCGTCGCTTCCCTTGAGGTGGCAGCTTTTACATTGGAGTTTGTCGCCGACCAGGTTTTTGGTCAGGGGGTGGGTGTCGGTCCGGTTCATGATCGCTTCGCCCAGTTTGACCATCCGGCCGACTTCACCGGCGGGGTAGGCTTTGGGGGCATCGGGGATTCCGCCGGCCTGTAGGCCGGAAAAACAGCAGAGTGCGAGGGTGAACCCACCCACTTTGAGCGCTTTTGTCTTCATATCTCTTCTCCTTTTGATTGACTCCTTCCGATAGTACTCCCCGGAAGCTTAAATACAAGATAATTTTTTAGAAACTGTATTATTAGATATTCCTAATTGATAATAATTATACGTAATGCTGTTGTCAAAAAAGCCCCTTTTTCTTCACCGGCTTCGGCAGGGGCATTCGCTACAATGATTTCCAAGCTTTACTTCAAGGATCGACGATGGGATTTCGCCCCTTTCTCGCGCTCTCCGCTTCGGCGGGGAGCGGCAAGACTTTCGCGTTGAGTGTGCGTTATCTGGCGCTGCTTTTTCGAGGAGAGAAGCCCGGGAATATCCTGGCGGCGACCTTCACCAACAAAGCGGCGGCGGAGATGCGGGAGCGGGTCTTGCGCTCTTTGCGGAATCCGGCGGCGGATCCCGCTTTTCTCGACGCCCTGGCCGAGCAGAGCGGCCTGGAGCGTTCGGAGCTGCTGCGCAAAGCGCCGGAGGTCCTGCGTCGCTTTCTCGCCTCCGAGCCGCGGATCGTCACCCTCGACAGCTTTTTCGTGATGGTGCTGCGCTCTTCGTCGCTGGAGATCGGCCTCGAGCCCGATTTCGTCACCCGTGAGGGCGGAGCACCCGGAAGAGAAGAGGCCTTTTTGGCGGAATTGGATCGGGAGGGGCTGCTGGGAGTCCTGGTGGATTTGGCGCTGCAGATGGAGCGGCGGCGGGTCGGAGAGATGACCGGAGCGCTGGAGGAGTGGTATCGTCTCGATCCGCTGCTGCCGGATTTTCCCGGGGAGGGGGAGGCGCCTGAAAAGTTGGAAAAAGAGATCGAAGCGCTGCGCTCCTCCCTCTACCGCCGCCTCGAACAGGCCGCCGTCTCCAAAACCGCCCTGGCCAACTTCGCCCCCCAAAGCGTCTCGAGACTCTTCGGGCGCAGTGTTTTCGACAAACTCAGCCTCCACGAGCATCGCAACTACCGCAAATACCTGGAGAAAGACCCTCTCATCGAAGCGGAGTATCAGGAGTTGCGCCTCCTGCTCGGCCGTTGGGCGCGTGCGCGCGAATCTCGCGTGCTCGCCCGCTTAGGAGAGCTCTACAGCCACTACCGCAACGCCCGGATCGCCCTGGCCAAAGGGAGCGGCGTACTCGATTTCGACGATTTGTCCTTTTTCGCCTACCGGTTGCTGCACGAGACGATCGAGCGGGATTTTCTCTATTTTCGCCTTGATAGCCGTTTCCGCCACATTCTTTTGGATGAATTCCAAGATACTTCGACGCTGCAGTTTCTCCTTCTCAAGCCGCTGATCGACGAAATTTTCGCCGGGGAGGGGCAGGGGGAGTTTCGCTCCTTTTTCTATGTGGGGGATACCAAGCAGTCCCTCTACCGCTTTCGGGGCGGGGTGGAGGAGCTCTTTGACCGGGTGGCGGAGGCCTATGGGATTCCGGTGGAGGATCTGGCGACCAACTACCGCAGCCGGCGGCTCCTGGTCGAAGCGGTCAACGGTTGGTTTGCCGAGGCGATGCCGGGCTATCGGCCCCAGCGTCCCTTCGCTTCGGAGGAGGGGTATCTCAAAGTCCGCAAGATCGAAGATCCCATCCCCGCGGCGGTGGAGGAGTTGGAGCGGCTCCTGGCAGCGGGCATCCCCGCGGAAGAGGTGGCGCTGCTGGTGCAGACCAACCGGGAGGGGCTTCACCTCCAGCAGGAGTGTGCCCGGCGGGGGATCGCGACGATCCTGCAGACCTCCAGCTCTCTCAGGCATCGCCCCGAAGTGGCGGCGTTGGTGCGGCTGGCCGACTACTGCTGGCGCCGTCGGCCTCTCGATGCGGCGGCGATGGCGGAGCGCACGAGTCCGGAGGCGGCGACAATCCCCGACTGGTTCGCTCCCCATCTGCCCCCGGTGGAGATTTTGCATCGCCTCATCGATGAGTTGGGCTATTTCCGGGAGGATCCCAATCTCCTGAAACTGCTGGAGTTCGCCGCCGGATTCCGGGATCTGCCGAGTTTTCTCGACGAGTTCGAGCGCTCCCGCATCTCCGTGGCGGCCCGCACGCAGCGGGGGGCGGCGATCTTGACGGTCCACGGCTCCAAGGGGCTGGAGTTTCCCTACGTGATCGTCCTGGATCGCAGCACGGGAGAGAGTCCGGAGCGCATACCGCTGATCCCGCGTTTTGATGCGTCGCTGCATATCGAGCGGATCTTCTACCGGATCTCGGGGAGGGAGCGCTTCGACGACGACTACGCCCGGATACTGGAGGAGCGCCGCGCCGCCGCGAACAAGGATCGGCTCAATCTCCTCTATGTCGCGCTCACCCGGGCCGTGGAGGGGTTGATCGTCCTGCGCAAAGCGACGAAATCGGTCTTCGAGCCGCTGCCGATGGAGGAGACGGAGCGAGGGAGCATCGCCGCCGCTGAAGGCAAGGAGCCCGGGAAGGAGCCTCTCTCCTCGGCTCCTGTGACGCTGAGTGCCTACGGGCGCCAGGAACTTCCCGTCGAAGAGGAAGCAGAGGCCACGGAGGAGGGGAGCGACTACCGGGCGATCCTCTTCGGAACGGCGCTGCACTATGCGCTGGAGATGATGGCGGATTTCGATCCCGCCCGCCTCGACGAAGCGCTCAGTGCGATGGAAAACCGCTACGGAGCGCTGCTCGAAAAAGAGGAGAGAGAGGAGATCGCACGGCGCTTGCAGCGTTTGCTTGCCGACGAGAAATTTGCGGAACTTCTGGAGGGGGGACGGCTCTTGCACGAGCAGCCCCTCGCCTGGAGAGGACGGCTCTACCGTCTCGATCTTTTGATCGAAAGAGAGGAGGAGTGGATCGTCGTCGATTACAAAAGTTCCCGGAAGTTCGCCCAAAAACATCGCCGCCAGATGGCACAATATCTTGCCGCGCTTCGGGGGCTGGGAGAGCGGAAGGCCCGGGGGGTGCTGCTCTATCTGCTGGAGGAGGGGGCGGAGATGGAGGAGTTGTAATGTTTCAATGTTTTTGAACAAAAGCAGAAAATTAAATGAAAGTTGTTTAGATGGAGTGCTACAATAAAAAAAACAAAGGAGTAGAGCATGATTCATCATTTTACAGCAGCGGTATTTGACGATCCGGAAAAGGCCAAAGAGGCTGTCAAAGTTTTGGTCGAAAAGGGCTTCGGTAAAGGAGAGATCTCCGTCATCGGCAGACTCAACAAAGAGAAGGTCGATGAGGTGGCGTTGAGCAAAGTCGAGAGTGATACCCTGTTCTGGGGAGGGCAGGGTGGAATCTGGGGGTCGATCCTCGGCTTGCTTATCGGCGGAGCCCTTTTTACTGTTCCGGGGATTGGTCCCATCGCCGGAGCCGGAACCATCGGGGGAGCGTTGGCGGGGATGGTCGCCGGGGCCGCTGCCGGCGCGACGGCTGTCGGCCTAGTAGACGGTTTGATCGAGTGGGGATTGAGCCGAGAAAAAGCCGAACACTACAAAAAGCTGATCGAAGAGGGCAAAGTGATTGTTTTTGTCAAAGGAGATTTGCAAAAGACCGAAGATGCCGCCGTCATTCTGCGGGAACTCTCCGCCGAGGTAGAGCACAAATAGACTATTGGGAGTCCTGAACTGATCGTTCGATCGCCCGATCGATCCGCGCGACCGTCTCCTCCACGCCCAAGATCGCCATCACTTCGTCCATCCCCGGGCCGGTCATCTTCCCAAGCAGCGCGACGCGCAGAGGCTGGCCGATCTTGCCAAAGCCTATCCCCTTTTCGGCGACGAACTCCTCCATTACTTTGTGATAATCACTGGGCAGATGCAGCCCATCGCGCGCTTTCAATTTTTCGGCGAAGTCCCGAAGGATTTCAAACGCTTCTCCTTTGAAAGCCTTTTTGGCCGCTTTGGGATCGTACTCCTGCGGGGCATCGAGGACAAGACGGATGTTTTCGGCCAACTCGACGAGGGTTTTGCTCCGCTCTTTGGTCGCATCGAGCAGAAACTCCATCCGGTCGTGATCGCTGATCTCCACGTCGAAGTCCTTCAAAAGTTCGGCGAGTTTTTCGTTGGGGGTGTTTTTGATGTAGTGGGCGTTGAGCCAGAGCAGTTTGTCGAGGTTGTAGCTTGAAGCCGATTTGTTGATGTCGTGAGGGTCGAACCACTCCAGCATCTCTTCGCGGCTGAAGATCTCCTGGTCTCCGTGGCTCCAACCCAGGCGCACCAGGAAATTGAGCAGCGCTTCGGGGAGGAAGCCCTGACGCTTGTACTCCATCACATCCATCGCCCCGTCACGCTTGGAGAGTTTGCGCCCCTGCTCGTTGTGGATCATCGGCACGTGGTAGAAGCGCGGCGGCGTGAACCCCAGGGCTTCATAGACCACCAGTTGCTTGGGGGTGTTGTAGAGGTGGTCGTCGCCCCGGATCACATCGGTCAAGCCCATCAGCGCATCGTCGACGGCGACGACGAAGTTGTAGGTCGGGGTCCCGTCGCTGCGGGCGATGATGAAGTCGTCCACTTCGCTGGCGGCGATGCGGATCTCCCCTTTGACGCCGTCGGTGAAGACGATCTCTCCCTCCTGCGGCGCTTTGATGCGGATAACCGGGGCGACCCCTTCGGGCGGAGTCCCGGCAAAATCCCGGTAGCGTCCGTCGTAGCGGGGACGCTCGCCTCGGGCCATCTGCTCGGCCCGCAGAGCGTCGAGCTCCTCTTTGCTCATGTAGCACTTGTAGGCTTTGCCCTCTTCGAGCAGCCGGTCGATGTACTGCTTGTAGAGATCGAAGCGTTGGGATTGATAAACCACATCCCCGTCATAATCGAGTCCCACCCAGTCGAAAGCTTCCAGGATCGCCGCCAGCGCTTCGTCGCTGTTGCGGCTCAGATCGGTATCCTCGATCCGCAGCAGAAACTTCCCGCCGTTGCGCCGGGCCCAGAGCCAGGAGAAGAGAGC
The DNA here is from genome assembly GCA_027080995.1 of Campylobacteraceae bacterium. Taxonomy (GTDB): domain Bacteria; phylum Campylobacterota; class Campylobacteria; order Campylobacterales; family Sulfurovaceae; genus Nitratifractor. The sequence goes on along the minus strand of JALWNT010000084.1, from coordinate 30,473 downwards.
CGTACGCAACCCTCCGATATGCAGATACCCCGTCGGGGACGGAGCGAAACGTGTGGTGATCATCGTGGTCCTTTTTCGGACTCCGCCTAAAGCGGAGTCGCAGAATATTTGGAAGAATTTTACCCCAATGGCGCTTTGGCGGGGCTACGGGGCGGGAGTGTATTCGGGAACGATACGCTGAAGTATTTCACGTTTCTCTTCGGCCTCCAGGAGCATCGCGATATCCCGACGCAGGCGTTCGATGGGGTAGTCGTGCCGCCCGGCGACACAGATCGAGCGGTAGCGGGTCCGGCACTCCGCTTCGTCGATCAGCAGCTCTTCGTAGAGCTTCTCTCCCGGGCGCAGGCCGGTGTAGATGATTTCGATCTCCCCCTCTTTTCCGTAGAGACGGATCATCTTTTTTGCCAGATCTACTATACGTACCGGCTCGCCCATATCGAGGATAAAAAGCTCTCCCCCCTCCGCGATCGCGGCCGCTTGGAGGACCAGTTGGCACGCTTCGGGAATCAGCATGAAATAGCGGGTGATTTCGGGATGCGTCACCGTCACCGGCCCGCCCGCTTCGATCTGCTCTTTGAACTTCGGGACAACGCTGCCGCTGGAGCCCAGGACGTTACCGAAGCGCACCGAGACGATCTCCGTCTTTTCGGCGGGCAGATTCTGGGCGTAAAGTTCGATGATCCGTTTGCTGGCCCCCATGACGTTGGTGGGGCGCACCGCCTTGTCGCTGGAGATGTTCACCACCTTTTCGGCCCCGTATTTCACGCTAAGCTCGAAGACGTTGATCGCCCCTGTCAGATTGTTTTCCAGAGCGCTTTGGGGGTTGAGTTCGCAGAGGGGAACGTGTTTGTAGGCGGCGGCGTGGATGACCAGCTGGGGACGGTGGGCCTCGAAGAGCGCCTCCAATTCTTCTCGGCGGGTTACATCCAAAAGCAGCGGCACACAGCGATCATCGTTCAGACGTTCGTTGATGCGGTAGAGGTTGTATTCTGCGTTGTCCGCCATCAGAAGCTTTGAAACACCGTAATCGAGCAGTTGACGGCAGAGTTCGCTACCGATACTGCCTCCCGCGCCGGTTACCAGGACGGATTTGCCCGAAACGAATCGGGCGATGGCGGAAGGATCCAGATCCCTCGGAGGCCGAGCCAGCAGATCTTCGATCGAGAGATCACGCAGACGCTCCCGCCGATCCCCCAGCATCACCAGACGCTTGAAATCCCGGATGCCCTCCCGTTCCAGATCGTCCACCAGACGATCCAGCTCCCTCGCCGGAAGCTCCTCACTCAAAATGGCCGTCATCGGGCCGTGGCGTTTGAGCAACTGCGGCAGCTCCCTCATCGAACGCACCGGGATTCCTCCGATGTAACTGCCCACATTTTTCCCTGTCTGAGATCGATCGACGATGGCGACGGGCTCGTACTCCAGGGCACCATCGCGCCAGGCCCGCACCAGGGCGTCGCTTCGTGCTCCGCTGCCGATCAGAAGCGCCGGGGGGAGAATCCCCGCACGATTTTCCGAGAGGATCAGGCGCTTGAGAAAGCGCAGCCCCGCCATCGCGGCGAAGGAGAAGACAAAATCGATGGCGATGACACTGCGGGGAAAGGGAGAAAACTCTCCGCGAAAAGTCCAGAGGATGGCGGCAAAAAGTCCGTAGGCGAGCCCATGCGCAAGAAGAAGCCTTCGCGCCTCCTCCAGGGAGTAAAAACGCCAAACGATGCGGTACTGCCGCTCAAAAGCCAGCAAAGGAATTTTCAACAGCAGCAACAATCCGTACGCTTTCCAAAATCCCGGCAGATACTCGGGCGGTATATGGAAATTGAAGCGCAGCAGATAGGCACTGTAGAGCGTAAAGAGTGAAAGGAGCGTATCGGCGATCAGGAAAAAGAGTGTTCGCTTCCCCGAGGTCGGATGCAACCACTCTCCACTCAACGCGCGCATAGAGTCTCCTTCACGATCCGCACGACACGCTCCTGCTCCTGCGAGCTCATCGCCGTTCCGCTGGGCAGACAGAGCCCCCGGGCGAAAAGATCTTCGCTCACCTTTCCGCCGTAGACTTTCGCTCCCCGGAAGAGCGGCTGCCGGTGCATCGGCTTCCACAGAGGCCTGGATTCGATGTTTTGCGCTTCGAGTGCCTCGATGATCCGCTGCGGGTCGCTCCGGCGAAGGGTCAAGGTCGTCAGCCAACGGTTCCCCCTGCTGCCCGGAATCTCGGGCATCCAGTCGATCTCTGCGATCCCGTCCAGTTCCCGGCGATAGACGTCGAAAATCTCCCGCTTTTTTCGGATCCGCTCGGGAAGAACCTCCATCTGTCCGACGCCGATGGCGGCGAGGACATTGCTCATACGGTAGTTGTAGCCCAACTCTTCGTGTTCGTACCACGCGACGGGCTCTCGGGCTTGAGTCGCCAGTTTGCGGGCGTGAGCGATCGCCTCTTTGTCGTTACCGACCAGCACTCCCCCGCCGCCGGTGGTGATGATTTTGTTGCCGTTGAAAGAGTAGATCCCGAAACGCCCGAAAGTCCCCGTCGGACGGCCATGCAGCGTCGCCCCCAGGCTTTCGGCGGCGTCTTCGATCAATACGACGCCGTAGCGGTCGCAGATTTCGGCGATCTCGTCCACTTCGGCACTCTGCCCGTAGAGATGGGTCAGGACGAAAGCCTTGGGACGCTCTTTGACGATCGCCTCTTCGACAAGACCGGGGTCAGCGTTCCAGCTTCTGTCGCTGTCGATAAAAATCGGCTCGGCATTCTGATAAAGAATGGGAGCGACCGACCCGATAAAGGTAAAGGTGGAGGCCAAAACCCGGTCGCCCTCTCCTACGCCGCTGAGCCGAAGCGCCAGATGGATCGCCGCCGTCCCCGAGGAGAGTGCCGCCGCATCCCCCGCGCCGCTAAAGTCGCGTACCGCCTTTTCGAAACGATCCACGAATGCCCCCAACGGAGCGATGTAGTTGTCGGCAAACACTTCGTCGATATAGCGCCGTTCATTTCCCCCCATATGCGGCGCTGAAAGATAGATTCGTTCATGCATCGCGACCTCCCGCCAACGTACGCCAGAGAATTTGTAGATCCTTTTTGAGTGACCAGTGCTTCATATACTCGAGGTTGATGCGGACTTTGTCCGGCCAGATCACCTCCCGATTGAAACGTTCCGGATCGCTTTGCTTCGCCAGGATCTCCTCTTCGTTGCGATATTTGAGCGTCGCGGGACCGGTGATCCCGGGTCGTAGGGAGAGCATCCGGCGGGCCTCCCCCTCCAGACGGTCCGCAAAACCCGGCACATCCGGACGTGGACCGACGAAACTCATCTCTCCTTTTAAAACATTGAAAAGCTGGGGGAGTTCGTCGATTTTATAGCGACGAAAAAATCGACCGCTACGGGTGATCCGCCGATCCTCTTTTGTCGTCACGGAAGATGTGTGACCGGGGATCTCCCGCATCGTCCGAATTTTGACGACACGAAATAGTTTGCCGTCTTTGCCCACACGTTCTTGAAGGAAAAAACCGTTTTTTCGGGTTTCGAATGTCGCGACGATCCAGGCGGCGGCAATCACCGGAGCAAAAAGGATCAACCCCATACTCGCAAGCGATAAATCCATAACCCTTTTGGTCCACTCCTCGCGCCGTCGCATTCGAGCCTCTATCGTTTGAGCCGGTAAATTCGTGTATAGGGGGAGGTGACCACCGGCTCGAAAAGTTTCGGATCATAATGCCCCAGTACAAACATTTGAATGTAGAGAGAGTGATAGGTTTTTTCATCCATGACGAGGATTTGATTGTAGTTGCGCATGTAGATTACCGAATAGAGACCGTCGGATCCGTAGTTTTGCTCTTTGATTCCGATTTTCATATCGCGATCCAGCGTGGCTATGACGAAGCGTCTCAGCGGTGCCTCCTCCTTGCCCAAACGTAGTTTTCCCCGGGCGAAATCGATAAGGAGTCCGTTACTCAAAGCCAGGACATCCCCCTCTTTCTTCAGCGGACGTGTGACGAAAAATCGGGGACGGTAGAGCGCTTTACCCGTTTTGAGGTCAAGATTTCCAAACAATATCACCGTCGGGAAAATGTTTAGCATTTTCAACGGAAGGTAGAGATAGATTTCCCGGGTCTTGGGAGGGAGTTTGACCTTTCCGCTCTCCAATTCGGCCAAAAGTAGATTGGGATCTTTTTTCCCGAAGAGTTTGGGAGCCACCTTTTCATGAGGATTGCGTACATAGGTTTCGATCGCCAGACGGCTCAGGTTCGCCGCCAGCGTCGGAGAGTCGGTCTGAAGAATTTTTGAGACGATGTAGTTGTCTTCGTCGTGTTTGCCTCCGTCGATCAGTGTTGAGGTATCGGAGTAGAACCAGATCGGATAGCCGTAGTCCCACCACGCGAGGGTATAGTCTTTTCCGCCGGCATTTTTATCCAGGGCGACAAGGTCTTTGACTTCAGGTGCCGAGAAGACGGTCGGGACCTTGTAGGCGACAATATGTTCGATGTTGGGCACAAGCATCGCCGCCGTCGCCGCTATTGGCAGGGCGATTGCCAGACGACGCTCCCGGATGTATTCGGCGATCCAGACAAAAAGATATACCGCCCCCAGCGCCGCTACCGGTACGGCATAGACGGTAAAACGCAATCCCCCCCAGTAGGCGAAAAAGCCGATCCCCATCAACGGGAGAGAGAGGAGGAAAGGTCGATAGCGCCATAGAAGAAGCAGATACCCCAGCATCGCAAGGAAAAAGACGGGAACAGAACCGCTGATTCTTTTAGCAAAGAGTTCAAAAGGGATCTTGCCCGCCTCCCGGACTGTCTGGTTGACGGCGTAGAAATGGAGTTTTCCCTCTTCAGTCGTTCCGGTCACCATATAGCTTTGAATTTTGTGCCAGATTAGCGGAAAGACATCTCCCAGAATCAAAAAGAGAAGGAGCAATACCCCCGTTATGGTCATAAGAGGTTTCAGGGGAAGTTCCCGGTATCGCTGCAAAAACCAATAAGCCGCCGATACAACGAGCAGATGGGCCAGATATTCCCAGGGAACGGGGAGCTTGTAGGGTGTCAATGCAAGGAAAACCAGAATGAGTGATTCGTAGGTTACTCGCTCATCCCTGTGCTTCCAGATAAGATACCCTGCATAGATCAACCCCATCGCAAAAACGATTGCCCGTCCTTGATCGTAAAGAAAAGGGTAGATCGTGATCATCAAAGCTGCATAGAGCGCGCTGTGCAGATCGAAGCGTACAACACTTCGCATCAAAAAATAGAGGATGAACATCGGCGCCATCGCACTGAACATGTCGGTGTCATAATAGCCGACCATCGTTCGGTTGTAGTAGCTCCAGGTCACGGCACCCAATAGTGCCGCGAGGAACCCCCAGAGGGGTTTATCAAAGAGCCGGGCAATCAGAACGATCGGAATCACCACCAACGAGGAGATGATCGCCGGGAGATAGAGTATCACTGTCTCCAGTGACATCGGTGTAAACTTGGTCAACCAGGTCGTCAACGCGACGACACCGTAACCCCACATCGAAGGAATCCTCGGATTGTCGGCATGCATACCCCAGAGAGCGTGCTGAGCCCCTGACGCGAAATAGTATCCATCGTTGGTATTGATCATCAACTGACCGTTCCAGAAAAACTGGGGAAACTGGGAAGCCCAATGTACCCAGATCAGGCGAACGGCAAAGCTGAAGAGATAGGCAACGATAATATACAATACAAGTGTTCTTCTATTTTCTTTTTCCACAGTCAAACCTTTTTTTGATAACTGAAATCATACCGACAATTTCGCCGATTCCGTAACTAAAGTGCAATACGGTAAAAGCTGTGATCTGATGCAAGAGGGTCGTTCTTTGTTTTATCATAAGAGAACGAAGTGTGATAATGGTGATGTAAAGTATGGCAATAGCAAGTGAAATCTCATAACAGCAAAAAAGGGGCAAAACGATACTTGAAACGAAAAACAAAGGGATGTAGTGCCGCAAGGAGAGGGAGGAGAAGCTGTTTGTATAGTAGGCTGTGAGCATATTCCACTTTCCGTTTTGGAAGTTATTTTTTGCCAATTCTTTAAAACTCTCCCTGGCATAGTAGATCGCCTCGATATCGGGAACGAGAAAAATCTTTCCTCCCGCCTTCTTTAACCGTTTGTTTAGCTCTATGTCTTGATTTCTCGTCAGACATTCATTATAAAGACCGATCTTTCCAAACACCTCTTTTTTATAGCATCCAAAAGGGACGGTATCGACCTCTTGTATCTTTTTTGCACCACTTCTAAAGGCACTCCCTACGCCTAGTTTGTCGCTAAGCACATTCTTTATGGCGTTTGCGGTAGCTGTTTTATTTCTCACTTCAGTAAGGACAACTCCTCCGACATTGTCGGCTTGAAGTTTGTCATGATAATGGATCAGTTTGGAGAGATAATCTTTTGGATACTCAGCGTGTGCATCCAGCCGTACGATATACTCCTCTCTCGCCGCTTTTATGCCGAGATTCATCGCATACGGAGCGGTTTTGTTCGGATTGTGTAGCAGTTTGAAAAAAGGGTATCTCTTTTGATACTCCTTCACTATCTCCACCGTTTTATCGCTACTACCCCCATCGACGAGGAAAACCTCCATCCGTTTTTTGTCGTAATCGCTATCAACAATACTCTCAAGCACCTTCCCTATATACCGCTCCTCGTTAAGGATAGGCACGATTATAGAAATTTTCGGCAGGCTTTCCATACGTTCTCCACACTCAAATTATGTAAACAATCAAAAGTTGCACATCCGACATAGTCGGTAGCGGGATCGAAACAGGGACGACACGCCATATCCAAACACACCGTTTCGTTATTTGGGTAGTACCCGCCAGTCTCCTTTTCGTTCGTCATCCCGTAAATTGTAACCGTATCTCTTTTGGTAGCATAGGCGATATGCATCAAACCGTTGTCGTTGCCTATGGCTAGATCCACATTTGCTATTAGTTTGATCGTATCCTCCAAACTCTCTTGGACTATTTTCACATCGAGATTTTTATACTTTTTGATCAAATCAACTTCATCAGGTCCTATAAAAACCAAAATGTTCTCATTGTTCAACCTTGTAGCCAATTCCCAAAAACCATCCCATCTTTTAAACTTCTGCTTGCTGCCGCTCCCTACACAAAAAGCGATGTTTTTTCTCTTCGTAAAGAGGTATTTGCGCAAGATATCTTCATTGTCGTTTACAAAGATATAGGGTTCTCTTATCTGCTTGGGTGCGATGTCTTGAACGATGTTTAGATTCATATCGATTCTGTGAATGTCTTTTTCCTGATGGGAAGCAAACACCTTTTTTGCTTGTATCAGCAGGTTGAGCGAAGCTATCTTTTTTGGGTTTGTCCCGGCAGTTGTAACCAAGGCGTCGTAGCGTTTGAAAAACTTTACAAAATCGATTTTGGAACGTATCAAGTGTATCTTGTCTATAAAGTCGTTCCCTTTTAAAACCGTTGTGTTAGCAGATGAAAAAAGGGCCAGATCAACCCTATGCCCTGAAAGATGCAAACTTCTAAGCATCGGGGTCGCCATGATCAAATCACCAAGCCCCCACGAATGCACGACTAAAACTCTCATCTGTCATGCCTGATAAAATCGATCAATTTCTCACTTTGCCTTTTCCAGCTAAGCAAATTAAAATCGTACTCTACCTTGGCAAAATCTTTTTGCATGCATTGAGAAAAATTATCGATATCGCAAAACTTGACAAAGGGAAAGTTTCTCCTTTTTAAAGCTGTTAAAGGGGTAGAAAGTACCGCACAACCAGCCAAGGCATACTCAAGCGCTTTGATTGGCAAAGCGTTATGTGTAAAATCGTTGAGTTGAAACGGAATAAGCCCGACATCGAGTGTTTTGAAATAGGGTGCGACATGCTCTGGAGCTACTTGTCCAACAAATATGACTTCATCGGAAAATCGTTTGATCAAGCTTTTATAAAACGCTCCATTATCCCCACCGACAACCAAAAAAGCGTTGTGCGCATTTTTGATTCGTAGATACTGCTCTATCGCTTTATCGACTCCTGCCCATCTTGCAACACCTCCTATATAACCAAACACCCGTTTGTGCTCCAAACCAAGCTCTTTTCTTAGATCTTTAGCATTTTGGAACTTCTCGATATAAACGCCATTTTCTATCGTTATCGTATTGGTATGCAAGCCCATCTGCTTGACCTTCTCTTCCAAAAGCTGAGTGACACAGATGACACCGGCAGAGTTTTTTATGTCGGTTTTTATCTTTTCCACTCTTGCAGCACTTAAACCTATACTAGGATTTGCCTCTAAATGATCATCTACAAGATCGTAAACTACCGGTACTTTGATACTCTTTATATCAAAAAGCAAAGCGTTCGCATTGACGACGATGTCTATTTTAAGCTTATCTATCAAGCTGTTGAGCATTGCCGTATTGAACTTTATATTTATCCCATCTGGTTTGAAAAGGAGCGGTATTTGAACTGTTTTGGAGTTTAGTTTAAAACGTAAGGACTTCATTTGAGAAACGATTTTATGTTTGAACGAACTGTTGTCGATCTCCCATGATAAAAAATAGTTGTCGCTATTTTTCGAAAACTCATACACTCTGTTTATGACATTACGGTTTGGTACATGAGGAATGAAAAGAGTATTCATGCAATCTGCCTTTTATAGTAAAAACTGAGCAAAGCCATAGAGATAAACGCTATATCGAGTGAAAGAACTACAAATGAGGCATCATACCCTAAAAGATAGAATAGAGAAACGCTACAAAAAAACACAACACTACCAAAAATTCTCACCAATAAAGCTAAATCGAATCTATTTGCTCCTTTTATAATGTTGAGTGTAAAAGTGGTATAGGCAATAAAGGGCAAAAAAGGAAGCAGCACATTGAGCATCTTATAGCTTTGGAGATACTCAATTGGAAAAAGAAGCGATATGACAAATTTCGTAAAAAATGTAGCCAGTAAAAGCAAAATAAAAAACAGAACCAAATAGTTCAAAAAAACTCTCTCTAAACGTTTGAGAGCTTTAAACTCCCTTTTAGAGACAAGTTTTGATATTTCTGGAAATAGATAGGTATTTAGAGGAAAAACAAAAATCGCAACAAGAGAGAAAAAGATTGGCTTGACCACAACCTGAAAGTCCCCAAGTATATTGTCGTCTTGATATAACCTCAACAAAACGATCGAACTGATCGATATAAAAAGCCCGGAAAAAAAGTACATCAATGATGAATAAAAAGAGTTTTTCAAAAAATGTTTAATATCGTCGTCAAAACGCGACATGATAAAAACCAAAGTATAATTTCTAAGCACTAACAAATAGATCAAACGCACCATCATCGATGCCAAAAAGCTGTAGAACAAAAGCATAAATCCATCAAAAAATGATTTTAGTACAACATAAGAGAGTATCAATCCTGCTGCCGTAACAAAATTTTCAAAAAGCATTGCTTTGTAGTTTTTATGAGCAGTATTGATATAACTTACAAAGATTACAGCAATATTTGCCACTGTTATAAGAATGAAATAACCAAACGGCTCATCAAGTCCTAAAGGAGTATAAAAAAATGCTACTACACCTAATGAGATACAAGTGGCAAATAGAATGATCCACATATACCAAGCAAAAACTTTCTCAAAAAGTCCTTCATCATACGCTTTGACAAGAGTGTCTCTAAAACCGCTAAAAAGCATCAACACTATCCCAACTATATCCATAAACGTGTAAAAAATTGCCAATGCGCTTTTATCGAACTGATGTGAAAGATAGATCTTAAAAACGAAGTTTATCCCCATCACCACTATTGTAATAAACGATGCGGAGAAAAGCAGTTTTTTCATTTTAAAACTTTCAAAATTCTAGTCAATGTATCATCTAGATTATCATTCTTAATTTTAACTACCTTATCAAAAGGTAAAATATCTATATTTTTATTAAATGACTCTATCTCTTTCCTGGAGACCTCTTCTTTTCTTTGTAGAATAGTCTCAGGAGTATTGTGCAACACTATTACAATATCTGGTTTAATAAAAAGTTTATTGTATAAGATATCATAAATTTTCGATTTTAAAGAATCATCTTTTATTTCAAAATAGTATCTATCAGTTATTATATGTTTTCCACGCAATGTTAATAGTTTTATATACACTACTCTGAAAAGTTTTTCAAAATACTGAATAAAAATAGAGATTGGTTTTAAAAACTTCATTTTATATATGTTTCTAAATCTTATACTCCTATCTCCAAGATAAAAGGTTTTAAACCCAAAATCCCTTCTTAAAATATCAACAATCGTACTCTTTCCACTTCCATCTATTCCAATAAAAGCAATAACCTTTCCGCTTTTTTTAAAAAACTTCACTTTGAAATATTGGATTAAATATTTCGATTTTATATACAAAAACATCTCTTTTTTTCTCTGCATAACTTTCAAAAAATTATCAAAACTTTTAAACGTTTTTTTAAAAGGAGAATTGTTTAAATGCTCCAAACAATAGCCATTCTCTTCAATAAACTCTCTGTTTTTTATAAAAAAATCTAAATATTTCTTATTGAACCCTCTTAAAAGCAACATATATCTAATAATATTTACACACTTTTTATATTTTTTAGGGTTCTCAAAATATTTTTGTTTTAGTTCATCTGACGTATTTATGTCGTAAAAAAATTGCCTAATAAACGGAGTATCTATATCAAGGTCTATATCTATATCTATAAGTTCACTCTTCTCATATTTTTTAAAATTCAACTTGAATGGATCTTCGTAAAATAAAATAAAGCCCATGGAGATTAAAAAAGCTTTTAAATCCTCTCTTTTTCTCTTCTTCAACAGTAAAAAATCTAAATCATCTCCTTTTCTTACAAGTTTAGCTCCAAATTTTTCTATTTCTTTAATTAAAGAGTTCATCTAAGCTACCTTGCAAATAGAGCTGCATATTCTCTTTTGCTTTATGTAATTTTTGTCTATCTGTATATTGTAAAGCAACTTCCATAATCTGATGTTTATTATCTTTATATGCTTCAAAGTAATATTTTTTTAAATGAAAAATACATTTTAATAAATCATATTCAAATTCATATCCACTGCTCTCTCTATATTTGAAATCGAAATCAATAAAAAAGAGCTCTTTTTTCTCATTCACCAAAATATTATCGATATGAAAGTCTCCATGATCGGCATCGCTGTTATTCAGTTTTGAAAAGGCTTTATTCAACAAGTTCAAAAAATCTCGACTGTTTATATAATAAGACAACGGCCGAGCATCTATCTTCTCCATTATCAAACTGTTCCTTTTTACAACATGAGCTTTTTTTTTGTTGAACAATACAAATTTGCGTTTCATCGCATCTAAAGAGTTAAACTCCACCAAATAATTCAATGCCCACTTTTTTTTTATCTCTTCTTGTCTTTTTGGATTTGGTATCTTTAAAAAACTCTTTTCAAACTCCACCGTAAAGTTTGTACCGGAATCGTAAATATTCAAGACTTTATGCTTAAAAATGCCTATTTGATTGAGATTGCAGGATATAAAATTCATCACTTTTATGAGTTTTAAAAGTTTTGGTTTAAATCTTTTCATTTGCCTTCTTATACCCCATCCATCCGGCATATATCCATGGAGGTTGATTTAGAAGAACAAACAGCACCATCGCATATAGATAGATATCTATATCAAACATCTCATAAAACGGTATTAGCAAAAGCAGACCAAAAAGCAAGATCTGATTTTGCCATGTCAAAACGGTAAGATAGAGATTTTTTATCCCCCTTTTCCAACCGACCCCCATTATCTGCAAATAATCGTTACCATACTCTTTATGTTCCAACCCATCTTTTTTTTTCGAGATATCGAACACTTTTAAAAAAATTTCAAATAAACGAACACTGCTCAAAGAGAGGATCAATAGTATAAAATAGATTATCTCCCCCGTTACACGATACGCTCCGTAACTCAATGCAAGCCCAAGTAGTCCGTTTCCGTCTGAAAAGATCGCATCGAAAAACTGCTCCATCCAGACACCGATTTTTGAACGATGCTCTTTTAGTCTTGCATACATCCCGTCAACCGAATCGAGCAGCTCGTGAATCTGAAACAGGACAAATCCAAAAAGTATCGAAACGAAGGTACCTTGCGTAAAAAAAAATAGAGCGATTACGTTCAATACGATCCGAAAAATCGTAATCTGATTTGGTGTAATACCACTATCCCAAATCAAACGAATGATCTCTATAGAAAGCGGTCTAGTAATATAGCTGTGTATTACCGTTTCTTGACGAAACTTTCTTCTTTTTGGTCTATTTTTCATCTCTTAAGCGCTTTAACGTTTCGTTTATGAGTGTCGAGGATGTCCCTTTCGTATAAGGAAAATAGACGATTCGCACTCCAACCTCTTTGAACTGTTTCTCGAACTCCTGCCACCTTGGAGTGTTGAACCAGTCGTCTCCTACAAACATCACATCGAACTTTACCTTTTGCCACATTTCAAACTTATCCATATTCTCTTGCGGAATCGCGGCATCGACATACTTTATACTTCTAACGATCTCCAATCTCTCCTCAAACGGGATAATCGCTTTTTTGTTCTTGTAGCTTACAAGTTCATCCGTCGTTACACCGACTATCAGCTTGTCGCACATCCCTTTTGCATTTTTGAGTAGATTGAGATGCCCTATATGAAACAGATCGTAAACTCCACTCGTGTATCCTATAATCATATCGACTCCTCGAAATATTGTTGCATGAAAAGCTCGAGATTGACAAGCATCCATATCTTCATAGCGAAACTATGCTCTTTTTTTATTCGATCGCTTCGCAAGTAGTGTTCTATGTCTTTTGTGTTGTAGATGCCCCTTTTTCTTGCTTTTTGGCTAAGTAGAACCCCCTTCGCATAGTTGTTGAAATCCCCACCGAACCATTTGTTTAGGGGAACGGGAAAGCCCATCTTCTTTCTATACAACACCTCCTTTGGCAACATATCATCAAAAGATTTTTTCAAAATATACTTTGGAACATCATATTTTTCCGAAATTGCATCACTCATCATCGTTTTCGCTTTTGCTTCATCGAGCCATTTGAGTTTGTATTTTACGGGGATAGCGAAAGCCTCTTCGACGACTCTATGATCCACAAACGGCACTCTTGCTTCTACCGAAGCTGCCATCGTCGAGGTATCGACACGATGCAAAAGCCCTACTAAATGGATCTTTTCAAATGCATACATCATTTTGTTGTAATAACTCTCACCTGCAATCTCATTGAAATATTTTTTAAATTTTTCATAGAACTTCTCTTCTATTTTTTTTAGATCGGCAACGGGACTCAAAAACGATTTTTTCATACTAAAAGGAGTGTAACTATAAAGTTGTAAAAAGTGTTCTAACTCGTTTGCAAATATTTTTTTACCATATTTTCGGTCAAAGTTTTTTATAAACTTCTCTTTCTCCTTTTTATCATAGTCCAGTTTATCCAACTCGCGCATCCGCTCATAATCAAAAGGGCTTCGAAAGATTCTCCCATATCCTCCGAAAATTTCATCCGCCCCCTCTCCAGAAAGCACGACGGTGATATACTTTTTGAGCTCTTTTGACATCAAATATAGGGGAACTTCATTTGGTACGGAAAGTGGAGCATCTTTGAAAGCTATAAGCTCTTGCATCGTTTCGATGTAGTTTTCTCCACTAAGGAGGATCTCCGTATGGTTTGTGGCATACCTTCTAGCAACCATCTTCGCATATGCAAACTCGTTAAACCCATCCTCCTCAAAACCGATTGTGAAGGTACGAATCGGTTTGGTCGTATTTTTCGCCATCAAAGCGGTGATGACGCTGCTATCTACTCCACCGCTTAGAAAAGCTCCAAACTCGACATCGCTTCTCATTCTATATACCACACTCGACTCTAATAGGTTTCTTACTCTCTCCTTATAGTACTCCTCTCCTTTATCCTCTCGTTGCTGCAAAAAGCTCTCTTTCAAACTCCAATACTCGACAAACTCTCTTTTATTGGCGGTTATTTTGATGTAGTGTGCCGGCGGAAGCGAGTAGATACCTTTAAAAAAGGTATCGTCCAAAATGGGGTAGCGAAACGAAAGATAGGAGCTTAATGCATCGGTGTTGAGCTCCTTTTTTTGCGTCAGTGCCAAAAGAGACTTGATCTCGGAAGCAAAACAGAACGCCTCTTCGTCACTACTGTAATAAAGCGGTTTTATCCCTAGCCGATCCCTTACAATATAGGTCGTGTTTGCTTTTTTGTCATGTATGGCAAACGCGAACATCCCTATAAACTTCTCCAGACATCCAATACCGTATTCAATAAAAGCGTTTAAAAGCACCTCCGTATCACTCGCCGTTTTAAAACGATATCCTTTTTTTACAAGGTTCTCTCTTATCTCGATATAGTTGTAGATCTCTCCGTTGAAAATGACGACACAATTACCGTCAGCCGAAACCATTGGCTGTTTGGCATGAGAATCCAAGTCGATGATACTCAAACGCCTGTGCCCGAAGATAAAATCTCTCCCCGCTGCCACACCGCTATCATCCGGTCCTCTATGTATCTGAAGATTCAACGCTTCGATAAAATGTTCTTTACTCGGTAATCTTTTTGACAAGAGACCGACTATACCGCACACTATACCTTCTCTCCGACTATGAAAAAGTATCTGTTCATTTTTGGAATTTTGCCCTTTTCATTTTCCAAAAAACATATATTCTCTATCCTAAATCCATTGCGCTTGAGTATGATCTCCCACTCCCTTTTACTATACCATCGCTCCCTAAATGCACTGTCAAACGGATACATCCACTTCCCGCCAAGTTCGTAAAAAGGCTTCAACAGACCAAGCACCGAGACGGGGTTTCTCTCTCCTATGAAAATTTTCCCTTTTGGTTTTAATGCCTTGTAGATCGAACGCAAAGCCTCATCGACATAGGTATGCTGCAAAACCTCGAAACTCATCACGATATCGTATTCTCCATCGATAGAGTACACGCTTCCTCTTTGGATATTTCCACTTTCAAAAACGGGATCGACTCCAAAAAAACGGCTCTTTTCATACTCTTTGGCAAGCTCGTTTATGATCACCCCTTTGCCGCATCCAACATCCAACACCGTCTGCTCTTTATCCGTTAGATATCTTTTCACACAAGTGAGATACTTCGCATCCATTACGCTTATCGTGTCCGTTACCGCCTTTTGTCCTATACCGAAGGAGGAAGCGACATAATATTCCTGCTCTTTCGTTTTGGAAAGCCCGATTTTATTATAAAGCAAAAGGGCATCTATAAAGAATTTGTTACTCCAATTGACAAAATCAAACCCTCCATAGCGTCCCCAAAACGGAATACTCGCACTAAAACCTCCCTGCATTGATGAAGACCTTATCTGTTTTGCTTTGAGATAAAAAAGCGTGGTCGAAGCACTCTGCAAGAACGATTCGTCGTTTGTAAGTCCATAGAGTCGAAGAGCCACACCTGCCCATTGCGCCAAACCGGTGATGCAACGTTCCTTATTGACACAGTCAAATGTTTCATCGTATTGGGAGCATAAGATGAAGTCTCTTTGCACCCCCGCCTCTTTTAGCTTCGTCGCGTTTTTCAACACGGCATCAAGTACTTTTTCCTCTTTTGTTTTATTGTAGATATCAAGAAGTCCTTCGAGTACATAGACGATAGTATGTAAAAAAGGAGGTGCCGTTTCTAAAAAAGACGCATATCGGAAAAAACCGTTTGGAAGTTGATTGGATATGACCCACTCTACGTTTTTTAGCGCGTTTTGCTTAAAGATCTCTATCTCACTCAACTCACCGGCTTCATACAAAGCGTATGCTACACGTGAATAGTAGGTGTGCTTTTGACGATTGTAAGCAAACCGCTGCCAGCTTCCATCCTCCTCTTGTACCTCCACAAGCCAATGCGCCGCTTTTATCAGTGCTTGTTTATACCTCTGATCTTGCGTATAAAGGTACAAAGCATTCAATCCTAACAAAACCTGTCCCGTATCAAAAACAAAGGGTTGATTATTGTCTATCTCACTAAAACTTCCATCTCTATTTTGTATCTTTAGCAGCCATTCACCAGCTTCAAGAGCGGAATTTTTGTATTTTTCTTGCGGTAACTGCAACAGTGTTGGAACGATGTATCCTGTCGTTTCTATATAACTTTTATCTCTCCCCGTTATAAAACTGAATTTTCGGCTATAGCCTCCATCTTCGTTTTGCATATACAAAAGCCAATCAGCAGCTATTTGCAAATGGCTATCGTTGTCGTATACACGTTCATCGAAAATGCTTTTCCAGGCGGCAAATAACTCGTGCGGATGGCAAAAGGAGCGAACAAAGCCGTAGAGTCTGAAAAGCTGCTGCTTCATAAATTATCCTTCAGAAACTGTACGATTCGTCGGCTCGCTTCGCCGTTACCGTAGGGATTGTGAGCATGGGACATTGACGAAAGAGTCGTCGGATCTTCAAGAAGTTTTTGAACTTCCTGAACAATTCTTTCGCTATTGGTACCTACAAGCTTTACCGCCCCTGCCTCTATCGCCTCCGGCCGTTCCGTATTTTTTCGGAACACCAGAACCGGTTTGCCAATGCCAGGAGCCTCCTCCTGGATCCCCCCGCTGTCGGTAAGAATGAATGCGGCACGATCCATCAGATAGACAAAAACTTCATAATCCAAAGGCTCTATAAGGTGTACGTTTTCGATTCCGGAGAGGATCTCGTAAACCGGTCGTCTGATATTGGGATTGAGATGAACCGGATAGATAATATGCAGATTCGGATTTTTCCGCGCTATCGTTTGGAGGGCTTTGCAGATCTGTCGAAAAGCTTCTCCGAAATTCTCTCTACGATGTCCGGTGACCAAAAGAAACTTCGACTGTCTGATGTTAAATCTCGGATCGTCGATGGAAGTCTCGATTGAGCGAACGATTCTGTTTTCTACTTCGGCACTGCTTTTGATTTTGGTGAGCACCCAAAAGAGCGCGTCGATTACAGTGTTTCCGGTAACGACAATTTTGTTTTCTCCCACATTTTCACGAAGTAGATTCTCTTTGGCCTTTTCCGTCGGCGCGAAGTGAAAATTTGCCAAAATGCCGGTCATTCTGCGATTTGCCTCCTCGGGCCAGGGTGCATACAGATTGCCGGTTCTCAATCCCGCTTCCACGTGTCCTACTTTAATTTTCTGATAGTACGCCGCCAGCGACGTGACAAATGAGGTAGTAGTATCGCCATGGACCAAAACGATATCCGGCCGATCCATATCAAGGATTTTTTTCAGGCCCCGAAGAATTTTTTCGGTGAGCTCGTATAGATCCTGATCCGGACGCATCAGATCGAGATCATAATCCGGCTCAATGGCGAAAAGTTTCAGAACCTGATCGAGCATTTGACGATGCTGGGCAGTGATACAGACTTTGATTTTAAAGAAATCTCGATATTTTTCAAATTCTTTCACGAGTGGAGCCATCTTTATGGCTTCCGGACGCGTTCCAAATACAATCAACACTGTCTTCAAGTATCACAATCTCCCATCTACGGCGTCTTTGTTCAAAATCCCTTTGATATCGAAAACCACCGTATCCTCGGAAGCGTTCAGATCCATTGCTTTGAATTCGTTGTGGGCCACGGCGAGGACGATGGCGTCGTAATTTTGAGTGTTGAGTGTTGAGTTGTTTTCGGTTGAGATGTATTTGAGGCCGCTGACCTTTTCGAGGATGGGGATGCAGACCTCTTCGGTGGCTCCGGGATAGACGGTGGATTCGTAGATGACGATGTCGCCGGCTTTGAGAACTTTGCCGATCGATTCGCTGGCCTTTTTGAGCGGAGTGAGGTCCGGGGTCTTATGCTCGTCGATGGGGGTGGGGACGGTGACGATGTAGACGTTACATTCTTTTATATCATCCAGCTCGTTGGTAAAAAGCATTCCGTTATCGATGGCTTCTTTGACCTGTTCGTCACTGAGCTCCAGGGTCCGGTCGTGTCCTTGTTGCAGTTCGTTGATGCGCCACTGAGCGATGTCGAAGCCGACGACCGGGTATCGGAAGCTGAAAGCATGGGCCAGGGGGAGGCCGACGTAGCCGAGGCCGATAACGGCCAATTTTGTATTCTCTGTTTTGATTTTGGCCATCCTATACCTTTTCTCTCTTGTTCTGAATCAATTTTTCCTCCAACTCTGCGAGAAACTCCTCACGCTCCCATTGAGCTTAATCGAAGTGAAATATACGATAAAAAAAGCCTACTATATAGTTTCATTTTCAAGTTTCTCAATATGACATAGGGTGTTGTCTATGATAGTCAACAGAACCCCGGTATACTCGAGAACTTCTTGGAACACTTCTGTCAAAGCCTCTTCGATATATTCGTGAACGATAGTATTCCTTACATCTTTCATCAGTCTCAAAGTCTGAATGTTTTCGAAAAGCCCCCGCTTGTGCGCATGATTGACCACATCTATCAATGTCCCCTGATTTTCGAACTCATATTCATTTAGAGTTCGAAAAATTTTTCGTATAAGAAAATCGATTCCTCGGCTGTAGCGGCTGCAGAGAATTTCAAACATCCCGAACTCTTCAATAGAATAATTCTTTTTGATTCCAATCTTCAGACACTCCTCATAAGAAATACGTATCCAGAATCGCTGCTTTTCCAGTAGATTTCTGTCTTCAATCAGTTTTTCGATTGTCACAGAGAAACTGCCTTGCCAATAATATGCCGTACAAAAGGAGAGGAGAGACTTCCATCATCCAGAACAATGTCGAGCTTCTGTTCACCGAACTTCTCAAAAAAATCGATACGCACCTTTCGAAGATCCCGCCGATTCAATTTTTGCGAGATCACTAGAATATCGATATCTCCTCCACGCTTCTCGGGATCCGTACGGCTTCCAAACAGATAGAGAGCATAGTCATCGGTAAGCTCTTCCAGGCTCCGCTTCAATGTCGCAAGCTCTTCCCGGCTAAGCCGTATCTTTTGTCCCTCTTCTTTTTCCATGGCTCTATCCATTTTATCCAAAGAGTCGTATCACTTTTTCAGCCGACATTTTCCGATCGTGATTTCACCCCTGTTCTTTTTGAAAGTTGCTTTGCCGATTCCTTTTACCTGCATCAAATCTGCAGCTTTGGTAAAACAATGAGTCTTACGATATTTGACGATCAGTTTCGCTTTGGTCTCTCCGATACCTTTCAAACTGCTCAATTCTTTGACCGAGGCATTGTTGATATCCACAGAAGCGCAAAGTACTCCAAACAGAAAAAACACTCCAAGCAAACTCTTTTTCATTACCTTTTCTCCTCTTCAAGTTTTTGACAAAATCGAGAAATTGGTTCTCTTCCGGCTTCTCTTATCCCTACACCTTGTAAAAATGGCGATACCACTCGACAAAGCGTTCGATTCCCTCCCGGATCGGTGTTTGAGGCTTGTAGCCCATATCTCGGATCAGATCACTCACATCGGCGTAGGTCGCCGGCACGTCTCCGGGCTGGATGGGCAGAAGGTTCTTCTTGGCCTCTTTGCCGATCGCCTTTTCGATGGCGGTGATGAAATCCATCAGTTTGACGGGATTGTTGTTGCCGATGTTGTAGATCTTGTAGGGGGCTCTGGAACTGCCCGGATCGGGGTGTTTGCCGCTCCAGTTCGGGTTGCCTTTGGGCGGGCGGTCGATGACCCGCACCAATCCTTCCACGATGTCGTCGATGTAGGTGAAGTCCCGTCTCATATCTCCGTAGTTGTAGACGTCGATGGGACGATCTTCCAGGATCGCTTTGGTGAAGAGAAAAAGCGCCATATCGGGCCGCCCCCAGGGGCCGTAGACGGTGAAGAAACGCAAGCCCGTCGTCGGCAGGCCGTAAAGGTGACTGTAAGTATGGGCCATTAATTCGTTGGACTTTTTGCTGGCGGCATAGAGGCTGATGGGGTGGTCGACGTTGTCGTGGGTGCTGAAAGGCATCGTCTCATTCAGGCCGTAGACGCTGGAGCTGCTGGCGTAGGCCAGATGGCCCACACTGTGGTGGCGACACCCCTCAAGGATATTGACGAAGCCGACGATGTTGCTGTCGACGTAGGCGTGGGGATTGACCAGGCTGTAGCGCACCCCCGCCTGGGCGGCCAGGTTGCAGACCGCGTCGAACTTTTCCTGCTCGAAAAGCTCGTCGACGGCGGCGCGGTCTTCCAGATTGAGTTTGACGAAACGATAATTCCCGTATTTGCCGCTCTGAACAGGCTTGGCGTATTCGATCGCTTCATCCCCTTCGATGCCCGTTTCACGCAGTCGGCCGTATTTGACCCGAACGTCGTAGTAATCGTTGATGTTGTCCAGCCCGACCACCTCATCACCCCGTTCCAACAGACGTTTGGCCAGATGAAAGCCGATGAAGCCGGCGGTGCCGGTGACGAGAATTTTCATTTCTCTCCTTTGAGCTCTTTTTCCAGATGGTGTTTCAATTCCGAAAAAGCAGCGCAAAAACGTTCCGCTTCGTCGATCATGATAGCAATCTCCTCTTCATCATAGACGTGGGAGGAGAGGTTTCGCATCTCAATCATATCAAGCCAGACCGATTCATCCTTCAGTATCCCCTGGGCATAGGCTTCACGAAAGACCGCTCTGGGGCTGGAGGCCTCCAGTCCCAGATAATCCAGATAGCGTTTGAGCGCTTTCCAGGCCGTCTCATAGGTAAACTCAAAACGTTTGACCAGAAGATCCAGATAAAGATCTCCGAATCCTTCCTGTTCCAATCCCTCTTTCTTCACCAAGGTTTCCCCAAAGCGTTCCAGGGCTTTTTCGAAACTGTAGAGTCCATCCTCGGCACGCAACCGTTTCGTCGCGCTATAAAGCACCTTCCCGGTGCTAAGAACCCGATTGCGGAAACGATCTTCGACTCTTGAGAGGTTGATCACGTCGATTTTCAGCAGGGTATCAAGACGCTCCACCTCTTCTCTGATCCTTCCGAGTGCTTTGCATTCGGGATCGTCGAATGCGATATCGAGATCACTGGTGGGCTTCGCTTCATCCGTTGCCCTCGAACCGAAGAGATAGATCCGCTCAGGTCGACAATATTTCAGAATGATCGCTTTGACCTGTCGAATAATTTGGGTGCGCGTCATCGGCTACCCTTTGTAATCTTCCAGATACTTGGTGTCGAAATTGTTGGAGATGAAGTCGGGATTGCGCATCATTTTGCGGTGGAACTCGATGACGGTGCGCACGCCGCCGACCTCGAACTCGTCCAGCGCTCGGCGCATTTTGGCGATGGCGCGGTCGCGGTTTTCGCCCCAGACGATCAGTTTGCCGATCATCGAGTCGTAGTGGGTGGGGATGATATAGTTGCAGTAGGCGTGGGTGTCGATGCGGACATCTTTGCCACCCGGAGCGATCCACTTCTGGATTTTGCCGGGGCTGGGGAGGAAACTGACGGGATCCTCGGCGGTGATCCGGCACTCGATGGCGTGGCCTTTGAGGGTGATCGCTTCCTGGGAGGGGAGAGCCTCCCCTTCGGCGACTCGGATCATCCACTCGATAATGTCGATGCCGCTGACCATTTCACTGACGCAGTGCTCGACCTGCAACCGGGTATTCATCTCCATGAAGTAGAAGTTCTTGTGCTTGTCCACGAGGAATTCGAAGGTCCCCGCCCCCTCGTAGCCGATATGTTTCGTCGCCCGCACCGCCGCTTCGTGCAACTCCCGGCGTCGCGCTTCGTCGAGAACCAGGGCGGGGGATTCCTCGATCAGCTTCTGATGGCGTCGCTGCATCGAGCAGTCCCGCTCGCCGATGTGGATGGCGTGGCCGTGGCTGTCCCCCATCACCTGCACCTCCACGTGGCGGGGAGCTTCGATGAACTTCTCCATATAGAGCGTCCCGTCGGCGAAGGCGCCCACCGCCTCAGCTTCGCAGGCGAGAAAGGCGTTTTCGATGTAGCTCTCGTCCTCCACGACCCGCATCCCCCGGCCTCCGCCGCCGGCGGCGGCTTTGAGGATGACGGGATAGCCGATCTCCTTGGCCAGTTTCTTGGCGGTCTCGGCGTCGGGGACGGCTCCGTCGCTGCCGGGGATCGTCGGTACCCCCGCTTCGGCCATCACCTGCTTGGCCTTGGATTTGTCGGCCATCATCTGCATGACCTCCACCCCGGGGCCGATGAATTT
Source organism: Campylobacteraceae bacterium (assembly GCA_027080995.1). Classification (GTDB taxonomy): domain Bacteria; phylum Campylobacterota; class Campylobacteria; order Campylobacterales; family Sulfurovaceae; genus Nitratifractor. Next base: position 8,353 of record JALWNT010000084.1, on the reverse strand, counting down.
GAGGCCGTGGTGGCCGCAGATCTCGACGAAGTTCTGGTTTTCGCTCAAAAAGCCGTAGCCGGGGAAGACCGCGTCACACTCCGCCAGCTCCGCCGCGGAGATGATGGCGGGGATATTCAGATAGCTCTCGTGGGCCTTGGGGCCGCCGATGCAGATGGCGGCGTCGGCCAGCTTGAGATAAGCGGCGTCTTTGTCGGCGGTGGAGTAGACCGCGACGGCCTCTTTGCCCATCTCCTTGATGGTCCGGATCGCCCGCAGGGCGATCTCTCCCCGGTTGGCGATGAGGATACGCTTGATCTCGGCCATTTAGAGCCTTTCGACCCGGAAGAGGGGCTTGTCGTACTCCACGGGTTCGCCGTCTTGGACCAGGACTTCGAGGATCTTGCAGTCGAACTCCGCCTCGAGTTCGTTCATGATCTTCATCGCTTCGAGGATACAGAGGGTCTGGCCTTTGCGCACGGTATCTCCCGCCTGGACAAACGGGGGCGAATCGGGGGAGGGTGCGGCGTAGAAAGTCCCCACCATCGGGGAAGTGATCAACTCTCCTTTGGCGGCGGGTTCGCTCTTGGTCTCTTCGACGGCGACGGGTGTCGAGGCGACCGGAGCCGAAGAGGGGGCGGCAGTGACGGCGGCGGGGGCTGCTTCGACGACGACCGTCTCTCCTGCTTTTTCCATTTCGATTTCGAAATCTTTCTCTTTGACTTTGATTTTGTCGAGTTTGCTTTTGGCGAATAGTTTCATCAGTTCTTTGATCTCTTCGAATTTCATCGATACTCCTCGTCTTGGATATAATGGCATCATTATAGCTTAAGTGCATTGTTTTTATCGAAAACGTCAAAAAGAGGCGTCAAAACCGAAAAAAAAGGAAAAAAATGGGCCTGAAATCCGACAAATGGATCCGGGAAATGTCGCAAAAACACCGGATGATCGAACCGTTTTGCGAAGGGCTGGTCGGCGAAGGGGTCGTCAGCTACGGGCTCAGCAGCTACGGCTACGATATCCGGGTCAGCGACGAATTCAAGATTTTCACCAACATCAACGCCGAGGTGGTGGACCCCAAGGATTTCAGCGAGAACAACGTCGTCGATTTCAAAGGGGATATCTGTATCGTCCCCCCCAACTCTTTCGCCCTGGCGCGCACCGTGGAGTATTTCCGCATGCCCCCCGACGTGCTGGCGATCTGCCTGGGCAAAAGCACCTACGCCCGCTGCGGGATCATCGTCAACGTCACCCCTTTTGAGCCCGGCTTCGAAGGGCACATCACCATCGAGATCTCCAACACCACCCCTCTGCCCGCCAAGATCTACGCCAACGAAGGGATCGCCCAGGTGCTCTTCCTCCAGGGAGACCAACCCTGCGAAACCACCTACGCCGACCGGCGGGGGAAATACCAGCAGCAGACGGGGATCACTTTACCCCGGATTTTGAAAAAGGGATAGGGCAGCGGGAATGAATTCCCGCCTCCAAAAAAACGCGTCGTAAAGCGACGCCCCAAAATTCCTCACTCCTCACTCCTAACTCCTGACTTGATCTCCATCCACCTCGCCAGCAGATAGAGGGGGAAGAGGTGCTGGCGGAATTTGCCCCGGTCGGCCCGCGACGTCAGGAACCTCAGCTGCTCTTCCCGGAAAAGACCCGTCTTTCGCTGGACCCTCCAGAGCGTCTCGATGCCGCCCTCCTCGAGAATCCATTCGATGAAGGGGTAGTTGAGCCCCTTTTTTTTGCGGTGGACGATCGCCGAGGGCAGGTAGGGCTCGGCCACCTTTTTGAGAAGCCCTTTGGGGGCGGTCTCGAAGCGCAGTTGCGGATCGACGGCGAAGGCGGTTTCGATCACCCGGCGGTCCAGAAAAGGGGAGCGGGCTTCGATCCCGGTGGCCATACTGACCCGGTCCTGCTTGACCAAATAGACCTCTCCCAGCATCACTTTTAGATCCAGGTAGCTGTACCAGTCGGCGGGATGGGAGCGCTCCGAGGCTTCGAAACGCTCCACCCAGGGGCGGATCGCCTCCAGGTTCTGCCCGTCTTTGACATTCTGTTTCAGGAGCCGGTTCAGCTGCAAATCGGTATAGAGCTCCGCCGTGGAGCGGAAGATCGGCTGATCCTCCCAGGCCCGTTTGTACCACTCCCACTCCCGGTTTTCGGAGTAGTGTTTGTGGAAATAGTTTCGCAGCCAGTGGCGGTAGGGGAGTTCCCTCGCCTTCTCCACGGCATAGAATTCCCGGTAGGTACGATAACCCAGGAAAAGCTCGTCGCTTCCTTCCCCTCCTAGCAGGACTTTCACCCCTTCTTCGGCCGCACGACGCATCAGGAAAAAGAGCGGGATCATCGCCGGATCTCCCAACGGCTCGTCCAGCAGCGGCAGCAATGCCTCCAGGGTCTCGAAAAACTCCCGCTTTCCGAAAGCATAGGCGCGGTGCTCCGCTCCCAGATGCCGGGCGGTCCGCTCCGCCCAGGGGCGCTCGTCGTAGTTTGCGTACCCCTCGTAGCCGATGCTGAAGGTCCGGATCGGCTCTGGGCATCGCTTGGCCGCCAACGCCGCCACCAAAGAGGAGTCCAACCCGCCGCTAAGCAGCACACCCCAGGGAACCTTGGAGGGAATACGAAGGGCCACCGCCTCCCTCAGCGCTGCTTCCACTGCCGCCGCGGCACTCGCTTCGTCCCGGTAGCGGATGGGGGTGGAGAGCCAGGGATCGTCTATGGAATGTTGGATTTTGGATTTTGGATTTTGGATGATTGGTACTTGACACTCTTCGTTCTTTACTCTTCGTTCTTCACTCGGATCGAGCAGAAGCTCGATCCGCTCCCCCGGTTCCAGCTTGCGTACTTCCCGATCGAGGGTATGGGGGGCGATGGTGGACTGGTAGCCCAGGTACTGGACTAGTCGGCGACGTTCGAGGAAGAAAGGCTTGAGTGCGTAGAGGGCTTTGGCTTCGCTGGCGAAGGCGATGAGGTCTCTGCCAATCAGGTAAAAAAGAGGCTTTTTTCCCGCCGGGTCCCGGAAAAGATGTACCCTGCCCTTTTCAGCTTCGATCACGGCAATGGCATACATCCCCCGAAGCTGCCGGACAAAATCGGCTCCCCAGCGCCGCCAGGCCGCCAGCAGGACCCGGCTCTCCGACTCCGCTTCGATGCCCAGTTCCGCCGCCAGTTCCCGGTAGTTGTAGATCTCCCCGTTGAAAAGAATGGCTTCACCCGAATCCTCCAGAGGCTGGGCCATCGCTTCACCCGCCGATTCGATGGCCAGGCGGTGCACACCCCAGGCCCCCGCCCTGCGCAGCAGCAGGCGGCTGTCGTCGGGGCCGCGGTGGCTCAGACGGTCGAAGGCCTCCTGGGCCTTTTCAGGCTCATAAGCCCCCAAAATCCCGAAGATCGCGCACATCGTGCTACATCAAAATCAACATCATCAGCTCCTGGGGAGCGTATTTCGTTCCGTTGATGATGATTTTGCCCTTTTTGATCTCCCCTTCGAGGTGATAGAGCCCCGCTTTGAGTGTCGCCAGATTTTTGTCCACCATCGAATCGAGTACGAAAATCCCGTTGGGGTAGAGTCGCTTGGCCAGGGATTTTTCGAGTGACAGATCGAAGCGCCCCTCGGCCAGCCGGTCGGCGTGGGCCAGGAGGGAAATCATCGCCGTCATCGCATCGCCCTGTAGCGGCTGGCCGGTATAGCGCAGGTCGAGCAGGAGACGGCTGCGCTGCGACGCTTCGATCGTCTCCTCCAGATGCAGTGTCGTCTTTCGGGGGATCAGCAGCGCGTTGTAAATGTCGATCCAGCGTTTGTCGAGCGCCTGCAGCGCCAGGATCGCCTTTTGCATCGCCAGATCGTCGTTGCCTCCTACCGCTGTCGCCAGGCGCTCCTGGATCGCTTGACGCTCTTTTTCGAGCGCCGAGAGTCTGCGCAACCCTTCAATGCCGAGATTTTTCAGTGTCAAATCGAGCGAAGCGGAATGAATCCCTTTCCAAAGAGTACGGGTGGCGTTGTCTTCGCTGCGCAGAGCGATCCCCAGCTTCAGAGTCGCCAGCTTCGGCGTCGTTTTCTCCAATCCGATGCGTATCGATCCTCCGAAATCCAGCTGCTCACGGCTGCCGGCGTTTGCGAACACGGCACGGATTCTCTGTGCATTCAGGCTGTAGCGACCGAAGATCGGGCCCTCTTTTTCGATCTCCTGGATCGACATTCCGGCACTCAGCCCTTCGATTTTCAGGCTCTCCCGGGTTTTCGGATTTTCAAATTCGATCCGTGAAGTCGTAAGCTTCCAATGCCCCCGAAGGTCCGAAAGCCTGTAGGTCCCCTCGATGCGAACCGGTGAGACGGTAGCGACGCTCATATTTGCCTCTCTTACCCGGATGGAAGAGAGCAAAAGCTCCTCATGCATAACATGCCCCCAATCCATAATCCCCAGATAGTCGATCTTCACCGGACGTTCCAGCGATCGGCGCAACTCCTCAGCTCCCTCTTTCGTCAACAACTCGGCCAGTCGCTTGTGCGTCGTGATGCGCAAGAGCCCCGGACGGAGTTCCGAAAAGAAGAAGGGGCCGTAATCGATACGGCTCTCAATCGGCAGAGGATTGCGCAGCGGGGAAACGTCTGCGCCGCTGAAGCGGGCTTCGACCAGCGCTTCGGCCGATGAAAAACCGTTGAGGTATTTTTTTAGCTCCAGACGCACGACGCCCTGCTGTAGCCGTTTGCTCCCGTCGAGATACTGCCGGAAATACTCCTCTCCGTGCCCGGAGATATAGCCTCTCCACCCCAGGAAGACTAAGACGACAAGCCCCGCACTCCATAAAATTATTTTTTTCATTCCATTCCCTTTGATCTTTACATTCGTTTCGGGATTATCCCACAAAGCCGGAGCGCTCCGGCTGAAATGCTATACTTCCGGCCGAATGAGGAAATTTACGCTGCTATTGATATGTGTCAAAATCAAGGCGCTTTTTAAATAATGCCGGGAGAGGTTTCACCGGGTGGCGACAAAGGAGCGCTTGCCCCGTAGGGGTTCCATCGGAATTAGCGACTGCCAGAGTCATCGAGTGAAACCGGAGCTTATTCCAAAGACGCAAAACCCAAAAACGAAAGGCTCTGATGCAAACCGACTTTCTTGACGAATTGATCCTCGAAGACATTGAAAACCCAGAACACCCTTCTGATTTTGAGAGCGGAGAGGATTTCGCCGTACTGATACTGCGTCTGCCGGAGCTTCAGACTCACGGAGTGCAGGTGACCTCCTACGCCTTTCTCTCACGCCGAGGCAAATGTTATCGCTATGATAGGAAGAAAAAGGATTTCGAACTCCTTGGGACCTTCGAGGATCTGCATCGAATCCTGGATGAAAAAGTAGACCGGCTGATTCGGGATATCCGCCAGTACCACGTCGAGATCGACCGCCTCGAAGAGAGCCTCTACGAGGATGCTCCCTCCGACTTTATGGAGCGCTGGATCACCTACAAAAAAGAAGTCTCTCTCATCAACCGCCTGATGTTCCACGCCGTGCTCTCTTTCGAACTCTTCGTCCACTACGGCCGAAAATCCCGGGAGTTCGACGCGCTCGCCTACGCGGATATTCTCGAGCATATGAGCCGTGTACGCGACCTGGCCAAAGATGCGATGGACAAGCTCGACAACCTTCACGATTTTTACCGGGTCAAGGTGGACGAACGGATGAACCGCAATATGTACTGGCTGACGATCATCTCTGCGGTCTTCCTCCCGCTGACGCTCGTCACCGGATTTTTCGGGATGAACACCGGCGGGCTTCCCTTCACGGAGGATCCTGCCGGCACCGCCAAAGTCCTCATCCTCTCCCTGGCCCTAGAAGCCATCTTTCTCGTCGGATTCCTCCTCATCTCGCGCCCGAAGATCAGACGTTTTCGGAGGGGAGGGGAGACCGGCTTCTAGTCACTTACGCAGCATCTCAATCAGAGGTCGGGCGAGTTTGATCGCCTTGGCCCGATGGGAGATCTCCGCCTTGATGCTTTCCTCCAATTCCCCAAGAGTCTTATCGTATCCTTCGGGAATGAAGATAGGATCGTAGCCGAAGCCCTTCTCTCCCCGCGCTTCGTCGATCACCTCTCCGTGCATCCACCCGTGGACCACATACTCCCCTTTTTCGCCGACGATCGCGATGGCGGCGGTGTAGTAGGCGGGAGTCCGATGCACTCCCTTTTTTTTCAACTCAGCGATCAGTTTCTGCAGATTCGCTTTGTCGTCGGCTGCCTCCCCGGCGTAGCGGGCGGAGTAGATCCCCGGCGTTCCGCCTAGCAGGGGGACCGAGATCCCGCTGTCGTCGGCGATCACCAAATGCCCCGGTCCGAGCCGATCGTAGATCGCCCGGGCCTTGAGCAGGGCGTTGCCGGCGAAACTCTCGGCATCCTCCACGATATCGATGGGCTCCATCAGCTCCGAAACACTCGCCAGCTCCGGGCCGAACGCCTCGCGAAACTCTCTCAGTTTCCCCCGGTTTCCACTTGCCAACACCAATTTCATTTTCGTTAACCTTCTTTAACCGCAAAGGGATTATAATCTCATCGAAACCTGACGAAAATATCTCTTGGTTTTTGTATATTTTCATCAAGATTCCTTGTTCCTTCCGAAAAGGATTATATCGCAAGCAAAGGATTGCCTCCATGAAGCCTATCATCGCCAAGACCTGGCACCTCAGCCTCATCATCGGCCTGCGTTTTCTGGGTCTTTTCGTCGTCATCTCCGTCCTCTCGGCCTATGCCAAGGACCTCCCCGGAGCCACTCCGACCCTTGTGGGCCTGGCCGTCGGAGGCTACGCCTTTACCCAGGCGGCCTTCCAGGTCCCTTTCGGTTCGCTCAGCGACAAGATCGGACGCAAAAAAGCGATCCTGATCGGTCTGTTGATCTTCGCCCTGGGCTCCGTTATGGCGGGAATGGCCAACAACATCTACACCCTGCTGATCGGTCGTTTCCTCCAGGGAGCCGGAGCGATCGGCGCCGTCATCATCGCGATGATCTCCGATCACGTCCGCGAAGAGGAGCGCGCCCACGCGATGGCCGTCATGGGAATGGTGATCGCGCTGGCCTTCACCGCCGCGATGGTCATCGGGCCCATCATCGGCGGCCTGCCCGACGGAGTCCCCTTTCTCTTCTATCTGACGGCGGGCATGGCGATTCTCTCCATCATCCTGCTCTTTACCGTCGTCCCCGAACCGCCCAAAATCACCCACAGCTTCGCCGAAGAGGAGGCCAAAGTCCGTCACGTTTTCAAGGACAAAGACCTGGTGCGGATGTACGTCACTTTTCTCTTCCATAGCTCCACGATGGCCATCGCTTTCTTCCTGATTCCTCTGGTCCTCAAAAACAAGTTTATGCTGCCGATGGGAGAGTTCTGGAAAGTCTATCTCCCCGCGGTCTTCTTCGGAATCATCGCGATGGGACCCTCGGCGGTCTTCGGAGAGAAGTACAATAGAGGCAAAGAGGTTTTCCTCGCCTCCATCGCTTTTATTGCCGTTGCTTTCATACTGATGGGCTTCTCCAACAGCCTCTGGCTCTTCGGCACCGGCGTCGTCTTCTTCTTCATCGGCTTCAATATGTTCGAACCTTTACTGCAGAGCTTCGTCAGTAAATTTGCCAAAGCCCACCAAAAAGGCGCCGCTCTCGGTGTCGCCAACACTTTTGCCTACGTCGGCATGGGTGTGGGCGCGACGTTGGCGGGCTGGATCTTCAGTCACTGGAGCGTCAAAGGGGTCGCCATCACCGTCTTGGTCGTCTCCGTCTTCTGGGCCGCCTGGATCGCCAAAATGCGCAATCCGGGCCTGCGCGGCACCCTCTATCTCGATACCGAGCATTTCGATCGGGAGAAACTCCCCGAACTCAAAAAAGAGACCGGGATCAACGATGTCTATGTCAACGAGACCGAAGGGGTCATGGTCATCAAATACGACAAAGAACTTCTTGACGAAGACGAAATCCGGGGGAAAATGCTCAAAAAAGATTGATGCGGAGATTCAAAAGTTCCGCACCTCCTCCTCTTGCACTTACTCTCAGAGAATCTTCCAGCCCTTTTGAACCCATTCCATTCAGTAGAAAGTGTCTTGGATGCGTCGATACTCCGTTCGTAGGAACAATCTGCCTTCTATTATTACCGCACCAATTATATACCTCAAACATTGATGAGGCAATTTCGTTCATAGGCAAGGCGGATTTTTGCAGGACTCGCCTAAGCGAATTCAAAAAAATCCAACGCAGCCTATGGGCGAAATTGCCTCACCCTTCGGGGAGAACGATACGAGGCAATCTGCACGCAAATAAATCATTGAATTACCTACGGGTAGCCCTTCAGATTTCTTTATGCACATCTTCCCTCGTCTCATTCTCTCAATGTTTGAG